>JAUIIC010000018.1 GCA_030431935.1 Alphaproteobacteria bacterium | reverse complement strand
TCCAATCGCTGACGGTCGCTGGATGAGACGCTGAAACAGACACCGGTGCGCATCTCCAGAGACTCGCACACAAGCCCGGACCTGGGAATCCCGAAACGGACTCTTCCGTCTCGTTCAGACCACTAGGATTAGCGATGCAACGACAACAATGAGCAGTGATCGAAGCGTGCTCACATCCGTTGAGGCGCCATCTCGCTTCATCACACCGTCCCCCCCGCAAAGAGTTTTCATCAAGCTGCCGAAGCGATCTCGCTCATCCAACGCGTTGTCGCCTTTGATCTGGCTCAATCTGGCGAAAGGCTTTTTAAGACACAAGCGCGAATTCGTCGATGTGGCGACACGCGATCTGAAGCGCCTCGAGGAGTGTGGAGTGCGCTGAGCCGTTGCCAGAAATTAAGGTATGAGATCTTTGATCGCAGCCTCGGCAAAATCAAAACAGGTCTTCATCGCAACTGCCCGGCCAAACTCAGAGACGAACGTCGATCCCCAGCGCGTTGTACACGCTAGGTAACCTTCCGGTCTGACTGCCCTGCTGCAGGGTAGGAGCGCCTGTACGAGGGGTACTGGCTGCATCGAGGAGGGGCTATGCCCCTGTAGAGTGGAAAAGCGTGAATGGAGTAGAAAAAAATGGTCGATGCACTGTCCTCTTCGTTCGCTAGCTCCCCTTGACTGGAGAGATCAGCTGGGCATTGATCGGTTGCGAAAACAAGATATGCCTAGGGTGGGTGGGTCCGCAACGATATCGCAACGTTTCGAATGATCTGTAACGGTTTCAGCGTCGCCATATGACGCCAAAGTTCACGTTTCTTGAGTATTTTGAGGTGCTTACACAGACGAATTGTCTTCGGGAGGCAGGGGCCGGAGGTTCGAATCCTCTCACTCCGACCAGTTTTCACAATCTGTTGCCCGACGTGTCTTGCGGTGCCTTCCGTCACTGTGGGTACGTTGCGTCCAACAAAGGCAAGCTTCGGGACATTCCGGCTGCCGTTGTCCGAAGATCCCTGTCTTCCGGGGTCGACGCGCGGCCAGAGGCGCGGTGGTCAGATCGAGCGGCCCGGGCGCAGGCACAAGTTGAATCAAAGAGCTAGGTCTTTTGATTGATTTCACCTCGCCCAGCCGCTAGCCTTCCTGCAGTGCGAGGACCGACATGGCTGGGACGTCAGACAGAAACGCGACGATCACCGCGCTCGAGAAGAGCAACGTCTCGCGCTACATCCAGTTGGCAAGCCTGTTCCGGCAGAAGATCGATTCCGGGGAATGGGACGTCGGGGACAAGATCCCGACCGTCAAGGAACTGGCCGAGCAATGCGGCGTGGCGACCATGACCATCCGCCAGTCGCTGGGCATGCTGGAGCGGGACGGCCTGATCGAACGCTTCCGCGCCAAGGGCACCTTTGTGCGGGAACGCCCGAGGCGCGACCTGTGGTGCGAGGTGCGGACGGATTGGTCCGGCCTGCTGCTGGCGCGGCAGGACGCCACCATAGAGATCCTCAGCGACGAGCGCACGACGCGGCTGCCCCGTCTCGAAAGCGATATCGGCAGGCCCGCCCCGACATACCGGCACCTGCGGCGCCGGCACAGCCGCGACGGATGCGCCTTCCTGCTGGGCGATGTGTACCTGGACGAGCGCGTGGCCTCGAAGGTCCCCGAAAAGGCGCTGTCCCGGCTGACCTCGATGCGGCTTGTCTCGGATCTTCCGGACCAGGAGGTCGTGGACGCCAAGCAGATCGTCACCATCGACTCTGCGGACCTTGTGACGTCGGACCAGCTGAACATCCCGATCGGCGCCCCGATCGCGAAGGTGCAGCGCATCGCCGTCGACCAGCATGGCGACATCATCCTCCTTGCGAACGGTCTTTATCGCGGGGACATGGTCAAGATCGAGGTCAAGCTGCGCTGAGGCCGCCACGGTCCGGCGGGTCCTGATCGCCGCGCCGGAGGTGCCCCGCGCGCGGCCCGGTGGTCACAACTGGCCAAGCCCCGATCTGGCCAGGATCGACACCAGTTCATGTGCGGCCCGCTGGCGATGTGCGCGGAACTCGGCGCGCGCTCTGTCTGCATCGCCGTCCCGGATGCTGTCCACGATGCTGCGGTGTTCGATGTTCGACTGGAACGGAAGCTCGCGCAGGCGCAACGTGACCATCCGGGCGCGATACATCTGCACCCAGAGCTCGGGGATGATCGACATGAGTCGCCGGTTTCCGTGCAGTTCCAGCATGCCCATGTGAAACTGGTCGTCCGCAGCGGCCCAGGTTTCCAGGTCGCCCCGATCGAGGGCGGCCTCCATCCGCAGGGTGGCCTCGTGCAGCGGGGAAAGCTCCTGTTCCGACAGGCGGCGCGACGCCAGATCCGCGGCCACCTCGGGCTCCAGCAGGATCAGGATGTCGTAGATTTCCTTCATGTCTTCCGCACGCAAGGGCAACACGCGCACCCCGCGTCGCGGGATCAGTTCGATCAGGCCTTCGCTTTCCAGGCGGATCAGGGCCTCGCGCAGCGTCGTGCGACTTACCCCGAGCCGGAGGGCGAGTTCGGGTTCCGGCGACTGGAAGCCCTGCGGCAGGCTGTTCGTCCGGATCTCTTGTTTCAGCATCTGGTACGCGTCGATTGCTCTGGTCAGTTTGCCTGGCTGTGCCACGATGCGTCCTCTTCTCACCAATGGATTGCGGCTATACACGCCCCGATCGCCGCGCGCGAGGCGCTGTCATCGGGGACCTACCACTTACAACCGCGGCGTTGCGGGTCCGGGGACCCCCAAAGATACGGGATCCGCGCCGACCCCGGCGGGGCCAGAACCTCGGAACGTTGCCCGGCCACGAAATTTCGGGCGGCACGTTGGCTGAGCTTCTGTTCCTCGGCAAGCAGATAGTTCCCTTCCGCCGATCCGTTCCTTCGATGCACGGCGCTGCGCACTTCCTGCGTTCGCGTGTTGACAGGGGACACAACGCCGGCATTTAATGTCGGCATTATCTGCACAAAAAGACGACGACGCAACTGTCAGCGTCGGAATGAGATCGGGAGGGCGTCCGTGAGAGCATCGCAAAGGCCACAACGACCTGTCAGGGCCGCCCCGTCAGGTGCTCTGCCGGGCAGGGCGATCGGCGGGCAAATGCTCGTGTCGCCAGACGTTCTCATGACCTGATCCGAAGAAGCGTGCGTTGCGCAGCCGTGACCGGGCCGGGACCGTTTCGGCCACCTTCGGGAACACGCTGCCGGCGTCGCCTGCAGTGGGCGCGTCCGTGGGGGAAGCTTCGGACACCCGCAGTCCCATTCGGCACCGCCCCGTCAGCCGGGGCCGGTGCCCGGTTCCCGGTTCGATTGACCAAGGAGTAGTGAATGAGTAGCCCCATCTTCAGATCGACAGCCAACGACAGGGCCCGTTGCGCCCTTGCCGTTGTCGGCATCTTCGCCGCCGGAGCGTCGCACGCCGACGAGCCCCGCTCGGCAGCGGCACACCAACACGGGACGATTGCGATCGAGATCGCCGTAGAGGGCGGAGAGATCCAGATGGCGCTTTATGCGCCGGGTGCCGACATCGTCGGGTTCGAGCACACGCCAAGTACGGACGCCGACAAGCAGGCCGTGGAGAACGCGCGCGCGATCCTGTCCGATCCGTTCGCCCTGTTTGGCCTGCCCGACGCGGCGGGCTGCGCCGTCGAACATGCCTCGGTGTCGATCACGGCCGAGACCGCCGGATCGGACGATCACGATCACGATCACGATCACGAAGAGGGCCACGATCATGCGCATGAGCAAAAGAAAGACCATGACCATGCACATGAGGACGACGATCACGCGCACGGCGACCATGACCATGGCGAAGCGCATTTCGAGTTCATCGCCGAATACCACCTTGAATGTGCCGACATCGGTGCGGTCGACGCGCTGACGCTGCGCATCTTCGAGCAGTTCCCGAATTCGCAGACGCTGAACTTCACGATCCTCGGCGAGAGCGGCGCGACCGCCGTTTCGGCAGAGCGCGGCCAGACCAGCCTCACGGTCGATTTCGGAGGCTGACGGATGCCGGAAGGCCAAATCCTCTGCATGACGGATGTGGCCTTTCGCTGGCCCGGCAAGAGCTCTTTCGCGTTGAAGGTGCCGGGCTTCGCCATGTCGCGCCGGGAATCGGTGATGATCGTCGGGGACAGCGGAAGCGGGAAATCGACCCTGCTTTCGCTGATCTGCGGCACCCTTCGGGCCGATTCCGGAACAATCGAGGTGGCAGGCGCAGAGCTTGGCGCGCTGTCGGCGGCCGGGCGTGACCGGTTCCGGGCCGACCGGATCGGCGTCATCTTTCAGCAGTTCAACCTGCTGCCCTATGCCAGCGTCCGTGACAACATCGTGCTGCCGCTGATGTTCTCGGCAAATCGCCGCAAGCGCGCCGGCGACATGGAAGCCGAGGTGCTGCGCCTGTGCCGGGCGATGGGGCTGGACGACGCGATCGTGGCCTCGCCGGCCGGGCAGCTCAGCGTCGGACAGCAGCAGCGCGTCGCCGTCGCCCGCGCCCTGATCGGCCAGCCCGATCTGGTGGTGGCCGATGAACCCACCTCTGCCCTGGACCAGAAGGCGCAGGCCGGGTTCCTCGACCTGCTGTTCGCCCAGATGCACGCCGCCGGGTCCAGCCTGCTCCTGGTCAGCCATGACGAAAGGCTCGGCCGCCAGTTCGACCGGGTCGAGCGGATAGAGTCCATCGCCCGCACGGAAAGGATCGCCGCATGATCCTTCGCCTTGCGCTCGGCTCGCTGCTTGCACGCTCTCTCACGGTCGGACTGACCGTCATGTCCATCGCGGTCTCGGTGGCGCTGTTTCTTGCCGTCGAGAAGGTGCGCACGGGCGCCAAGGCCAGCTTTGCCGACACGATCTCGGACACCGACCTGATCGTCGGCGCGCGGTCGGGGTCGGTGCAGCTTCTGCTCTACTCGGTGTTCCGGATCGGCACGCCCACCAACAACGTGACCTGGGAAAGCTACCAGGACATCGCGCGGCAGCCCTCCGTGGACTGGATCGTTCCCATCTCGCTGGGCGACAGCCACCACCAGTTCCGCGTGATGGGCACCACCACCGAGTTCTTCGAGCGGTACAAGTACCGCGGCGGGCGGACGCTGGAGTTCGCCAGCGGCGCGCGCATGGACGATCTTTTCGACGCGGTCATCGGCGCCGACGTGGCCCGGACGCTGGACTATGACATCGGGCAATCCATCGTCGTGTCCCATGGCATCGCCTCGTTCAGCGACCATGACGACACGCCGTTCCGCGTCTCTGGTATTCTGGAAAAGACGGGAACCCCGGTCGACCGCACGGTGATCGTCAGCCTCGAAGGGATCGAGGCGATCCACGTCGACTGGCAGGGCGGCGGGCGGCGGCCCGGCGCGGCCACGCCCGAAAGCGTCATCCGCGAGATGGACCTGGAGCCGGCGGCCATCACCGCGGCGCTTCTGGGCGTATCCTCGCGGCTGCAGCTGTTCGGGCTGCAACGCTGGATCAACACCTACCCCGAAGAGCCGTTGCTCGCCGTGCTTCCGGGCCTCGCCCTGCAAGAGTTGTGGCAGATCACCGGCATCGCCGAAATCGCGCTGGTCGGGGTCTCGGCCATGGTGATCGTGGCGTCGATCCTCGGGATGATGGCGGTGACGCTGGCCAGCCTCAGCGAGCGACGGCGCGAAATGGCGATCCTGCGCGCCATGGGCGCCCGCCCCGGAACGATCGTCGGCCTGCTGCTCAGCGAGGCGGTGCTGACCGCCGCCTGCGGCGTCATCGCCGGGCTGGCACTGCTCTACTCGGGCCTCGCGGTGGCGCGCCCGATCATCGATTCGGCCTTTGGCCTCTGGTTGCCGATCAGTTGGCCGAGCGAACGCGAATTCCTGGTCATGCTTGCCGTCGTCGCCGGCGCGGCGGTGGCCAGCCTCGTGCCCGCATTGCGGGCTTACCGGTTCTCTCTTGCAGACGGAATGATGGTGAAGACATGACAAAGACACCCGACGGCATTGACGCGGTGCTCGGTGGCGACGCCGCATGTTCCAGGCTTTCCCCGACGCGCAGAACGGCGCTTGGTCTGCTTCTCGGCGGCGCGCTTCTTCCTGCGGCGCCCGGGCTTGCGGCGGGCAAGCCGCAAAGGATCCGATGGTCCGACCTGATCCCCGATGGCCTGCCCTATGGCGAGATCATCGGCCAGGGCTTCGTCGATGCGCAGGCCGATGTCTGGATCCCCGAGTTCGACGCCAACGGCAGCGCGCTCAACACCGAGCTTGACGGCGCCTACATCACGCTGGCGGGCTACATGATCCCGCTGGGCCTGACGGCAGAGGGCGTGACCGACTTCGTCCTGGTCCCCTTCGTCGGGGCCTGCATCCATGTGCCGCCGCCGCCGCCCAACCAGCTTGTCTTTGCCACCAGCGAGGTGCCCTGGCCGCATCGCGAGCTGTGGGAGGCCGTCCTGGTCAGCGGCAACCTTCAGGCGAAGATGCTGCGCACCGATCTCGCGCAGGTCGGCTACCAGCTTGAAGCCACGTATATCGAGGACTTTCGCAGATAACCGAGAAGAACGTCGCGGTGCGGATCGTCAGGTCCGCGCGGCAGGAAGGCGTCAGACAAATCACCCTAAGGAGGAACAGAGATGAAATCCCCAATCCTGATGGCCGCCGCCGCCGTCGCTGCCTTCGGCAGCCCGGCTTTCGCGGTCGAAACAAGCGACATGATCGCCGCAAGGCAACATGTCTTCGGCATGGAGAACGTCGATCCCGTGACCGGCGCGCTGCCCGATGACAAGGTCATCGCGTCCTGGCTGTCCGCGTCGTCCTTCGCCGTGTCCGTTCAGGGCCGCCTCGTGATGATGGATTCCTTCGTCACCCGCCTGGAGGTCGAGCGTGGCCGCACGCCGCTGACGATCCTCGATCTGGTGAACCTGAACCCCGAGGTCATCACCCTTGGACATGGCCACGGCGACCACGCCGACAACGCCGCCTATATCTCGGCGATGACCGACGCGGTGATTTACGCCACCGAGGAAACCTGCAGCGCGATGGACCTGGACTATGCGCGCCTTGCCGCGGACCCGCGCGTGCAGGAGAACCCGGATTACGCCTTCCCCGAGGGCGCCGACATGGAATGCGTCTCGGTGACGAGCTTCGGCTCGACCCCGGGCACCGAGGTGCTGAACCTCCCGTTCCTGGAGCCGCAGGCCTGTGTGACGGCCTTCCGCCACCTGCATTCGGTCGCAGTGGATCCGGACCCGGACTTCCCGCCAACGCCGGTGGAAATCATCGTCGACGAGCGGGACGAGTACCTCTTCCCCGCCGGTACGGAGATCTGGCCGCGCCGGGCCGAGGCCGACTATGAGCCGGTGGATCCGCGCCAGTTCGACAACCGCACCACCCGCGGTGCGCCGGGCGGCGGCGAATCCCTGTTCTTCAGCTACATGCTGCGGGACGGCACCAACTTCTCGTTCGTCTACCACAACACCGCCGGCGCCCTGAAAGAAGGCAAGGGCCGCGGTTGGGACGGCGTCCCCGAGGACGGCCAGCGCATCATCGGCCTGCTCGAGGCCCTTGGCCCGACGGACCTTCAGCTGGGCACCGCCGCGACGGGCAACTTCGACAACAACGGCCTGCGTGACCTCATCATGTACCAGGCCGCGATCAAGCCGAAGATCTACATCCCGAACCACATCACCACTGGGACGCGGGCAAGGGAAGGCTCGTCGCTGTCGGTCTATGCCGGCTACGTCAACCAGATGGACCTGATGGGCGTGCCGCAGGAAGACCGCCCGCGCCTGCACTGGCTGGTGGACCCGGTCGACTACGTCAAGCCGATCGTCTTCGACATCGACAACCCGACCTGGAGCGATCCCGCCAAGGAAGGCATCCTGTCCAGCTGGTGCGCCCCGTCGGGTGCGGACGAGCCGACGATGGTGTCGCTGCAGTAATCGCTGCGATCTGACACAAGGCCAGGTGCCGTGGCGTGGACCCCCCACGCCACGGCACAATTCATTGGGCCAGGGCACGACCGGGGCCCGCCTTGCATCCCCGTATCCGGCTTGACTTCCGGCTCCCGCGCCTCCCGAATGGCACGGTGACGTCCCGCGACACGGGGCCTGCGACGACCGTTTCGCCATGACCAGCGGTGCCCCGGTCGCCCGAACGGAGACAGATGATGCCCGCTCATCCCGACCTGATGACACACACGGCCCAGTTCGAAAGAAAGCTGCACAAGCTGTCGCCCAACGTCTACACGGCGGTCGGGTTTGCGGCGTCCAACGTGCATTTCCTGGTCGGGGACACCGGCGTCGTCCTGATCGACACCACCGAATCGACACAAGCCGCCGAGAACATCCTTGCCGAATTCCGAAAGCTGTCCGGGCTTCCGGTGACCACGATCATCTACACCCATTCGCACCGCGACCATATCTCGGGGGCGACTGTCTTTGCCGAGGGGCGCGCGGTCGAGGTCATCGCCGCCGACAGCTTCGCCTCGGATCTGGTGGATGTCGATGAGTCCCGTCCCGCCCCCAATGCGGCACTGATGGCCCGCACCAGGCGTCAGTTCGGCATCGGGCTCGGCCCCTCGGAGCGGGTCAGCCTGGGAATCGGGCCGGGAGACCGGCCGATGAAGGGCTTGGGCGCCGGGTATCTGGAACCCACGCTGCGCATCGGCAGAACGTCACGGCTCAGCCGCGAAGGCTTCGATCTCGAGCTTGCCCGGGCGCCGGGGGAAACGCCGGATCACCTTGTAGTCTGGCTGGCCAGCGACCGAATCCTGTTCAGCGGGGACAACTTTTACCATGCCTTTCCGAATCTCTACGCGATCCGCGGCACGCCCTACCGCGACTTCGATGCCTGGGCCGATACGATGGACCAGCTTCTGGCCTATGCGCCCGACGTGCTTGCGCCCGGCCACACGCAGCCCGTCGTGGGTGCAGAGGCGGTTCGGACCGCACTGACGGACTACCGCGACGCGATCCGCCACGTCGTCTCGGAGACCGTCCGGGGCATGGATGCGGGGCTTGATCCGGTGACCATCGGAGCGAACCTGGCGCTGCCGGCCGCGCTTGCCGACAAACCTTACCTTCAGCCGTTCTACGGCCACCCCGGCTATGCCGCGCGGGCCTATTTCGCCGGCACACTGGGCTGGTTCGACGGGAATCCCACAAGCCTCGGCCAGTTGCCGCCGGCGACGGAAGCGCAAAGGATGATCCGGCTTGTGGGCGGAGAAGAGGCGCTGCTGAAGGCCGCGCAAGCCGCGCTTGACGCGGACGATCCGCAATGGGCAATGGAACTGGCGGACAGGCTGATCGCCGCAGGCGAAGACGCCAACCGATCCGGCGCGCGAAGGATCAAGATCGCTGCCCTCAGGATCCTGGCGGACCGGACCTGCAACGCCCCAACGCGCAACTATTACCTTCTGGCTGCCCGCGAACTGGAGGACACGGACTGAGCTGCGTCCGGTCACCGGCCCCGGTCTCCTGCGGTGTCTGCCCGAGCCCCGGTGCCGACCGATCTAGGCGCGCGGGCCGGAACCGGCAAAGCGTTCCGCAAGTTCGGCGGCGGCGGTCTCCAGCCCGTAAGGCGGGTTGGCGATCCACATCCCGCTTCCGATCAGGCCGTGGCCGGGGCGCACGGGGGCAAAGCGCACCTCGCTGGACAGGGCATCGCCGTCCAGCCCGGCCAGTCGTTCGACCATCGGACGCTCGGCCCCGCTGGCGAGAACGGGATACCAGACCGCCAGCACGCCCACCGGCCATTTGCGGCGCAGCTTGGCCACGAACTCGGGGATCGTCCGGAACTCTGTCTTGATCTCGTAGGACGGGTCGATCAGGACCAGCCCGCGGCGTGGCTGCGGCGGCGCGATGGACAGGACAAGCGATGGCCCGTCCGCCGCACGCACATCGGCAGCCGGCATCGCGCGGCGCAGCGCGGTAACCTCCTGCGGGTGTCGTTCTGCAAGGACGATCCTGTCGGCGGGCCGCAAGAGCGTGGATGCGATCAGCGGCGAACCGGGATAGGCCTGCGGGCCGCCCTTACGCCGTGCCACCTCCAGCGCGCGGGAATAGGGATGGTCGGGCGCGAACCAGGGCGCCATCACGGCGATTCCCGCGGCGGCCTCGCCGGTCTTGCGCGCCTCGGGCGCGGCAAGATCGTAAAGCGCCCGGCCTGCATGGGTTTCAAGGTATGTCAGAGGCTTGTCCTTGCGCGCCAGGTACTCCAGCGCGACGGCCAGCAGGGCGTGCTTGTGCACGTCAGCGGCATTCCCGGCGTGATAGGCGTGTTGATAGGACAGCATGACCGCCCGATAGCACCGAAAACGCACTCTCGCCAAGCCGGCGTGGACAGCGGCGACCACTGCGGGGGCGCCCGTGCCATCGCGTCGTGCACTGCGGGAATTGCCGGCTTGCCCCCGGCGTGCCAATCCGGTGACATGCGGGTGCGCCGAAGGCCGGCGCCCGCAGACCGGACGGGGCCCGGACGAAGCGCCCTGGTATACCCTTGGGAGGACCGACCATGATCGTCGAGCAGCGCACCTACGATTTCTATCCGGGCAAGATCCCGGTCTTCTTCAAGGTCTACGAAGACACCGGCGCCAGAGATCTTCAGACCCGCATCCTGGGCCACATGGTCGGATATTTCGTGTCCGAGCTTGGGGCGCTGAACCAGACGGTCCACATGTGGGCCTATTCCTCGCTTGACGAGAGGGCCGCGCGCCGCGCCACGCTGATGCAGGAACCCGTCTGGCAGGAGTTCCTGTCTCAGGCCGCACCTCTCATCCTGCGGCAGGAAAGCAAGATCCTGCTGCCCGCGCCGTTCTCGCCGATTCCCGTGGGCCACGCCGACAACGCCTAGGATCGGGGCGCGGTGAGCGAGGCTCTGCTGTTGGGGGATGTCTGTCGGCGTGCTAGCCTTGCCCACGGCCACCACCACCGCCCATGCACAGGAAAATCCGATGCGCCGCGCCTTTTTCATCCTGACCCATGGCCTGGCTCTGGCCGTGGGTTTCGCACTCGGGATCTACGCCTTGCCGATCCTGACCGCGCCGAAATCGCCGGATGCAGCCGAGTTGCAGGAGATGGCGCAGGGCGCCGCCTTCAGCGGCACCTTCACCCGCGACCTGCGCGGCAGCGACTTCCTGCACTGGGGCGAAGGCACCGTCAGCCTGACCGCGACGCAGATCGTGCACCAGGGGCGGCTGGCGCCGGGGCCGGACTACAAGCTGTACCTCGTGCCCGAGTTCGTCGAGCACGAAGATGAATTTCTTCCGTTGAAGGCCGCCTCGGCCCTGATTGGTGATGTCAAGAGTTTCGACGGCGTCATACTCACGATCCCCGAGGGCATCGACCCCGCCGCCTACACTACCGTGCTGATCTGGTGCGAGGCGTTCGGAGAGTTCATCACCGCCGCGCAGTATCGCTAAGGCGTATCGCACTCAACCGGAGTCGTGTCCTCGCCAAGGCAGACGAGGCAGCGTTTGCAAAGCCAAACGCGTTCGTCTGCCTTGGCGAGGGCGATTGTGTGCGACACGCCCTAGGGTCCGGGGTCGTCCGCGATCCGTTCTGCCCGGCGGGCCAGCTTGTCGGCAAGGTTAAGCCCCACGCCCGGCCGCGACCAGGGACAGACGGCGATGCAGATCGCGCAGCCCGAGGTTTCCGCGAAATAGGGAATGCAGGCGTCGAAATCCACGTACCAGCGGGTTTCGCCGCGCACGGTCTGCTTGTCGGGCGTGATGGCGAAGGGCGGGCAGGCGTCCTCGCACACCCGGCAGTTCTGGCAGAACGCATCCACGCCGAAGCTTCGCTTCGCGGTCACGGCAAAGGGCGCGTCCGTCAGCACCGCGCCAAGGCGAAAGGCGGACCCGAATTCGGGGTTGATGAGCGATCCGTGCTTGCCCAGTTCCCCGAAGCCGCACTCCAGGGCGGGGGGAATCATCAGGATCTTGCCGGTCATGGGGCCAGTCACGGGCTCTGCCTCCCAGCCCTGCTGGCGCAGCCAGCCGGCCACGCGCTTGGCCGCCGCGGCGGCACGGCAGTATTGCCGCGTCACCTCTATCCCACCGCGCAGTTCGGGCACATACGACAGTTCTGCGTGGTCGTGCTGCACGCCCAGCATGATGACGGTGCCGAAATCCGTTTCGTGATGCTCGAACACCCACTCGGGCCGCAGCCGGGCAACCCCCGTCATCTCGCAATCGCCCGCCTCGACGAAGCGGGCCAGCGCCCCGGTCCATTCCTCGGGCGTCCTCTGAACGGGGGTGGCAGCGAGGTCGGGCAGGGGCGCCTCGATAATCGCACGCCGCTCCGTCCGAAGCGCCATCAGGTCGGGGTCCTTCGGTTCGTGCGCGTAGAACCACTTCTGCATCTCGCCGAAAACGGGGCCATCGGGATCGGGCGCCCACCAGACCATGCGCGGGCGCCGCACCCCGGTTTCGCCAAGCCCGTTGACGGCATTGCCGCTGTAGCCCTCGGGCCAAAGCGCCATGAACCCGGGGTCGGGGGTAAAGGGGCGATGCGGATTCGGCTTTGCCATGGCGGGACCTCCGGGCCCCATTCAAGCAGACGCCGTTCCCACCGCCTAGCGTCCGGAAAGAAGAAACCCCGGGCGCTGCCCGGGGTTTCTGGAACTGGTGAGCCCGGAAGGATTCGAACCTTCGACCAATTGATTAAAAGTCAACTGCTCTACCACTGAGCTACGGGCCCGCAGCGAGACGCTCCGGCAAGCCGGGGCGTTCAGGCGCCCTAGGTAGAAAAAGCGCCTTGGGCGGTCAAGCGATAAATCCGTGCCCACTGGATTTGCCGCCGTGCCGCGCGTATACGCGCGCGCATGCAACGGCAGGACGCATCAGACGGCACCGGCTTCATGAAGATGCACGGGCTTGGCAACGACTTCGTGGTCATCGACCAGCGGGGCGGCGGCGACGCACCCGCGCCCGCGCTAGTGCGCGCGCTGGCCGACCGGCACCGTGGCGTTGGCTTTGACCAGCTTGCGCTGATCCGGGCGTCCGATACCACCGACGCTCATCTTGTCTTCTACAACGCCGACGGCTCGCTTTCGGCGGCTTGCGGCAACGCCACGCGCTGCATCGCGCGCCACATCATGGACGAGACCGGCGCGGACCGCCTGACGCTGACGACCGATCGTGGCACGCTTCTGGCAGAGGACGCGGGCGGCGGGCTGACCCGCGTGAACCTGGGCCTGCCGCTTCTGGACTGGCGGGAGATCCCCCTTGCTCGCGAGATGGACACGCTGACGCTGCCGATCGAGGGCGCGCCGACCGCCACCGGCATGGGCAACCCGCATTGCACCTTCTTCGTCGAGGATGCCGAGGAGGTCGACCTTCCGCGCTTCGGGGCAGAGCACGAACATCATCCACTGTTCCCGGAACGCACCAATGTCGAGGTCGTGCAGGTTCTGTCGCGCACCGAGATCCGGTTGCGGATCTGGGAACGCGGCACCGGGGTGACGCTGGCCTCTGGCTCCTGTTCCTGCGCGGCCGCCGTGGCCGCCGCGCGCAGGGGCCTGACCGAGCGCGCCGTCACGGTCCGGGTGGACGGGGGCACCTTGCACATCGACTGGCGCGAGGATGGCGTCTGGATGACGGGCCCCACGGCGCATGTCTTCACCGGCACGCTGACGCGCAGCTTCCTGGAGTCGCTTTGATGGACCGCCGCGCGCCCGTCTTTTCGACCCACGGCTGCCGCCTGAACGCCTACGAGACCGAGGCGATGAAGGAACTGGCCAGCGCCGCCGGGGTCGAGGACGCCGTGGTGGTCAACACCTGCGCCGTGACGGCGGAAGCCGTGCGCAAGGCCCGGCAGGACATCCGCCGCCTGCGCCGCGCCAATCCCCGCGCCACCGTGATCGTCACCGGCTGTGCCGCCCAGACAGAGCCAGAGACCTTCGCGACCATGCCAGAGGTCGACATCGTCCTTGGCAACACCGAAAAGATGCAGGCCGAACGCTGGGCGCGCCTTGCCCCCGATTTCACCGGCAAGACGGAACCGGTGCAGGTCGACGACATCATGTCGGTGCGCGAAACGGCGGGCCACCTTATCGACGGCTTCGGCACCCGCTCGCGCGCGCATGTGCAGATCCAGAACGGCTGCGATCACCGCTGCACCTTCTGCATCATCCCCTTTGGCCGTGGAAACTCCCGCAGCGTGCCTGCCGGCGTCGTGGTCGACCAGATCCGCCGCCTGCGCGATCGCGGCTACAACGAGGTCGTGCTGACCGGCGTGGACCTGACAAGCTGGGGCGCGGATCTGCCCGGTGAGCCCCGGCTGGGCGACCTGGTGCTGCGCATCCTGCGGCTGGTGCCCGACCTGCCGCGCCTGCGCCTGTCCTCGATCGATTCGATCGAGGCCGATCCCGCCCTGATGGACGCCATTGCCGGGGAACCCCGGCTGATGCCGCACCTGCACCTCAGCCTTCAGCATGGCGACGACCTGATCCTGAAGCGGATGAAGCGGCGGCACCTGCGAGACGACGCCATCCGCTTCTGCGAGGAGGCGCGGCGGCTGCGCCCGGACATCGTGTTCGGCGCCGACATCATCGCGGGCTTTCCCACGGAAACCGATGCCGCCTTCGAGAACGCATTGCGGCTGGTCGAGGACTGCGGCCTGACCTGGCTGCATGTCTTCCCCTATTCGCCGCGCAACGGCACCCCGGCGGCGCGGATGCCACAGGTGGACGGGCGCACGATCCGCGAACGTGCCGCGCGCCTGCGTGACGCTGGCAGCCACGCCGTGATCCGCCACCTCGACGCGCAGCGCGACCGCCGGATCACGATCCTGATGGAAAGCGAGACGGTCGGGCGCGCCGCCGACTTCACCGAGATCGCCCTCGACCGGCCCTGCCCGGAAGGCATGCTTGTCCCCGTCATCGTCACCGGCCATGACGGGGCGCGGCTGAGCGCCCGCGCCGATGCATCCTAACCCGGCCTTCCGCGGCGAAACCCCTGCCCGCAACCTGGCCTTCGTCCGCCAGCGCGGCTTTGGCGTGTTGGCGGTCAGCGACGACCGGGGCCCACTGGTCTCGCACGTTCCGTTCCTTCTGAACGAGACGGGGACGCAAGCGCACCTGCACCTCGTCCGTTCGAACCCGATCGCGCGGCTTCTGGACGACCCCTGCCCGGCGGTCATCGCCGTCTCGGGGCCCGATGGCTACATCTCGCCCGACTGGTATGGCCTGCCCGACCAGGTGCCCACCTGGAACTACGTTGCGGTGCACCTGCGCGGGACGCTGCGCAGGCTTCCCGATGAAGCGCTGCGCCCGATCCTCGATGCGGTGTCCGACCACTTCGAGGACGAGCTGGCCCCGAAACCGCCCTGGCGCACCGCCAAGATGGACCCAAATGCGATGGACCGCATGATGCGCGCCATCGTCCCGATCCGCCTGGACATCGACACCGTCGACGGCACCTGGAAGCTTGGCCAGAACAAACCCGAGGACGCGCGGCTTGGCGCCGCCGAGGGTGTCGGGAACGGCACGGCCGGGCAGGACACGCAGGCACTTGCCCGCCTGATGCGCGAGCCGCCCTCTGCCAAGTGACCGATGGACAGTGGCACGCGGCGCGCCTACATTTCACGTGACCACAGGAGGATAGTCATGGCCCTTCCCCTTGCCCCGATCGCCGGGGTGGCCCTTCGTTACGGCGCTGTCGCGCTGGCGACCTATGCCATCGCGGCCTATGCCGCCCCCGGGCGCCGTGACCAACGCGCCGAGGATGCGCTCGACGGCCTCGACGAGGGCGTGACGCTGCGCCGTGACGGCGGACAGGTGAACGGCACCGGCCGCTTCCGCCGCACGATCCGCCTGGGAACCGGCGGTCCGGGGATAGAGATCGACGCATCGGCGCTGGGCCGCATTCGGATGCGCCGCGCATGATGCAGCTTTATCAGAATCCCGCCTCGCCCTACGTGCGCAAGGTGCTTGTCGTGCTGCACGAAACCGGTCAGCTGGACAGCGTGGACATGATCGCCTCGGGTGGAAGCGTCGTGGACACCTCGAAGATGCCGCTGGCCGAGAACCCGCTGGGCAAGATCCCGACGCTGGTGCGCGACGACGGGCCGGCGCTTTACGACAGCCGGGTGATCTGCCGCTATTTCGACACGCTGGCGGGCGCGGGGCTTTACCCCGACTCGCGCCTCTGGGAGGTCCTGACGCTGGAATCCACGGCGGACGGCATTCTCGATGCGGCGATCCTGATGGTCTACGAGGCACGCATCCGCCCGCCGGAACTGCACTATGCCCCCTGGATCGAGGGGCAATGGGCCAAGGTCACGCGCTCGCTCGACGCGCTGGAATCGCGCTGGATGGGCCATCTGGCCGGACCGCTCGACATGGGCCAGATCGCCGTGGGCTGCGCCCTCGGCTACATAGATTTCCGCCACGGCGCACGGGACTGGCGCGGTGAACGTCCGGCCCTGGCCGAGTGGTTCGCCGAGCTCTCGAAGCGGCCCAGCATGGAGGCGACGGTTCCCGTCGGCTGAGACTGGACGCAACCGCGTTTCTGACCGCTTGGACCATCCTGGGCCTCAACATCCTGTCGCCCGGACCGAACGTGCTGAACACCATCACCACGGCGATGGGGTCCGGTCGGGGTCCGGCGCTGGCGGCGGCGGCTGCCGTCGGGGTGGGATCGGGGCTCTGGTGCCTTGGGATGTCCCTGGGAATGGCGGTTCTGTTCCAGGTCGTGCCCGGCGTGCAGGAGGCGCTGACGATCATGGCGGCAGGCCTTTTGATCTACTTCGCGACACGCTACCTGCGCGCGGCCTTCCACGTGGAAACCCGTGAAAAGGCGCTGCGCGCGCGTGCCGGGCTTGGCCGGGTCGCATCCTTCTGGCGATCCTTCTCGATCGTGGCCACGAACCCCAAGGCGCTGACGACCTGGCTTGCCATCCTCGGTATCCTGCCGCTCGGCGGCGCCGCGCCCGGGGATATCGCGATCCTCTGCCTTGGGGCGGTCGCGATTTCTGCCCTGATCCACGCGGTATACGGCGTCCTGTTCTCGACCGGAGCGGCGGCAGTGCTGTACCTCAGGGCGGCGCCGGTGGTGAATGCCGCGGTGGGCCTCTTCTTCGCCAGTTTCGCAATTCGGCTGGTCGCCCCGCTGCTGGCGAGGGTCTGAACGCCCCCAACCACCTGCCAAAGCGCGACAATGCGCGCGCCTGCCTGCGGAAAACGGCGCTGGACGCCGCAGGAAGGCCCCGCTAGATACCCGTGTGTTTTGAGTGCCGCGCTGCGGCGCTGCTTCAGGATGTGGCCGTCAGCCGGCCGGAAGAATGGAGATGACCCCGTGTCCCATGCAGAAGACCACGACAGCACGCGCCGCGATTTTCTCTACTACGCGACGGCCGGTGCAGGCGCCGTGACAGCAGGTGCCGCGATCTGGCCCCTCGTGAACCAGATGAACCCGACCGCCGACGTCCAGGCGCTCAGCTCGATCCGCGTCGATGTCTCGGGCGTCGCCACCGGCACACAGCTGACCGTCAAGTGGCTCGGCAAGCCCGTTTTCGTGCGCCGCCGCACCGAGGAAGAGATCGCCGAGGCCCGCAACGTCGAACTGTCGGCTCTTCCCGACCCGGATGCGCGCAATGCCAACATCGGCACGGCCGATGCCAGCGACGAGAACCGCGCGATGGACGAGGCCGGCGAATGGCTGGTCATGATGGGTGTCTGCACCCACCTCGGCTGCGTGCCCCTGGGCAACGGGGCCGGCGATTTCGGCGGGTGGTTCTGCCCATGCCACGGGTCGCACTATGACACTTCGGGCCGCATCCGCCGTGGTCCGGCGCCCGAGAACCTGCCGGTTCCGGTGGCGCGCTTCGACGACGAAACGACCATCGTTCTCGGCTAAGGGAGAGACGTATGTCCGGTATTCCTCACGACCATTACAAGCCGCAGTCGAGCGGCGAAAAGTGGCTGCACTCGCGTCTTCCGATCGTGGGCCTGCTTTACGACACGATCATGATCCCCACGCCCAAGAACCTGAACTGGATGTGGATCTGGGGCATCGTGCTGACCTTCTGCCTCGTGCTGCAGATCGTCACCGGCATCGTTCTGGTGATGCACTACACCCCGCATGTGGACTACGCCTTCGCGTCGGTCGAACACATCATGCGCAACGTCAACGGCGGCCACATGCTGCGGTACCTGCACCAGAACGGCGCCTCGCTGTTCTTCGTCGCGGTCTACCTGCACATCTTCCGCGGTCTCTACTACGGGTCCTACAAGGCCCCGCGCGAGATCACGTGGATCATCGGCATGCTGATCTACCTGCTGATGATGGGCACCGCCTTCATGGGCTACGTTCTGCCCTGGGGCCAGATGTCCTTCTGGGGCGCCACGGTCATCACCGGCCTGTTCGGCGCGATCCCGTTCGTCGGCGACAGCATCCTGACCTGGCTGCAGGGCGGTCCCGCCGTGGACAACGCCACGCTGAACCGCTTCTTCTCACTGCACTACCTGTTCCCGTTCATCATCGCGGGTCTCGTGGCGGTGCATATCTGGGCCTTCCACACCACGGGCAACAACAACCCCACCGGGGTCGAGGTGCGCCGCGGATCGAAGGAAGAGGCAGAGCGTGACACTCTGCCGTTCTGGCCCTACTTCGTCATCAAGGACCTGTTCGCACTGGCACTGGTCATGGCGGTGTTCTTCGCCATCGTCGGCTTCATGCCGAACTACCTTGGCCACCCCGACAACTACATCGAGGCGAACCCGCTGGTCACGCCCGCGCATATCGTGCCGGAATGGTACTTCCTGCCCTTCTACGCGATCCTGCGCGCCTTTACCGCCGACGTCTGGCTGGTGATGGCGGTCGACTGGATCACGGGCGGCATCATCGACGCCAAGTTCTTCGGCGTGGTGGCGATGTTCGGCGCGCTGATCGTGCTTGCGCTGGCGCCCTGGCTCGATACCTCCAGCGTGCGCTCTGGCCGCTACCGCCCGATGTTCAAGTGGTGGTTCTGGCTGCTGGTCGTCGACTTCTTCGTGCTGATGTGGGTGGGCGCGATGCCGGCCGAGGGCATCTACACCTGGATTTCGCTGATCGCATCGACCTACTGGTTTGCGTTCTTCCTGGTGATCCTGCCGCTTCTGGGTGTCATCGAGAAACCGCTGCCGCAACCGGCCACGATCGAAGACGACTTCAAGGCTCATTATGGCAAACCCGCCGGCGCAGATGGCGCGGGCGCGGCGACCCCGGCCGAGTGAGAAAGGATCTGATGAAGATGTTCCGCAAACTCACCCTTACCGCTGCACTCGCGCTGGCCCTTCCGGCCGGCGCGGCCCTCGCCGCCGGCGGCGCAGGCTATGTCGAAGACTTCGACTTCTCGTTCGAGGGTCCGTTCGGCACCTACGACCAGATGCAGCTTCAGCGCGGCCTGCAGGTCTATACCGAGATCTGCGCGGCCTGCCACGGCATGAAGTTCGTTCCGATCCGCACACTGGCCGATGACGGCGGCCCCGGCCTGCCGGAAGACCAGGTGCGCGCCTATGCAGAGTTCTGGGAAGTCTGGGATCCCGAGCTTCAGGATTTCCGCACGGCGACCCCGAACGATCACTTCCCCGAATCCGGCCTGGAAAACGCCCCCGACCTCAGCCTGATGGCCAAGGCCCGTGCCGGGTTCCACGGCCCCTACGGCCTGGGCATCAACCAGTTCTTCAAGGGCATCGGCGGCGCCGAATACATCGCCTCGCTGCTGACCGGGTACACCGGCGAAGAGAAGGAAGAGGCCGGCACCATCCTCTACGAGAACAAGGCGTTCCCGGGCGGCTGGATCTCGATGTCGCCGCCGCTTTGGGGCGATGACGTGATCTACGAGGACGGCACCGAGGCCACCATCGAACAGCAGTCCAAGGACGTCGCGGCCTTCCTGATGTGGGCGGCCGAACCCAAGATGATGGCCCGCAAGCAGGCCGGGTTCGTCGCCGTGACCTTCCTGGCGGTTCTGACGGTTCTTCTGTACCTGACGAACAAGCAGCTTTGGGCGCCGGTCAAGGCCCGCGCCAAGGGTCAGCCGGCCGAATAACCGGCCGATCCGGCGAAGAAACGGGGCGCGTCCTGCGGGACGCGCCCTTTTTTCATGTCCCGAGATAGGCGCGAAGCGCGGGCGGCGGATCGGTGAAAAGCGCCGCCGTGTCGACGGGCGGCGCGGCGATACCATCCGCCACGAGGATCGTGCGTTGCGCGATCCGGCGCGCGTCCTCGGGGTCATGCGTGACGATCAGGACCGTGAGCCCGGTTTCGGCGGCAAGCTCTGCCACCAGCGCCAGCATCTCGTGCCTCAGGGCAGGCCCAAGGGCGGCAAACGGCTCGTCCAGCAGGGCCACCGGCCGCCCTGCCACCGCGATGCGTGCAAGGGCCACCCGGCTTTGCTGCCCGCCCGAAAGCTGCGCCGGGCGCCTGTTCTCCAGCCCGTCCAGACCGACGCGCGCCAGCATCGCCCTGACGCGGGCCTCTTCTTCCCGTGACAGGCGCATGGAGGGGCGTATACCAAGGGCCACGTTCTGAAACACGCTGAGGTGCGGAAACAGGTTATTGTCCTGAAAGATCACCGACACGGGCCGCGCCCCAGGCGGCAGCCGCGTCAGATCCTCGCCGTCCCATGTCACCCGCCCAGAGATGGGCGCAAGGAACCCCGCAATCACCGACAGAAGCGTCGACTTGCCCGCCCCGGACGGCCCGATGACCGCCACCACCGCGCCGGATGGCACCTCGAGCTCGGCGCGCAGCGTGAAGGTCCCCTGACACAGCGTCACGTTCTCAAGCCGCAGCATTCAGACGCCCCCCACGATCGAAAACCCAGAAGAGCCCCAGGCTCAGACCCAGAAGCAGCACCGCCGCGCCGGCCGCGTCGTCCATCCGGTAGGCGCCCATCAACTGATAGAGGGCAAGCGGAAGCGTCGCCTGCGCAGGATCGGCGAAAAGCGCCACCACACCAAGGTCCCCCATCGACAGGGCCGCCGACAGCCCAAGCGCAAAGCCCGCGGGCCGCCGCAGTCGGGGCAGCAGAAGATACCGCAAGCGGGCCCATCCCGTCATCCCCAGGCTGTCGGCCAGCCTGCCGTGCGCGGCTTCGGCGTCCCGCAAGGCGGGCATCAGCGCCCGAAGAACGAAGGGCAGGCTCATCGCGGCGTTCACCACCGCAGTCACCGGCAGGGCAAGCGCGACCGGGTTCGCCACCGGGAAAAGCAGGATGAACAGGCCCGTTCCGATGACCAGCGGCGAGGTTGCGATCGACAGGTAGGCCACGGGCTCGATCAGTCCCCCGAAGCGCCCCGCGCGCTGGATGAGCAGCGCCAGCGGCAGGGCAAGCGCCAACGCCAGCGCCGCCGCCGTCAATGCCACCAGCACAGAGCGTCCCGCGGCCTTCCACACCCCGGCGGGCAGCCCCCCCAGCGCCATCAGCCCGTCGGCGATCACGGCAAGTATCGGCAGCAGCAGGAACGCCGCCGCCGCCGCGATGATCGCGCCATCTGCCAGCCGCCGCCAGCCGCGGGGCGCGTCCCAGCGCGCAATCATCCGGTCGAGCCCCGCGCCGAACCCCGCCGGCACCGCCGCGCCCAGCGCGATGACCGCCGCACAGGCGCAGATCGCAACCTGCACCAACGACAACAGGGCCGCCTTGCCCAGGTCGAACTCAAGCGTGAAGGCCTGGTAGATCGCCAGTTCCACGGTCGTTGCCCGCGGCCCGCCGCCCAGCGTCAGGGCCACCGCGAAACTCGTCGTGCAGATCAGGAAGATGACCAGCGCCGCCCCCGGAACCACGCTGCGCAACATCGGCCGCTCCAGCAACCGACGTACGTCGCGCGGCGCAAGGCCAAGCGTCGCCGCCAGCCGGAACCGCTCTGCCGGGATCGCCAGCCAGCCCTGAAGGATCAGGCGCGTGGCCAGCGGAAGGTTCAGGAAGACATGGGCCAGGATGACGCCGTGAAATCCGTAAACCTGCACCGGCGGCAGGCCGAACCAGCCAAGTACCGACGACAGCGCGCCATTGCGCCCGAAGATCGCCAGCAGGCCCAGCACCGCCACGATGACCGGCAGGATGAACGGCGCCCCCAGCAGCGTGATGAGCACCCCGCGCCCGGCAAAGCGCCGCCGCGCCAGCGCGCGCGCCACGGGAATGGCCAGCGCGACGGACAAGCCCGCCGACAGCGCCGCCTGCACCAGCGTGAACCGGATCGCCGCCCAGTCGCCGGGCCCCAGCCGCGCCACGCCCTCTGCGCGCAGCGCAACCACGACAAGCGTGCCAAGGGTCAGCCCCGCGACGGCAAGCGCCGCGGCGACCCCCGGCAGCGCCCGGATCATCGGCTGAGAGCCTCCTGCCAGACGGGCAGCGCCTGCTCTCGGGCCTTGACCGCCTCTGCCGCCGAGTAAAGCAGCGCGGTTTCCGGCTGGATCAGGGTGCCGAAGCCTTCGGGCAGGCCAGCGTCCGGCGTCACGGCGGGATACATCCAGTTGGTCGTGGGAATCACGTCCTGGAACCCGTCGCCCACCATGAACGCCAGGAACGCATCGGCCAGCTCCGGGACATCCGTGGAAGCCAACTTGGCGGCAACCTCGACCTGCATGTAGTGCCCCTCGGCGAAGGGAGCGGCGGCCTTGGTGGGGTCATCCTCGGCGATCAGGTGATAGGCCGGAGAGGTCGTGTAACTCAGCACCATGTCCGCCTCGCCATCGAGGAACAGGCCATAGGCCTCGGACCAGCCCTTGGTCACGGTCAGGATGTTGTCCGACAGGCCGT
Organism: Alphaproteobacteria bacterium; assembly: GCA_030431935.1. GTDB lineage: Bacteria > Pseudomonadota > Alphaproteobacteria > Rhodobacterales > Rhodobacteraceae > ASV31. Next base: position 10,134 of record JAUIIC010000018.1, on the reverse strand, counting down.
CCCAGATCTCTCCGGCCCGGTCGCCATAGGCCGCCTGCACCCAGAGAAGCAGCCCAAGCCCGGGGGTCGACGACCGGGGGTCCTGGATCACGATGCTGAGGTCGCTGGCGGCCAGCGCCACGAAATCGCCCGGCGCGACGGGCGTGCGCGTGGTGTCGTGGACAAAGGCGAAATAGCCCCAGTCGAAGGGCACGAAGATGTCGTCATCCCAGGCGATGGGCAGGTCATAGGCCACCTCGGGCAGGCCGTGCTGCCCGAAGAGGCCGGTATCGGCGGCGGCGGACATCAGGTTGGTGTCAAGCCCCAGCACGATGTCGGCATCGGTGCGCGCCCCTTCCAGCCGCAGCCGCGACAACAGCGATGCGCCGTCCCCGGCCCCGACGAACTGCAGGTCACAGCCGCAGGTTTCCTCGAACCGCGCCTCGACCTGCGGGCCCGGGCCCCAGTCGCTGACGAAACTGTCATAGGTGTAGATGGTCAGGACAGGCGTGTCCTGCGCAGCCGCGGGCAGGCTGGTGGCGAAAAGTCCCGCAGCGATGATCGGATATCTCATGGTCATCCTCCATTGCGACGGCAGGGTCAGGCTGGAGGTGGTCCAGTTACCTTCCCTCCGCCGGTGTTAACCGGTTCAGGTTCAACGGGTTCGCGGGCCTCTCCCACATCTCAGCGCCCTGTCCGGCGCACCCCGAGGTAATCCAGAACCTAGTCGCGCCGCGCCATCCGGGCAAGGGGTCTTCGCGCGACCCTTTCCAACGGCGCCGCGTCGGTCTAGACCCACCGGCGAAAGGATCGCGGCATGAGCTTCAACACCTTCGGTCACCTGTTCCGTGTCACCACCTGGGGCGAAAGCCACGGCCCGGCGCTAGGCGCCACCGTCGACGGCTGCCCCCCGGGCGTTCCGGTGGACGAGGCCGCGCTTCAGCATTGGCTCGACCGGCGCCGGCCGGGACAGAACCGCTATACCACCCAGCGGCGCGAACCCGACGCGGTGGAAATCCTGTCGGGCGTGTTCGAGGGCGTCAGCACCGGCACGCCCATCCAGCTGATGATCCGCAACACCGACCAGCGGTCGAAGGACTATGGCGAGATCGCCGAGAAGTTCCGGCCCGGTCATGCCGATATCACCTACTGGCAGAAATACGGCATCCGCGACTATCGCGGCGGCGGCCGGTCCTCTGCCCGCGAGACGGCGGCGCGTGTCGCCGCGGGCGGCATCGCGCGGGCGGCGCTGGCGCGGATGGTGCCGGACCTGCGGATCACCGGCTACATGGTTCAGATGGGCGCCCTGAAGATCGACCGCGACCGGTTCGACGCGGCCGAGATCGAGCGAAACCCGTTCTGGACCCCCGACGCCACCGCGGCGGCCGTGTGGGCCGAATACCTCGACGACCTGCGCAAGTCCGGCGACAGCGTCGGCGCCGTGATCGAGGTGGTGGCCTCGGGCGTTCCCGCCGGGCTGGGCGCGCCGGTCTATGGCAAGCTCGACACCGACCTCGCCGCGGCGATGATGTCGATCAACGCCGTCAAGGGCGTCGAGATCGGCGACGGCATGGCCTCGGCCGCGCTGACCGGCAGCCAGAACGCGGACGAGATCGCGATGGGGCCCAATGGGCCTGTCTACTCCTCGAACCACGCGGGCGGCATCCTTGGGGGCATCTCGACCGGGCAGGACGTGGTGGTGCGCTTCGCGGTCAAGCCCACGTCCTCGATCCTGACGACGCGCCGAACGATCACACGCGGCGGGCAGGACACCGACATCGTCACCAAGGGCCGCCATGATCCCTGCGTCGGCATCCGCGCCGTCCCCGTGGCCGAAGCGATGATGGCATGCGTGTTGCTGGACCACCTGCTTCTTGACCGCGGCCAGACCGGCGGCGCGCGGGGGCCGATCGGCTAGGTGGCCGATGTCCTGTCCATCACGCTTCCGATCTTCGCGCTGATCGGGCTTGGATACGGGACGGTCGCGTTCGGGGTGTTCCGCAGCCAGGACATGAAGGTGCTGGGCACCTACGTCCTGAATGTGGCGATGCCGGCGCTGCTATTTCACGCGGTCGCCACGCGGGAACTGTCGGCGGTTCTGCATCCCGGCTACCTTCTGGCGCTGAGCATCGGCGGGCTGGCGACCGCCGCCGTGGTCTACGCGATGACCGCCGCCACCGGGACGGGGCCCGCGCGCCGGGGCATCGCCGTGATGGGCGCCACCACCTCGAATTCGGCCTTTGTCGGCTACCCGATCCTGCTGCTGGCGCTGCCCGACATCGCCGGGCCGGTTCTGGCGCTGAATTTCCTGGTCGAGAACTTCGTCATGATCCCGGTCGCGCTGATCCTTCTGGAATTCGCGCGACCGGGCGAGGGGCGAAGCCTGGCCGGCGTCATCGGGCGCAGCCTGTGGAACGTGGTCAGAAAGCCGTTCCTGATCGGGCTGATGCTCGGGATGCTGGTGTCCGTCGCTGGGATTGCCCTGCCGGCCCCGGTGCTTCGGTTCACCGATATCCTTGCGGGGTCCGCCGGCGCGCTGGCGCTTGTGGTGATCGGCGGCACGCTGCACGGGCTGCCGATGCGCGGAAACCGCTGGCTGGCCGGGCAGATCGCGGTTTCAAAGCTGGTCGTTCACCCGGCGATGGTCGCGGCGGCGCTGGTGCTTCTGCCCGTCCTGGGGATGCCGGGCCTGTCGGCGGACATGCGCGCGGCGGCGATCCTGTCCGCCGCGATGCCGATGATCGGGTCCTTCACGGTGCTGGCGCAATCCTACGGCCACGAAGGCGTCGCCTCGCTCAGCCTGCTGGCGGCGACGCTGATGGCCTTCGTGACGGTGACCGCGCTGCTGGCGGTGCTGGTCTAGGCAGAGGTCGCCGCGGCAAGGGCGGTGTCCATCAGCGCCTTGATCTCGGCCTGGCCGGTCCCGGCGACGATGCGCCCAAGCTCCTGGTCGCCCTTCAGCACGACAAGCGTGGACCGGCGCGGGATGTTCAGCCGCTTGGTGATCTCGGCGGTCTTGTAGGTGTCCCAGTCCACGTCGACAAAGCTGATCGCCCGCTCGTAGGCGGGGTTGGCGGACTTCAGCGCGTTGATGACGCGTTCCTGCGCGGCGCAGGTGGAACACCAGCTCGCCTTGAAGTCGAGGAACACGGTCTTGCCGGCGGCAAGCTCTGCATCCACCAGGCCGGGGGTATAGGCGGTGGCGGCGAAGGCGGCCGGGGCGACGGCCACGGCGGCCGCAGAGGTGGCAAGGAACTGGCGGCGGTTCATGGGAAACTCCTGTCGGGTCAGATGGAAACGGAAAGGTCGATCAACCATGCCGGAAGGGTCTGGAGGGCCCAGTATTCCAGGATGTGGTGGACACGAAGCAGCAGGCCCACGCCCACGGCGACAAAGACACCGCCGAGGATGGGCCGCGCCCGCAGGGCCAGCGCGCGCATCCAGGCCTGGCGCTTCTGGATCACCGACCGCGCGCCATAGCCAAGCGCGACGATCACGGTGGACACGCCCAGCGCGAAGGCCGCCATGATGGCACCGGCGCGCAGCAGGCTTTCGCCCTGGCTGGCCAGAGAGATCGCGCCGCCCAGCGTCGGGCCGATGCACGGGCTCCAGACCGCGCCGAGCAGAAGGCCGCCCATGAACTGGCCGTTCAGGCGGCTGCGGTCGACACCGTCCAGCCCGCCATCGGCGCGGGCCGCGACACCGGCGGTCGCGGTGGCGAATGCGGCGGAAAAGCGTGGCACCAGCAGGACCAGGCCGAAGCCGATCATCAGGACGGCGCCGGCATCGGCCACCATTTCCGGCGTCAGGCCCAGCCTGCGGCCCAAAGCGGTGACGCCAAGGCCGAGCACCACGAAAGACAAACTCATCCCCGCGGCCACGGCCAGGGGGCCGAACCGGCTCGCCTGAAGGGCGGTCGCCAGCACGATGGGCAGGATCGGCAAGACGCACGGGTTGATCAGCGTCAGCAGCCCGGCCCCGTATCCAAGGATAAGGTCCATGGCCGAGACATGGACCAGACGCGGCGCCTTGTCATCTGACAGCTTCTGTCAGGCGTTCACGTCCGTGTCAGGCATGTTTCTGTTTCGACAGCTGCACCGCAAGGATTCCGCCTGCGATCACGGCAACGCCCAGAACGTCCAGCGGGCCCAGCGCCTCTCCCAGCACGGCAGCGGCGATGGCCACGCCGAAGAACGGCGTCAGGAAGTGAAACGTCGCCGCCCGCACCGCGCCGATCCGGTTGACCAGCCGGAACCACACCCATGTCGCCGCAAGTCCGGGGATGAACAGGACATAGAGGAACGCGCCAGCCAGCCGCCATGTCCAGTTGACGTCCCAGCTTTCCAGCGTCAGGGCAAAGCCCGATAGCGTCAGCGCGCCGATCCACATCTGAAGACCCACGATCATCAGGACGTTTCCGCCCGAAGAGGCCCCGCGCACCGCCAGCGTCGCCGCCGTCAGCGCCAGTACCCCGATCACGCACATAGCCAGCCCCACAAGGTCCACGCCGCCGCTGATGCGCGAGCCCATGATAAGCGCGGTGCCGGCAAACCCCGCCACCAGCCCCGCTATGCCCAGCGCGGGCACCTTCTGGCCCAGCACCGTCCAGCCCACGAAAGCCACCCAAAGCGGCATGGTCGAAGCCACGATCGCGGCCAGAGAGGCCTCTACCGTCTGCATGGCGACGAAGTTCATGCCAAGGTAAAGCCCGTTCTGGCAGATGCCGAACACCACGGTCAGCACCCACTGCGAGCGGCTGAGACGCCAGCTTTGGCCCATGTAACGCGCGATTCCCACGGCCAGTGCGCCCGCCAGAAGGAACCGCAGGACAAGCGCCGTCAGGGGCGGGGCGTCCAGCACCAGGATTCTGGCAGAGGTAAAGGCCGAGGCCCACATGAAGGCAAAGACCACGCCCATGAAGATCGCGCGAAGGTCCATCGGGTCTCCGAAATGCAAAGGGCCGCCAGAACGGCGACCCTACGCAATTGCCGGGCGGGGGCAAGGCCCCGGCGGTCGGCTTAACCGTTCACGCTGTCCTTGAGCGCCTTGGCGATGGTCATCTTGACCACCTTGTCGGCCTCTTTCTTGATCTGCTCGCCGGTGGCGGGGTTGCGCACCATGCGTTCGGGACGCTCGCGGCAATAGATCTTGCCGACACCGGGAAGGGTCACCGCCCCACCGCCCGAGACTTCCTTCGTAATTACGCCGGTGATCGCGTCCAGCGCGGCGGCTGCGGTTTTCTTGTCCGAGCCCATCTCATCGGCCAGTGCAGCAACCAGCTGCGTCTTGGTCATCGGTTTCGCCATCTAAGGTCTCCTCGTGTGACCCGTCTGTTGCGGGTTATTGCGCGAATCTAACGGAATATAGGAAGGGCACACAACCTTTTGTGTGCAGCAGATCACGCAAATCCACTGGTTCCCCCGCTTTTTTGTGGATTTCTACAGGAAGGCGGTCTCTTCGAAGCTGCGCAGCTTGCGCGAATGGATGCGTTCCAGCGGCATGTCGCGTAGCCGCTCCATCGCGCGAATGCCGATCAGAAGATGCCGCGCGACCTGTGTCTTGTAGAAATCCGACGCCATGCCCGGCAGCTTCAGTTCGCCATGCAGGGGCTTGTCGCTGACGCACAGAAGCGTCCCATAGGGCACGCGGAACCGGAATCCGTTGGCCGCGATCGTGGCGCTTTCCATATCCAGCGCGATCGCCCGGCTCTGGCTGAGGCGCTGCACCGGGCCCGACTGGTCGCGCAGTTCCCAGTTGCGGTTGTCGATGGTGGCCACGGTGCCCGTTCGCATGATCCGCTTCAGCTCGTAGCCTTCCAGCTGCGTCACCTCTGCCACGGCGCCCTCCAGCGCGATCTGGATCTCCGCCAGCGGCGGGATCGGCACCCAGATCGGCAGGTCGTCGTCCAGCACGTGATCCTCGCGCAGATAGGCGTGCGCCAGCACGAAATCGCCCAGCCGCTGGGTGTTCCGCAGCCCCGCGCAATGGCCCACCATCATCCAGGCATGCGGGCGCAGGACGGCGATATGGTCGGTCGCGGTCTTGGCGTTCGACGGCCCGACGCCGATGTTGACCAGCGTGATGCCCCCGCTGCCCGGCCGCTTCAGGTGATAGGTGGGCATCTGGGGCATCTTGGCCGGGTCGGGCATCGGCGCGTCGGGGTCGGTGATCTCGACATTGCCGGGGCCGACGAAGCCCGTGTACCCGCTGTCCGGGTCCGCCAGCGCCGCGCGGGCATAGGCGGCGAACTCCTCGATATAGAACTGGTAGTTGGTGAACAGGACGTGGTTCTGGAAATGCTCGGGCCCGGTCGCCGTGTAATGGCTCAGCCGGGCCAGCGAGTAATCCACCCGCTGCGCGGTAAACGGCGCCAGCGGCCCCGCCCCGTCGGCATAGTGAAAGCCGTAGCCGTTGACGATGTCGTCGTTCGTCGTGGCCAGGTCCGGAACGTCGAAGACATCGCGAAGCGGGAAATCCATCGCGCCTTCCTGCGGCACGGTCACGCCGGGCCCCATCGCGAAATGCACCGGGATGGGCGTGTCGGAAGGCCCGATGCTGATCGGCACCTTCTGGTTCTCGATCAGAAGGCCGATCTGCTGGCGCAGGTAATTGGCGAACAGATCGGGACGCGTGATCGTGGCGGCATAGGTGCCGGGCACGGCCACGTGGCCGAACGACAGGCGGCTGTCGGTCTCGGCATAGCTGGTCGTGGTGATCCGCACCTCGGGATAGTAGGCACGGAACCGCGTGGCGGGCCTGCCGGTCTTCAGCGTGTCCATGAAGCGGTCATGCAGGAACCGCGTCGCATCGTTGTAAAGCTCGATCAGCCGGGCGGTCGCGGCGGCGGCATCCGTGAAAAGCTCCGCCGCCGGAAGATCGGGCGTCTCGATGGGTCCGTTCGACACCGGAATGTTCATGCCGTGCCCTCGAACAACTCTGTCACCTCGAACTTCAGCACATCCACGATCCCCATGTCGCTGATCCGCAGTTCCGGGATCACAACAAGCGCCAGCAGCGAGTGCTGCATGTAGGCATTGTTGAGCGTGCATCCGCACTCGGCCATCGCGGCCACCATCCGGTCGGCCTTGGCCGCGACCTCTGCCGCCGGGCTGTCGGACATCAGCCCCGCCACAGGCAGTTCCACCAGCGCCAGTTCGCGCCCGTCCTTCCAGACGGTGATGCCGCCACCGACCTCTCCCAGCCGGTTGGCGGCGCGGGCCATGTCCTCGCGGCTGGTACCCACGACGATCATGTGGTGGCTGTCATGCGCCACGGTGGACGCGATCGCCATGTCACCCACATAGCCGAAGCCGGATACGAAACCGTTCACCACCTTGCCGGTGCCCCGGTGCCGTTCCACCAGCGCGATCTGGCACACGTCCTGCGCCGGATCGCCCCACACCACGCCGTCGGTGACGTCCAGTTCTGCCGTCAGCGCCTTTGTCGGGGCCTGGTTTTCCACCACGCCGATGACCTTGGCCTTGACGCGGTTGGCCCCCTCGGGCGCGGCGATCACGAAATCCCCGGCCTCCAGCACCTTGCCCAGGTTCACCGTGGCGCGCGCGTCCTCGGGCCAGTCCAGGTGCGGGCAGTCGACCGTGGTGCGCCCGTCCAGCGCCACGGTCACGCCGCGCGCGATCACCCGCTCCACCGGTAGCGTCCGCAGGTCGGATGTCAGGATCACGTCGGCCCGCCGCCCCGGCGCGATCGACCCGATCTCTCGCTCCAGCCCGAAATGGGTCGCGGTGTTCACCGTCGCCATCTGCAAGGCCACCAGCGGATCGCAGCCGCAGTCGATGGCATGCCGCACGACGCGGTTCATGTGCCCGTCGTTCACCAGCGTGCCCGAATGGCTGTCGTCGGTGCACAGGATGAAGTTGCGCGGGTCCAGCCCCTTTTCCGTCACAGCGGTTATCTGGCGTTCCACGTCGTACCAGGCGCTGCCCAGCCGCAGCATGGCGCGCATGCCCTGCCGCACGCGCGCGATGGCATCGGCCTCGGCGGTGCCCTCGTGGTCGTCGGCGGGGCCGCCGGCGGCATAGGCGTGGAAGGCCGGGCCAAGGTCCGGGCTGGCGTAATGCCCGCCCACGGTCTTGCCCGCGGCCTGCGTCGCGGCCATTTCCGCCAGCATCTTGGGGTCGGCATGGATCACGCCGGGAAAGTTCATCATCTCGCCCAGGCCGATGATGCCGGGCCATCTCATCGCCTCGGCCACGTCCTCGGGCGTGATCTCGAACCCCGTCGTCTCAAGCCCCGGCGCGCTGGGGGCGCAACTGGGCATCTGGGTAAAGATGTTGACCGGCTGCAGCAGCGCCTCGTCATGCATCAGCCGCACGCCGCGCAGGCCCAGCACGTTGGCGATCTCGTGCGGGTCGGTAAACATCGTCGTCGTTCCGTGCGGAATCACCGCCGCGGCGAACTCGGCCGGCGTCAGCATGCCGGATTCGATATGCATGTGCCCGTCGCACAGGCCCGGAACCAGGTAGCGGCCCCCTGCCTCGATCACCTCGGTGCCGTCGCCTATGCAATGGCCGGCATCCGGCCCGACATAGGCAAAGCGGCCGTCGGCCACCGCCACCTGCCAGCCGTCCAGCACCTCTCGGGTCTGGACGTTCACCACCTTGCCGCCGCGGATCACCAGGTCCGCCGGCGCGCGCCCGGCCGCCACGGCGATCAGCCGCGCGGCGCTTTGCTGCCATGTCTTGAAAGGGATATGTTCCATGCACCGATTGTCCTCAGTTTCCCCGCCCGCGCAAGCCCCGTGCATCGGCAATGCCCTGCAAGTTGTGGTCACAGGCACCTGCGCCGAAACTCTGCGCACCCGGCTTCCCTTCGCGGCGCGGCGCGTGCACTCTGTGGGCACAACCTGACCGGAGCATGACATGAACGCCCCCCGCGCCAACATCGACCACTGGGTCGAACGCGTCGATCTGGCCGCCGCCTTTCGCTGGACCGCCCGGCTGAACCTGCACGAAGGCGTCGCGAACCACTTTTCCCTGTCGATCAACGACGACGGCACGAGGTTCCTGATGAACCCCAACCAGATGCATTTCGCGCGCATCCGGGCCTCGGACCTGATCGTGGTGGACGCCAACGACCCCGACACGCTGTCCGGCCCGAACGCCCCCGATCCCACCGCCTGGGGCCTGCATGGTGGGCTGCACCGGCATTGCCAGCATGCCCGCTGCGCTATGCACGTGCATTCGATCCACGCCACCGTGCTGGCCTGTCTTGCCGACAGCACCCTGCCGCCGATCGACCAGAACTGCGCCACCTTCTACAACCGTTACGTCATCGACGATGCCTATGGCGGCCTTGCCTTCGAGGACGAGGGAGAGCGTTGCGCGGCGCTTTTCGACGACCCGAGGAAGAAGGTCATGATCATGGGCAATCACGGCGTCATGGTCATCGGCGACAGCGTCGCCGACACCTTCAACCGGCTGTACTACTTCGAGCGCGCGGCAGAGACCTATATCCGCGCCCTGCAAACCGGGCGGCCGCTGCGCGTCCTGTCCGACGAGATCGCCGAGAAAACCGCGCGCGAGCTGGAGGACTACCCCGAACAGGGCGACCGCCACCTTGCGGAACTCAAGGCCATTCTCGATGCCGAGGGGTCGGACTACGCGGCCTGACCCCGGGCCGCGTCAGCCCTTGCGAAAGACCGCGACCTGCGCGCGATCCTTGCCATGTGTGCCGTTGGCCCCCGGTCCGTAGATCGGGTGATCTTCAAGCTGCAGGCCCTGAACACCATCGCCAAGCGCCACGAACTTGGCCGCGAAACCCGCACTTCTGTAATGCGCGGCGTTGATCGCAAGGACAAACAGCGCATCGGGCGCGGCAACCCGCAGCAGCTCGTCAAGCGCCTCCGGCCCCACATGGCCCAGCGTGAAGGTGCCGGAACTGACCACGCCGTCATAGGCGGCATCGCCGATCTCCAGCGGCCCGGTCAGATCGCCCTCGATCAGGGTGCGATAGGCCCCCTTGCGCCGCGCGACCCCAAGCATCTGGGCCGAGATGTCCAGCCCGTCCACGGGCCCGACACCGCGCGCCGCCAGCTCCTGCCCGACAAGCCCGGTGCCCGCCCCCGCGTCCAGCACGGGGCCGACACCGCCATGCGCCGCATAGATCGTGGCGACGATGCGCGGCAGGGCGAAA
>JAUIIC010000017.1 GCA_030431935.1 Alphaproteobacteria bacterium | reverse complement strand
CGCGCGCCTCGGCCAGGGCATAGGCTGCGTCCTCGATCTCGGCCGCGCGGTCCAGCGTCTGGTTCACCAGCCCCGGGATGCTGCGCAGCGCCGCGATCTGGCGCGCAAGGCCCGCGTCGTCCAGCCGACCCCTGTCATGCGCCGCCTTCAGCGCCAACAGCGCCAGCACGGTCAGCTGGCAGGTGAACGCCTTGGTCGAGGCGACGCCGATCTCGGCGCCCGCGTGGATCGGCAGGGCGAGGTCGCTTTCGCGCGCGATCGAGCTTTCGGCGACATTGACCACCGACAGGATCGCATCGGCCTTGCCCGCCATGTAGCGCAGGGCGGCCAGGGTGTCGGCGGTCTCGCCCGACTGGCTGACGAAGATGCCCACGGTGCGCGGGGTGACCGGCGGTTCGCGGTAGCGGAACTCGCTTGCGACATCGACCTCGACGGGCAGGCCGGCCACCTGCTCGAACCAGTATTTCGCGGTGAGGCAGGCGTAGAAGGCGGTGCCGCAGGCCACCATGGTCAGGCGATCGACCTGCGCGAAGTCCGGCACCCCGTCGGGCAGGGCCAGCGCGGTGCCCTCGGTGTTCAGGTAACGCTGGATCGCATCACCGATCACCATCGGCTGTTCGGCGATCTCCTTGGCCATGAAGTGGCGGTATCCGCCCTTCTCGATCCGCGTGGTGTCGATCTGGACGACCTTGACCGGGCGGTTCGCGCGGCGGCCCCCCGCGTCGATGATTTCGACGCTGTCGCGGGTGAGCACGGCCCAGTCGCCTTCTTCCAGGTAGGTGATCCGGTCCGTCAGCGGGGCCAGCGCGATGGCGTCCGATCCGACGAAGACCTCACCGTCGCCATGCCCGATGGCCAGCGGCGATCCCTTGCGCGCGGCGATCAGCAGGTCATCTTCGCCGTCGAACAGGAAGCACAGGGCAAAGGCCCCATGCAGGCGGGCGATCGTCTGTTCGGCCGCGTCGCGGGGCGACAGCCCTTGCGAGAGGTAGTGCTCGGCCAGCACGGCGACGGTTTCGGTGTCGGTGTCGGAATGGAACTCGGCCCCCACGTTGGAAAGCTCTTCCTTAAGGTCGCGGAAGTTCTCGATGATCCCGTTGTGCACCACGGCCACACGCCCGGCACGGTGCGGGTGCGCGTTGCCCTCGGTGGGCGCGCCATGCGTGGCCCAGCGGGTGTGGCCAATCCCGGCCTTGCCCGGCAGTGGCTGATGCACCAGCAGGTCGGCGAGGTTGACCAGCTTGCCGATGGCGCGGCGTCGGTCGAGGCTGCGCCTTTCGTTGACCGTGGCGATGCCCGCACTGTCATAGCCGCGGTATTCCAGCCGTCGCAGCGCATCCACAAGGATGGGCGAGGCTTCGTGGTTTCCGAGTATGCCGACGATTCCGCACATGCCCTATCCCTTCGACTTTGCCGCCTTGCGGGCGCGCAGCTTGTCCATGATGCGTGCCCCGAGGCCTTCCTTGGTTTCCTGCACGGCACGCCCCAGCCCGAGCCCCCCGGCGGGGATGTCCTTGGTGATGACCGACCCCGAGGCCGTCATCGCGCGGTCCCCGAGCGTGACCGGCGCCACCAGCATCGTGTCAGAGCCGATGAACGCATCCTCGCCGATGACGGTGCGATACTTGAAGACGCCGTCGTAGTTGCAGGTGACAGTGCCGGCCCCGATGTTCGTGCGCGCGCCCACCTCGGCATCGCCGATATAGGTGAGGTGGTTGGCCTTGGCGCCGTCGCCGAGGATGGCATTTTTGATCTCGACGAAGTTTCCGACCCGCGTGTCGTTGCCCAGTTCCGCGCCGGGGCGCAGCCTTGCATAGGGCCCGATGACGGCGCGCGCGCCGACATGGCAGCCCTCCAGATGGCTGAAGGCGCGGATGCGCGCGCCGCTTTCCACGGTGACACCCGGGCCGAAGACCACGTTGGGCTCGATCACCACGTCGCGCCCGATCACGGTATCATGCGCAAAGAACACCGTCTCGGGGGCCTGCATCGTCACGCCGATGTCCAGCGCCTCAGCCCGTGCGCGGGCCTGGAAGATCGCTTCCGCCTCGGCAAGGCGTTCGCGCGTGTCCACGCCCAGGGTCTCGGCCTCGTCGCAGGTCACCGCCGTCGCGCTCAGCCCGCGCGACCGCGCGATGGCGACGATGTCGGTCAGGTAATACTCACCCGCCGCATTGTCGTTGCCCACCGCGTCGATCAGGTCGAAAAGCGTCGTTGCGTCGGCCGCCACCACGCCGCTGTTGCACAGCGTGATCGCGCGTTCTTCCGGCAACGCGTCCTTGAATTCCACGATCCGTTCCAGGCTGTCGCCCGACATGACAAGACGGCCGTACCGCCCGGGGTCGGCGGCCTTGAAGCCCAGCACGACGACGGCGTGGCCCGCCGCGCGCGCCTCGGCCATGCGTTCGAGCGTCTCCGGGCTTATGAACGGGGTATCGCCGTAAAGGACAAAGGCGTCGCCCTCGAACCCCTCTAGCGCCGCGCGCGCCTGGGCCACGGCATGCGCCGTTCCCAGCCGTTCGCCCTGCACGGCGAGCGCCGGCGCCGGGTCCAGCCCCTCGGCGGCCTTGCCGACCGCCTCGGCCCCGTGTCCCACGACCAGCACCGTGCGTTCGGGCTCCAACGCGGTTCCCGACGCGATCGCATGGGCGAACAGCGGAAGCCCTCCGACCTCGTGCAGCACTTTCGGCAGGTCCGACTTCATGCGGGTCCCGAGACCGGCGGCCAGGACGATAAGTGCGCTTGCCATGAGGCTCCTCTGGGTTGCGGCGCCTCGGGGTATTGCCCAACTCGTCTCACTCTGCAAGTGGAGCATGGGGCGGGGCAGGTTCCACGACGGAAACCGGCGAGCCATTGCCGATGGAGTGACCATGCGAACAGTGATCCTCGATCTTGACGGAACGCTTGCGGACACGAGCGCGGACCTGCTGGCCGCGGCCAACGCGCAGTTCGTCAAGCGGGGGCTTGGCGGCCCGCTGGACCCGCAAGCCGACAAGCTGACCGCCTTTCACGGGGGCCGGGCGATGCTTCGGCTTGGATACGAACGGCTGGGCCTTGCGCCCGACACCGACACCGCGGACCGCGACTACCACGCGCTGCTGGCCGACTACGCCGAAGGGATCGACCGGGAAACCCGGCTCTATCCCGGCGCGGCAGAGGCGATCGAGACCCTGCGCTCGCAGGGGTTCGCCGTGGGTATCTGCACCAACAAGCCCGTCGATCTCGCCGAGACGCTGATCCGCAGGCTGGGGGTCAGGGACCTGTTCGCCTCGCTGGTCGGCGCAGGGTCCTTCCCGGTGCGCAAGCCCGACCCGCTGCCCTATGTCGCCTCTGTCGAGCAGGCGGGCGGATCGTTGGCGCGATCTCTCCTGGTGGGGGACACCGAAACCGACAGGCTGACCGCGCGGGCCGCCGGAGTGCCCGCCGTGCTGGTAACCTTCGGTCCCGAGGGGCGCGGGATCGAACGCCTGCATGCCGAGGCCTATCTTGAAAGCTATGCTGATCTTGCGGACATCGCCATCGGCCTGCTCGGGCGCGATTGACGCCGGTGCCGCGCCGTCCCACCATCGGCACCGGAGGTGCGTCATGACCGAAGTCTTCAAAGGCTCTTTCACCCAGCAGGAACCGCTCCCCGAAGAGGCCGTCGCCGCGGCGCTCGACGTCCTTGGGCATGGCCGCCTGCACCGATACAACCTCAAGCCCGGCGAGGTTGGAGAGACCGCGCTCCTGGAACAGGAGTTCGCCGCCTATACCGGTGCGCGCTACTGCCTTGCCAACGCGTCCGGTGGGGCCGCCATGTCCACGGCGCTGCGTGCCCTCGGGGTCGGGCCCGGCGATGTGGTCCTGTCGAACGCGTTTACCCTGGCGCCGGTGCCCGGGGCCATCGCCAGCGTGGGGGCGCGGCCCGTCTTCGTGGAGACCACCGAGGCGCTGACGATCGATCTCGACGACCTGGCGTCGAAGGTCGTCACGACCGGGGCCCGGTGCCTGCTGCTCAGCCACATGCGCGGGCACATCTGCGACATGGACCGGCTGATGGCGATCTGCGACGCCGCCGGGCTTCCCGTGGTCGAGGACTGCGCGCACACGATGGGGGCGGCCTGGAACGGCGTGCCTTCGGGGCGGCACGGGGTCATGGGCTGCTATTCCACCCAGACCTACAAGCACATGAATTCGGGCGAGGGCGGGTTTCTTGTCACCGACGATCCCGACCTGGCGGCACGGGCCGTTCTCCTGTCGGGCAGCTACATGCTGTACGAACGGCACCTCGCGGCACCGGGGCCAGAGGTGTTCGAGCGGCACCGCTACGACGTGCCCAACATCTCCAGCCGGATGGACAACCTGCGCGCGGCGATCCTGCGGCCCCAGCTGCGTCGGCTCGACGCGCAATGCGCCGCGTGGAACGCACGCTACCGCGCGCTTGAGGACGGCCTGCGCGATACGCCGGGACTGCAGATCATCGAGCGTCCCGCCGCCGAGGCCTATGTCGGCTCATCCTTCCAGGTGCTTCTACCGGGATGGGTGCCCGAAGCTGTTCAGGATGTCGTGGCTCGCTGCAAGGCCCGCGGGGTCGAGCTGAAATGGTTCGGCGCCGCAGAACCCGCGGCCTTCACCTCGCGCTATGCCCATTGGCGCTACGCGGCGCCGGGCAGGCTGCCCCAGACGGACCGGGTGTTGGCGGGGCTGGTCGACATGCGCCTGCCCCTCACCTTCAGCCTGGACGACTGCGCCCAGATCGCCCGCATCATCAGGGCCGAAGTTTCTGGCGTCTGGCAATCGAACGCTGCCGCCGAATAGCTCCGCTGGCCGACTGCCAAACGGCGCTGTTGACGGCGCGGGCGACGGGGCATAAGAAATGAACAAGCGTTCAATAATTCGCCGGGAGAGCTGCCCATGTTCACCTCGTCGATGACCTTCGACCTGGGCGAGGACATCGCCCAGCTGCGCGACATGGTGCATCGCTGGGCGCAGGAGCGTGTCGCCCCCATCGCCGCCGACATCGACCGGCAGAACGTCTTTCCCGCCGGGCTCTGGCGCGAGATGGGCGATCTCGGCCTGCTCGGCATCACCGTCGAGGAAGAGTATGGCGGCGCGGGGATGGGATATCTCGCGCACACCGTCGCGGTCGAGGAGATCGCGCGCGCCAGTGCCAGCGTGTCCCTGTCCTACGGGGCCCATTCCAACCTCTGCGTCAACCAGATCCGCCTGAACGGCACCGAGGAACAGAAGCGCCGCTACCTGCCCGGCCTCATCAGCGGCGACCATGTCGGCGCGCTGGCCATGTCCGAGGCCGGCGCGGGCTCTGACGTGGTGGGCATGAAGCTGCGCGCCGAGAAGAAGAACGACCGCTACGTCCTGAACGGCACGAAATACTGGATCACCAACGGCCCCGACGCCGACACGCTGGTGGTCTACGGCAAGACGGGCCCAGACGCGGGATCAAAGGGCATCACCGCCTTCCTGATCGAGAAATCCATGACCGGCTTCTCGACCAGTCCGCATTTCGACAAGATGGGGATGCGCGGCTCGAACACGGCCGAGCTGATCTTCGAGGACGTGGAGGTGCCGTTCGAGAACGTGCTGGGCGAGGAGGGCAAGGGCGTGCGCGTGCTGATGTCGGGGCTCGACTACGAACGCGTGGTGCTGTCTGGCATCGGCACCGGCATTATGGCCGCGATCCTCGACCACATCATGCCCTACATGGCCGAACGGCGGCAGTTCGGCCAGCGCATCGGGGACTTCCAGCTGATGCAGGGCAAGATCGCCGACATCTATTCGACGATGAACGCCTGCCGCGCCTATGTCTACGAGGTCGCCAAGGCCTGCGACCGGGGCGAGGTCACACGGCAGGACGCCGCGGGTTGCGTGCTCTATGCCTCGGAAAAGGCGATGGAGATGGCAGTGCAGGGGGTTCAGGCCATGGGCGGCGCGGGGTTCCTGAGCGACTCGCCCCTGTCGCGCATCATGCGCGACGCCAAGCTGATGGAGATCGGGGCCGGCACCTCGGAGATCCGGCGCATGCTGATCGGGCGCGAACTGATGGCGAAGATGGGGTAGGGGGAATGATCGCCCGCCTCACCGGGCTTGCCTGCCTGCTGGCGCTGGCCCTTCCCGCCACCGCGCAGGAGTTGTCCTTCGACATCCGCCACACCCGTGCCTGTCTCGACCGGGCCGGCGCGGATGCCGAGGGGCAACGCGCCTGCATCGGCACCTCTGCCAACCGCTGCATGGACGCCACGCCGATGGGGTCCACCACCGTGGGCATGGGCGGCTGCATCGACCGGGAACTGCAATGGTGGGACGCGCGCCTGAATGCCGCCTACCAGCGGCTGATGGCCCGCGAACGCGCCGATGACGCGCAGTTCCAGGGCATGGCCAGCGTGCCCCCCAAGGCGCCCGCCCTGCGCGACATGCAGCGGGCCTGGATCCCCTTTCGCGACGCGACCTGCGCCTATGAACGCAGCTGGTGGGGCGGCGGCACGGGGGGTGGCCCCGCAACGCTGGGCTGCCTGCTGCGGATGACCGCGGAACAGACGCTTTACCTTGAGAAGGCGGGGTTGGAATGAGGGTCTTCACCATCCGGGCCGCCCTTGCCGGGGCGCTGATTGCCCTGGCCGCGCCCGCCACGGCGCAGGAGTTCAGCTTTGACCCGTCGGGCGGCGTGCTGGACGAATGCCTGGGCTCCACCCCCGATCCCGCCGGGCGCATGGCCTGCATCGGCTCGGCGGCAGAGGATTGCCTGCGCCGCCACGGCTGGGCGACGCCCGTAGAATCCGCCTGCCTGAACGGCGAGGCCGCCTATTGGCAGGACCGGCTGAATTTCCTGGGCTATCCGCCGGAGCTGCCCGGCGCCGCCGAGGCCGCCGCCGCCTGGGATGCCTTCGTCGAGGCCGACTGCGCGCTGGCCGCCGCCGACGACCGCGACACCACCGGCTATGCCTCGGCGCTGGCCGAATGCCGCCTGCGCCAGCACGCCCTTCGCAACCTGCAGATGGAGGAGAGCGGCTGGTCGCGCTGACGCGTCCCGCCCGAACGCCATGACCCGCATACGCTCGCACGTCCTGACCGGTTCGGCCGAGTTCACGGCCAACCGAACCGCGCATCTAGCCGCGCTGGACGAGGTTGCGCGGGCTGCGGCGCAGGCCGCCGAAGGTGGGGGCGCCAAGGCGCGCGACCGTCACCTGTCGCGCGGCAAGATGCTGCCCCGCGACCGCGTTGCGGCGCTGCTCGACCCCGGTTCGCCCTTCCTCGAGATCGGCGCCACCGCGGCGCATGGCCTCTATGACGGCGCGGCCCCTTGCGCGGGCCTCGTCGCCGGCATCGGCCGCGTCCATGGGCAAGAGGTCATGTTGGTGTGCAACGACGCCACCGTGAAGGGCGGCACCTACTACCCGATGACGGTGAAAAAGCACCTTCGCGCGCAGGAGATCGCCGCGGAATGCGCGCTGCCGTGCGTCTATCTGGTGGATTCGGGCGGCGCCAACCTGCCCAACCAGGACGAGGTCTTCCCCGACCGCGATCATTTCGGCCGCATCTTCTACAACCAGGCGAACATGTCCGCGCGCGGCATCCCGCAGATCGCGGTGGTAATGGGCAGTTGCACCGCCGGCGGCGCCTATGTTCCGGCCATGTCCGACGTCTCGATCATCGTGCGCGACCAGGGGACGATTTTCCTGGCCGGCCCGCCGCTGGTCCGGGCCGCGACCGGAGAGGTCGTCAGCGCCGAGGACCTGGGCGGCGGCGATGTCCACACGCGGCTGTCGGGCGTGGCCGACTACCTGGCCGAGGACGACGCCCATGCCCTCGCGTTGGCCCGGCAGGCCGTGGCCGCCCTGAACCGGAGCAGGCCGGACACCGTCCGCTGGCAATCCCCCGAGGAGCCCGCCTGCGACCCCGAGGAGATCCTGGGCATCGTCCCCGCCAGCCTGACCACGCCCTATGACATCCGCGAGGTGATCGCCCGCATCGTCGACGGCAGCCGCCTCGACGAGTTCAAGGCCCGCTTCGGCGAGACGCTTGTCACGGGCTTTGCCCATGTCATGGGCTGCCCGGTGGGGATCATCGCCAACAACGGGGTTCTGTTCAGCGAAAGCGCGCAGAAGGGCGCGCATTTCGTCGAGTTGTGCAGCCAGCGCGGCATTCCGCTTGTGTTCCTGCAGAACATCACCGGCTTCATGGTGGGCCGAAAGTACGAGAACGAGGGCATCGCACGGCACGGTGCAAAGCTTGTGACCGCGGTGGCCACCACTGCCGTGCCCAAGGTCACCGTGATCGTCGGCGGCAGCTTCGGCGCCGGGAACTATGGCATGGCGGGCCGCGCCTACCAGCCGAGGTTCCTCTGGACCTGGCCGAACAGCCGGATATCCGTCATGGGCGGTCCGCAGGCGGCTGGCGTGCTGGCCACCGTGAAGCGCGACGCGATCGAGCGCGCGGGCGGCAGCTGGTCCGCCGAGGAAGAGGCCGCCTTCAAGCGTCCCACGCTGGAGATGTTCGAGGAACAGTCGCGCCCGCTCTATGCCTCGGCGCGGCTTTGGGATGACGGCATTGTCGATCCGCGGCGGACCCGGCAGGTCCTGTCGCTGTCGCTTTCCGCGGCGTTGAATGCCCCGATCCCGCAGACACGCTTCGGCGTGTTCCGCATGTGACGACCGGGCCGGAGAAGGACAGGTCATGTTCCGCAAGATCCTGATCGCGAACCGAGGAGAGATCGCCTGCCGGGTGATCCGGACGGCGCACCGGCTGGGGGTTTCCGCCGTCGCGGTCCATTCCGATGCCGACGCCCGGGCGCTTCATGTCGAGATGGCCGACGAGGCGGTGCACATCGGCGGCTCGGCGCCCGCTGAAAGCTACCTGAACGGCGAGCGCATCATCCGCGCCGCGCTGGACACCGGGGCAGAGGCGATCCATCCGGGCTATGGCTTCCTGTCCGAGAACCCCGATTTCGTCGCGGCGGTCAACGCGGCGGGACTTGCCTTCATTGGCCCCTCTGCCGAGGCGATCCGCGCGATGGGCCTCAAGGATGCGGCCAAGGCGCTGATCGAACGGGCGGGCGTCCCGGTCGTGCCGGGCTATCACGGCGACAGCCAGGCCGACGACCACCTGTCGGGCGCGGCAGATGCTATCGGCTATCCGGTGCTGATCAAGGCCGTCGCGGGCGGCGGCGGCAAAGGCATGCGGCGGGTGGACACGCCCACGGGCTTCCTCGACGCGCTGGCCTCTGCCCGGGCAGAGGCGCTGTCGGCGTTCGGCAATCCGGCCGTGCTGATCGAGAAATACATCCAGACGCCACGCCACATCGAAGTGCAGGTCTTCGGCGACGGCCATCGCGCGGTGCATCTCTACGAACGCGACTGTTCGCTGCAGCGCCGCCACCAGAAGGTCATCGAAGAGGCCCCGGCCCCCGGCATGACGCCCGAGATGCGCGCCGCCATGGGGGCCGCCGCGACACGGGCGGCAGAGGCGATCGGCTATGCCGGCGCCGGAACGGTGGAGTTCATCGTCGATGCCGCGCGCGGGCTGCGCCCCGACGGCTTCTGGTTCATGGAGATGAACACGCGCCTGCAGGTCGAGCATCCGGTCACCGAGGCGGTGACGGGCATCGACCTAGTCGAATGGCAGTTGCGCGTCGCGTCCGGCGAAAGGCTGCCGCTCGCGCAAGAGGACATCCGGCTGTCGGGTCACGCGATCGAGGCGCGCCTTTATGCCGAGGATGTCCCGAAGGGGTTTCTTCCGGCCACGGGCCGGCTGGCGCACCTAGCCTTCCCGGCGGGGGCGCGCGCCGACAGCGGCGTCCGGACGGGCGATGACATCAACCCGTTCTATGACCCGATGATCGCCAAACTGATCGTCCACGGGCCGACCCGGGCGGCGGCGCTGGCCCAGATGGACCGGGCGCTACGGCAGACTGAAGTCGCCGGCACCGTCACGAATCTTGCATTCCTT
Organism: Alphaproteobacteria bacterium; assembly: GCA_030431935.1. Lineage (GTDB taxonomy): Bacteria > Pseudomonadota > Alphaproteobacteria > Rhodobacterales > Rhodobacteraceae > ASV31. The sequence continues at coordinate 22,935 of JAUIIC010000017.1, read as the reverse complement.
GGGGCCTTGGTGCGGCACGAGGGCTTCCGCGCCGGAGACCTCGACACCGGCTTGATCGAGCGGGACCTCGGCGCGCTGTCCGCCGTCGCGGCGCCAGATGCGGGCACGCTTGGCCTTGCGGCGGTGGTGGCGCTCGGGCTCGATGGCGGGCTGCCCCCGGAGGCGGGTTTCGCCCTCTGGACGCCGCTTTGGCAGCTGGTTGTCCTGCGGGCGGGCGAGGAAAGCCACGAGGTGCTGTTGTCGGTGCTTGAGCCGACGCGATTCCGGGCCGAAACGGGTGGCCAGGCCGTCACGATCGACACCGCGAACGGCTGGAGCATCGACGGGCGGCGGCGCGAGACATCTGCGCGCCGGATTGGAGATATCGTCGCGATATTCGGGGATTGCGGTGCGGAGTTCAGAGTTGCGGACCCGCTTGATCGGGTCGCGGATGTCGGCGCCGGTTCGGACGTCGTCGAGGCGCCGATGCCGGGTGTCGTGAAGGCGGTCTTCGTCGCTGCGGGCGATGCGGTGGTGCAGGGACAGCGCCTAGCCATCCTCGAAGCCATGAAGATGGAGCACGCGCTGGTCGCAAGCCGCGACGGGGTCATCGCCGAACTGCTGGTCGCCCCCGGGGACCTGGTGCAATCCGGGGCGCCCCTGGTCCGCTTTGCCGGGGAGGACGCATGATCCGCCTGCACCATTGCCACGAAACCCGGTCCATGCGCGCGCTTTGGCTGCTGCACGAGATCGGCGCGGACTTCAATGTCGTCGTGCATCCCTTTGACAAAAGGCTCAGATCGCCGGAATACCTTGCGCTGAACCCGGCCGGGCGCGTGCCCGCTCTCGAGATCGACGGGCGCATCGTCTGGGAAAGCGGCGCCATTGCCGAGGTGCTGTGCGACCGCTTCCCCGCCGCGGGCCTCGGACGCGCGCCGGGCGAGGAGGAGCGCGCCGAATGGCTGATCTGGCTGCATTTCGCAGAGACGATCAGCCAGCACACCGCGGCGCTGACCCAGCAGCATGTCGTCCTCTACGAGGACAGCATGCGCTCTCCCATCGTCATGCAGATCGAGGCGCGGCGGCTGGAGAAGTGCTATGGCGCGGTGAACGGTCGCCTGAAGGGGCGCGCGCACCTGCTGGACGGCGGGTTCTCGGCGGCGGACATCGGGGTCGCGCAGGCGATCTACATGGCGCGCCACTTTGCACATATCGAACTTTTCGCCGATCTGGATGCCTGGTACAGAAGGGTAACTGCGCGACCCGCCTTCGCGGCGTCGCTGCCGCCCGAGGGCGCCCCCCGGCTCTATGCGCGTGAGTTCTATCCGCCCTGGGAGACGCAGCCGGATGGGTGAGCGCGCCGAGATATTCGAGGTCGGCCCGCGCGACGGGCTGCAGAACGAGTCGCGCCCCATTCCCACCGCGGCCAAGATCGCCCTGATTGACTGTCTGTCCGGGGCTGGTTTCCGGCGCATCGAGGTCGCGAGCTTCGTCAGCCCGAAATGGGTGCCGCAGATGGCCGACAGCGCCGAGGTGCTGGCGGGGATCACCCGTGCCCGTGGCGTCTCCTATGCCGCTCTGACACCGAACCTGCGGGGGCTGGAGGGCGCGATCGCGGTAGCTGCGGACGAGGTGGCGGTCTTCGGATCGGCCTCCGAGGGCTTTTCCCAGGCGAACATAAATTGTTCGATAGAGGGAAGCTTCGAGCGGTTCGGACCCGTCTTCGAGGGCGCGAAACAGGCGAAAATGAAAGTTCGCGGATACGTCTCCTGCGTCGTGGACTGCCCCTATGACGGGCCCACCGCGCCCGGAAGCGTGGCCCGTGTCGCCGCCGCGCTGCTGGACATGGGATGCTACGAGATCTCGCTCGGCGACACGCTGGGCCGGGCCCGGCCCGAGGCGACCGCCGCGATGCTGGATGCGGTGCTGGAGGTGGTGCCCGCAGAGGCGCTGGCCGGGCATTTCCACGATACTGCAGGCCACGCGCTGGAGAACGTCGAAGTGGCGCTGGCGCGCGGCTTGCGTGTGTTCGACGCGGCGATCGGCGGGCTGGGGGGCTGCCCTTATGCCCCCGGCGCGGCCGGCAATGTCGCGACCGAGGTGGTGGCAAGGCACCTGTCCGACCTCGGTTTCGAAACCGGCCTCGACCAGGAGGTTCTGGGGCGCGCCGCCGCCATGGCGCGGGCCCTGCGGTCCTGACACGTGGGGCGCGACGGGCGGGCGAGCCGAGGCGGAGGACGCCGAAAGTCTTGCACTCCGCGGGGCGGGGGCACACAACGGAAGACATGGAAACGATCAGGCTTGGCATCGACGGGCGCGGGGTCGCGACCCTCGCGCTTCACCGACCGGAGCGGCACAACGCCCTCTCCTCGGCGATGATCGAGGAGATCACGGCGGCGATGGACGCGCTTGGCCGCGACGCCGCGGTGCGCGCGGTGATCCTGACCGGCACCGGCGAAAGCTTTTGCGCGGGCGGCGACCTGGGCTGGATGCGCGAACAGCAGCACGCGGACGCCGCCACGCGCGGGGCCGAGGCGCGCAAACTTGCGCGGATGCTGCAGGCGATCAACACCTTGCCGAAGCCGGTGATCGGGCGTGTGCAGGGCCATGCCTTCGGTGGCGGGGTCGGCATGGCCTGTGTCTGCGATGTCGCCATCGGGGTCACCGGGGCGCGGTTCGGGCTGACCGAAACGCGGCTGGGCCTGATCCCGGCGACGATCGGGCCCTATGTGCTGGCGCGGCTCGGGGAAGCACATGCGCGGCGCGTGTTCATGTCCGGCCGGCGCTTCGACGCGGGCGAGGCGGTCAGCCTCGGCGTGTTGGCGCGCGCGGTGCCAGAGGCGCAACTCGACGACGCGGTCGAGGCCGAGGTGCTGCCCTACCTGTCCTGTGCCCCCGGCGCCGTGGCCGAGGCCAAGGCGCTGGCCCGAGCGCTAGGGCCGCGCATCGACACGGCGTTGATCGACGCGACGATCGCCGCTCTCGTCAAGCGGTGGGAAAGTGCCGAGGCGGCCGAGGGAATCGCCGCCTTCTTCGAAAAGCGAGTGCCGTCATGGAAAACCTGATCGTTCCTGCCGCAATTCTCTATGCCCTGCTGACCGCCGCGCCCTTCGGGATGCAGCTTGGCCTGGCGGCGGGTGCGCCCTGGGGACACCTGACGCTGGGCGGGGTGAACCCCGGCCGGTTGCCGGCAAAGCTGCGAAAGGCCGCGATCATCCAGGCGGCGCTCTTGGCGGCGATGGCGGTGACGATGCTAGGGCGCGGGGGCGTTCTCGACCTGCCGCTGTCGCCCTGGGCCGGCTGGCTGGCGCTTGCGCTGACCGCGATGACCATGGTGGCCAACCTGATCACGCCCTCGAGGCCGGAACGGCTGCTCTGGGGGCCGGTGACGGTCGGCATGTTCCTGTGCGGGCTGGTCGTCGTTCTGGGAAGCTGATCCGCCCACCCCCGAAGCCCCGGGGAAGGCCCGCCGCGCCGCAACCGGCCCTTGCATCGGGCCGTTGCTTTCGCCACACGTGGGGTGTGCGAATGCCGCAGTTGCGAAATGGGGGCTGGACCCTTGCGCACAAAGGTATACAAGCGGCGCCGCGCGGGGGCGGCCGATCACATCCCGGCGCGGTCGGTTGACCGGTCCCCGGCACGGCCTTACGGTCGACGCAGCCAACCGACAGCCGCGCGCAAGACGCGGAAGAAGGAGCCTGAAACGTGGACGATCTGCTCAGGGACTACCTGCCGATCCTGATCTTCCTTGGCCTGGCCATCGGGCTGGGCCTGGTGCTAATACTTGCCGCGGCCATCGTTGCCGTCCGCAATCCCGATCCCGAGAAGGTTTCGGCCTACGAATGCGGGTTCAATGCCTTCGACGACGCACGGATGAAGTTCGACGTCCGGTTCTACCTCGTGTCGATCCTGTTCATCATCTTTGATCTCGAAATCGCCTTCCTGTTTCCCTGGGCCGTGGCCTTCGGCGACATCTCGATGGCGGCCTTCTGGTCGATGATGGTCTTCCTGGCGGTGCTGACGGTGGGCTTCGCGTACGAATGGAAGAAGGGAGCCCTGGAATGGGAGTAAGCACGTCCCAGAATGAAGCGGGCCCCGACCGCGAGGTCGCGACCCAGGCGCTCAACCGCGTGCTGCAGGACAAGGGCTTTCTCGTCACCTCGACCGAGGACATCATCAACTGGGCGCGCACCGGGTCGCTGCACTGGATGACCTTCGGCCTGGCCTGCTGCGCGGTCGAGATGATGCACACCTCTATGCCGCGCTATGACGCCGAGCGCTTCGGCATCGCGCCGCGCGCCAGCCCGCGACAGTCGGACGTGATGATCGTGGCGGGCACGCTGACCAACAAGATGGCCCCTGCGCTGCGCAAGGTCTATGACCAGATGCCGGAACCGCGCTACGTCATCTCGATGGGCAGCTGTGCGAATGGCGGTGGCTACTACCACTATTCGTATTCCGTCGTGCGCGGCTGCGACCGGATCGTGCCGGTGGACATCTACGTGCCCGGCTGCCCTCCGACCGCCGAGGCGCTGCTCTACGGCATCCTTCAATTGCAGCGGAAGATCCGCCGCACCGGGACCATCACGAGGTAGACGCATGTCAGACGCGCTGCGTGAACTGGGCGCCCATATCGAGGCGAGGAGAACCGACTGCGTGCTCGGCTGGGCTGTGGAGCATGGCGAGTTGACGGTTCAGATCGCCCCGTCTTCCCTGGCCACCTTCGTCGAGTTCCTGAAGACGGACGGAACCTGCCGGTTCTCGACGCTGGTGGACATCACGGCGGTGGATTACCCCGCGCGCGAGGCGCGTTTCGATGTCGTCTATCACTTCCTGTCAATGTACCAGAATCACCGCATCCGCGTGAAAATGGCGGTGCGCGAACAGGACTCGGTGGCGTCGATCACCGGCGTTCACCCGTCAGCCAACTGGTTCGAGCGCGAGGTGTTCGACATGTTCGGCATCCTGTTCACCGGGCATCCGGACCTGCGGCGCATCCTGACGGACTATGGCTTTCGCGGCTATCCGTTGCGCAAGGACTTCCCGACGACGGGCTACACCGAGGTGCGCTATGACGAGGCGCAGAAGCGCGTTGTCTACGAGCCGGTGAAACTGGTCCAGGAATATCGCCAGTTCGATTTCATGTCGCCATGGGAGGGAGCCGACTACATCCTGCCCGGCGATGAGAAGACGGAAGAGAAGGCATGAGCGCGCTGCACCCGGCCCGCCCGGTCGCTGCAACGGAGACGAGATGATGGACGGCTCCAAAGGCTTCGAAGACGCCGTGACCGGCGAACAGAAGATCCGCAACTTCAACATCAACTTCGGCCCCCAGCACCCGGCCGCGCACGGTGTGCTGCGCCTGGTGCTGGAGCTTGACGGCGAGATCGTCGAGCGCTGCGACCCGCATATCGGGCTCTTGCACCGCGGCACCGAGAAGCTGATGGAAAGCCGCACCTACCTGCAGAATCTGCCTTACCTGGACCGGCTCGACTACGTGGCGCCGATGAACCAGGAGCATGCCTGGTGCCTCGCCATCGAGAAGCTGACGGGCGTGGAGGTGCCGCGCCGCGCGTCGCTGATCCGCGTGCTCTATTCCGAGATCGGGCGCATCCTGAACCATCTCCTGAACGTTACGACCCAGGCCATGGACGTGGGCGCGCTGACCCCGCCGCTCTGGGGGTTCGAAGAGCGCGAGAAGCTGATGGTCTTCTATGAGCGGGCCTGCGGCGCGCGCCTGCACGCGGCCTATTTCCGCCCCGGGGGCGTGCATCAGGACCTGCCCGACGACCTCATCGACGATATCGACACCTGGGCCGACGATTTCCCCCGCGTGCTCGATGACATCGACGGCCTCCTGACGGAGAACCGCATCTTCAAGCAGCGCAACTGCGATATCGGCGTCGTGACCGAGCAGGAGATCCTCGACTGGGGCTTTTCCGGCGTGATGGTGCGCGGCTCTGGCCTGGCCTGGGACCTGCGCCGCGCCCAGCCCTATGAATGCTACGACGAGTTCGACTTTCAGGTGGCCATCGGCAAGAACGGCGATTGTTATGACCGCTATCTCGTGCGCATGGCCGAAATGCGCGAAAGCCTGAAGATCATCAAGCAGGCCTGCGACAAGCTGCGCCAGCCCGAGAACAAGGGCGACGTGCTGGCGCGCGGCAAGATCACGCCGCCGCCGCGGGCCGAGATGAAAACCTCGATGGAGGCGCTCATCCACCACTTCAAGCTATATACTGAGGGCTTCCACGTCCCCGCGGGAGAGGTCTATGCCGCCGTCGAGGCCCCCAAGGGCGAGTTCGGCGTCTACCTTGTCGCCGACGGCACCAACCGGCCCTATCGCGTCAAGCTGCGCGCGCCGGGCTTCCTGCACCTTCAGGCGATGGACCATGTCGCCACCGGCCACCAGCTGGCCGATGTCGCCGCGATCATCGGCACCATGGATGTCGTGTTCGGAGAGATCGACAGGTGACGGTCCTGCAGCGCACGACGCACAAGGAGGCCGTGGCATGACCCTAACCACGCTCGCCCTGATCTGCGGCGCGTTGTCGGTCGTGGTGCTGGCGCTGCTGGCTGCGCTCGTTGCGCGCGACCCGGTGCGCGGCCTTGCGCAGCTGACGCACCGCCCGGCCCAGCTTCCGCTGGTGCTGGGCGACCGCTACGCCGCCTTCGCCGGCCTTGCGCTGGCCGCCGTCCTTTGGGGCGACCTGCGCATGCTGCTGGCGCTCTTTCTTGCCTTCGCGTTCATGGGGCTGGCGGATGGCGCGATTTACGCGCGCGCCGGACATGCCCATGCCAAGCACACGGCGTCGGGCGCTGCCTCGCTGCTGGGCGCTGCCGTGGTGGGCGCTGCACTGATCTCGGGAGGCCCACAATGACCGCACGACTGGTCCCGGCCGCCGCGCTTATTGCGCTGACCGCCTGCGTCACGCCGCCGGAAGGGGCGACCGTTGACGACGTTACCTATTTCGAGGCGGCCGTCGCCACCATCGGCTGCACCCTGACCACCGATGCCGATTTCAGGACCGTCGAGTTCCAGGCCGGCCTGACCCGCCAGCAGGTGCTCGATATCGCGGGGCAGGCGCTGACGACGGGCCGGGCCGAGCGGGCCGAGGACGGCAAGGGCGTGCGCCTGATCGCCGGGCCCTGTGCCCCCGGTGCCGCCAGCGCGGTGCAGGTTCTCGACCTCGGGACAGCCCCGGGATGATCCGCGCCCGCCGCCTTGATCCGCGCCGCTGCCATGGCGCCACCGCAACACAGACGTTGGACCGTTAGACCATGCTCCGCCGCCTTCACCCAGATCAGCCCGAAAGCTTTGCCTTCACGCCCGCCAACCAGGCCTGGGCCGAGGCGCAGATATCGAAGTATCCCGAGGGACGGCAGGCGAGCGCGATCATCCCGCTTCTGTGGCGCGCTCAGGAGCAGCACGGCTGGCTGACCCGCCCGGCGATCGAGCATGTCGCCGAGATGCTGGACATGGCCTATATCCGGGCGCTGGAGGTGGCGACCTTCTATTTCATGTTCCAGCTGCAGCCGGTGGGCAGCGTCGCCCATGTGCAGGTTTGCGGAACCACGTCCTGCATGATCTGCGGCGCCGAGGACCTGATCGCCGTGTGCCGCGAAAAGATCGCGCCGCGCGCCCATCAGCTGTCCGAGGACGGCCGGTTCAGCTGGGAAGAGGTCGAGTGCCTCGGGGCCTGCGCCAACGCGCCGATGGCCCAGATCGGCAAGGATTATTACGAAGACCTGACCGCCGAGAGCTTTTCGGGGCTGCTCGATGCGCTTGCGCGGGGCGAGGTTCCGGTGCCCGGCCCGCAGAACGTACGCTATTCCTGCGAACCCATCAGCGGCCTGACGAGCCTTGAAACCTATGACTCGGGGCACACCAAGTACAACGCCAGCGTCCAGCGGGCCGTCGACCTGGGGGACACGGTCAAGCGGATCGACGGCACCGAGGTGCCGCTGCTGACGCCCTGGCTTGGCAAGTCGGACGGGGCACCCGCAAAGGCGGCGCCCGCAGAGGCGGCCCCGGCTGCTGCTGCGGCCCGCGAGGCCCCCGAGGCCCCGGCCGAGGTCGCCCAGACGCGGCCCGCATCGCTCGATGCCCCTCGGGACACCGGGGCGGACGACCTGAAGATGATAAAGGGCGTCGGTCCGAAGCTGGAAGCGCTCTTGCATGACCTCGGCTTCTACCACTTCGACCAGATCGCCGCCTGGACCTCGCAAGAGGTCGCCTGGGTCGATGAAAACCTTGAGGGTTTCAAGGGCCGGGTGAGCCGTGACGACTGGGTTGCACAAGCGAAACTCCTCGCATCCGGGCAGGAGACAGAGTTCTCGAAACGCGCTAAGTATTGAGCGCGGATATGTACTCTGGCGGATTGAGGAGACAGGAACGATGAATTCCAAACAGAACCAGGGCACCATGATCATGGTTGGCGCCCTCGCCGGCGCGGTGGGGCTCGTTGCCTTCGTGGCGCTCATGGCACTTGGCGGCTGGGCGTTCTCGCCGGCCTTTTTCGTCGCGCTCTTGCTCGCCATCGTGGTGGCAATCGTCCTGCTGATGGGGTTCCATGGCAAGACGCCCGAGGCCCCGGCCGAGGCCGACTCGCACGCGGCGGCCGCCGCTCCGGCGTCTCAACCCGCGCCAGCCTCGGCGCCTGAGCCCGCGCCTGCTGCCCCTGCCGCGCCTGCCGCCGCCGCTGAAGCGGTTGCCGCGCCCGCGCCAGCTCCGGCACCTGCTCCCGAACCGGCCCCTGCGCCTTCAGCTCCGGCCGAGGCCGCGGCGGCGCCGGAAGCATCCGAGGCGGACAAGCCGCAGATGCTGGACGCCGCGCGCGACGGCGGCCCGGACGATCTGAAACAGATCAAGGGCATCGGGCCGAAGCTCGAGAAGATGCTGCACGGCATGGGTGTCTTCCACTTCGACCAGGTTGCCGCATGGAGCGACCGGGAACTGGCCTGGGTCGACCAGAACCTCGAGGGCTTCAAGGGCCGCGCCAGCCGGGACGATTGGGTGAGCCAGGCCAAGACGCTGGCCGCGGGCGGAGCGACAGAATTCTCGAACCGCGTCAAGGACGGGGACGTTTACTGAGACGGTGATGACAGACGGTACCGATCAGGATCGACGCACGGCACGGCAGGCGCGCATCGTCGCGCTGGTGATTTCCGTGACCATGCTCGTCTGGATGGCGGCCCAGTGGGTCGGCGGGGAACTGGGGCTGGAGCCCCGCTACGTGTTCCTCCTCGACCTTCTGGCGCTGGCCTCCTTCTTCTGGGCCTTCGTCGTCACCTGGCAGATCTGGCGCAAGCGCCGGGACAACTGAGGCAGGATGATGCTGAACGACAAGGACCGTATCTTCACGAACCTATACGGTATGCACGACCGTACCCTGGCGGGCGCCCGCGCGCGCGGCCACTGGGACGGCACGGCGGAGATCGTCAAGAAGGGCCGTGACTGGATCGTCGACCAGATGAAGGCTTCCGGCCTTCGGGGGCGGGGCGGCGCGGGCTTCCCCACCGGCCTGAAATGGTCGTTCATGCCGAAGGAATCCGACGGGCGCCCCGCATACCTTGTGGTCAATGCCGACGAGTCCGAACCCGGCACCTGCAAGGACCGGGAAATCATGCGGCACGATCCGCATACCCTGGTCGAGGGCTGCCTGATCGCGTCCTTCGCGATGGGGGCGCATGCCTGCTACATCTACATCCGCGGCGAATACATCCGCGAGCGCGAGGCGCTTCAGGCCGCCATCGACGAGGCCTATGACGCCGGGCTTCTCGGGCGCAACGCGGCCGGCTCGGGCTGGGATTTCGACCTCTACCTGCACCACGGCGCCGGTGCCTACATCTGCGGCGAGGAAACCGCGCTTCTGGAAAGCCTCGAAGGCCGCAAGGGCATGCCCCGGATGAAGCCGCCGTTTCCTGCGGGCGCGGGGCTTTATGGCTGCCCGACCACGGTGAACAACGTGGAATCGATCGCGGTCGTGCCCACCATCCTGCGGCGCGGGCCCGAGTGGTTCGCGGGCTTCGGCCGGCCCAACAACACCGGGACCAAACTTTTCGCGGTCTCGGGCCACGTCAACGCGCCCTGCGTCGTTGAAGAGGCCATGTCGATCACCTTCGAGGAACTGATCGACCGGCATTGCGGCGGCATCCGCGGCGGCTGGAGCAACCTGAAGGCCGTGATCCCCGGCGGATCGTCCGTGCCCTGCCTTCCGGCGGATGTCATCCGCGAAGGCATCATGGACTTCGACTGGCTGCGCGAACAGCGGTCGGGCCTCGGGACGGCGGCGGTGATCGTGATGGACCAGTCCACCGACATCATAAAGGCAATCTGGCGGCTGTCGAAGTTCTACAAGCACGAAAGCTGCGGCCAGTGCACCCCCTGCCGCGAGGGCACGGGCTGGATGATGCGCGTCATGGATCGTCTGGTGACCGGCGAAGCCGAGGTCGAGGAAATCGACATGCTGCTCGACGTCACCAAACAGGTCGAGGGCCACACGATCTGTGCGCTCGGCGATGCAGCCGCCTGGCCGATCCAGGGCCTGATCCGTCACTTCCGCAACGAGATCGAGGATCGGATAAAGGCCAAGCGGACCGGCCGCGTGAGCGCTGTCGCGGCGGAGTGAGGTCATGCAGCCGCAGGGCGTACATCCGACCATGGCGCCAGCCCGGCGTCGGCGCGGCCTGGCGCGTGGCGGGCTTGCCGTTGCCGCAGTGCTCGTCGGCATGACCCTGACGGCCTGCGGCCCGCGCCAGAACGATCCGCGCAAGCCCGAGTTCGATGGCCTGCGCTTTTCGGCGCGGCTGACGGCCACCCGGGACAACCCGCGGGATTTCACCGTGGTGGTGTCCCCGGCCTCTGCCAACGTCTCTGCCGCGCAAGAGGCGGGCCGCTACGAGGCGACCAAGTATTGCCTGCAAACTTTCGGGGGGTCCGATACCGTCTGGACGGTCGGACCCGACCTGCCGGTGGAACAGGTCACCGTTGCAGGCGACGCCATCACAATGACGGGCCGCTGCACCCAGCGGGCCTGAACGGAAACGGAGAACTGCCCATGTCGCTGCGCACCGGGCCAGGAACGCGCGAAACGGCCTCTTCGGGGGATCTGTTCGCTTGCGTGAACGGGGGGCGCCGCGGATGACGGGGCAGGTGGCCCAGATGAACATCGGCCTGCTGCGGCATCCGCTGGATGATCCGCGCACCGCCGAGTTCGCCGACAATGCCGCGCGCGTGAACGCCTTGGCGGACCGGTCGCCCGGCTTTGTCTGGCGCTGCGAGGACGAGGCGGCAAGCCTCGCCGCCGAGGGGATCAGCCTTTACGACGGCGATCCCTGCGCGCTCGCCACCCTGTCGGTCTGGGACAGCGCCGCCGCGCTGGAGCATTTCGTGATGCGCACCGTGCACGGCGCCTTCCTGAAGCGGCGCGCCGAGTGGTTCCGCCCGCAGCCCGACCGTACCTACGTGATCTGGCCTGTCGAGGCCGGGCGGCTGCCGACCTTTGCCGATGGCCTCGCGCGGCTGGACTTGCTGCGCGCCAACGGGCCGTCCGGCGAGGCCTATGATTTCGAATTCCTGCGCGCCAATGCGCAAACGGGGGCAATTGCATGAGCGATCTGAGAAAAATCATCATCGACGGGCAGGAGATCGAGTGCGATCCGGCCATGACGCTGATCCAGGCCTGCGAACAGGCCGGTATCGAGATCCCGCGCTTCTGCTACCACGAACGGCTGTCCATCGCCGGAAACTGCCGGATGTGCCTTGTCGAGGTCGTGGGCGGCCCGCCCAAGCCCGCCGCCTCCTGCGCGATGCAGGTCCGCGACCTGCGCCCCGGCCCCGAGGGCCAGCCGCCCGTGGTCAAGACCAACAGCCCCATGGTCAAGAAGGCCCGCGAGGGGGTGATGGAGTTCCTGCTCATCAACCACCCGCTCGACTGCCCGATCTGCGACCAGGGCGGCGAATGCGACCTGCAGGACCAGGCGATGGCCTATGGCGTGGACTTCAGCCGCTACCGCGAGCCCAAGCGCGCCGTGGACAACATGGACCTGGGCCCGCTTGTCGGTACCGCGATGACGCGCTGCATCTCCTGCACCCGCTGCGTGCGCTTCATCACCGAGGTGGCGGGCATGCCCGAGCTGGGCCAGACCGGCCGCGGCGAGGATGCCGAGATCACCAGCTACCTCGGGCAGACGCTCGAATCCGAGATGCAGGGCAACATCGTCGATCTCTGCCCGGTCGGCGCGCTGACCTCCAAGCCCTATTCCTTCACGGCGCGCCCCTGGGAACTGACCAAGACCGAATCCGTCGACGTGATGGACGCGCTGGGCTCGAACATCCGGGTGGACACCAAGGGCCGCGAAGTCATGCGCATCCTGCCGCGCAACCATGACGGCGTGAACGAGGAATGGATTTCCGACAAGACCCGCTACGTGTGGGATGGCCTGCGCCGGCAGCGGCTTGATCGGCCCTACATCCGCCAGGACGGCAAGCTGCGCCCGGCCTCCTGGGCCGAAGCCCTGGCCGCCACCGCCACCGCGGTGGCCGGCGCCGGCAAGCTTGCCGGCCTTGTCGGCGATCTTGCCCCGGTCGAGGCCGCCTATGCCCTGAAGCAACTGGTCGAGGCGAAGGGCGGCAGCGTGGAATGCCGCGTCGATGGCTCGAAACTGCCCGCCGGGAACCGTTCGGCCTATGTCGGCACCGCCCGGATCGAAGACATCGATACGGCAGAGGCGATCATGCTGATCGGCACCAACCCGCGAACAGAGGCCCCGGTGCTGAATGCGCGCATCCGCAAGGCCTGGGCCGCGGGCGCCAATGTCGGGGTGATCGGCCCCAAGGTGGACCTGACCTACGACTATGCCCATCTCGGCACCGGCCCCGACACGATCACCGAGCTTCTGGGCCGCGACCATTCCGCCGTGGGCGAGAAGCCGTCGATCATCATCCTGGGGCAGGGGGCGCTGACCCGTGCCGATGGCGCAGCGGTTCTGGCCGGTGCGATGGCGCTGGCCGAAAGCACGAAATCGGGCCTTCTGGTCCTGCACAGCGCGGCCTCGCGCGTCGGCGCGCTTGACGCGGGCTGCACGACCGAGGGCGGCATCGAGGCGGCGCTCGACGGGGCCGACGTGGTCTGGAACCTCGGCGCCGACGAGATCGAGATCGCCAAGGGGCCCTTCGTCATCTACCAGGGCAGCCATGGGGATCGAGGCGCGCATCGCGCCGATGTCATCCTGCCCGCCGCCGCCTACACCGAGGAACAGGGCCTGTTCGTCAACACCGAAGGGCGCCCGCAGCTGGCGCTTCGCGCCTCGTTCCCGCCGGGCGAGGCCAAGGAGAACTGGGCGATCCTGCGCGCCGTGTCGGGTGAGATGGGCAGCGCGCTGCCCTTCGACAGCCTTGCGCAGTTGCGCCGCGCCCTTGTCGCCGAGGTGCCGCATCTTGGCGGCATCGACCAGGTCGCGGAAAACGCATGGCAGCCGCTCGAGGCGGGCCAGATGTCGTCCGAACCCTTCGCGAACGCCGTGCCGGACTTCTACCTGACGAACCCGATCGCGCGCGCATCGGCGCTGATGGCAGAGCTTTCGGCCGCCGCTCATGCAAGGGCGACGTCGAGGATCGCCGCCGAATAGGATCGCCCCGACCCATGAGACGCCAGCGCAACATCTTCACCGGCTTGGCGGCCCTCGCGGTCGTTGCAGGCTGTGCAGAGGAAGGAGCCGTTTCCCAGAATGTGCCTGCGCCCGACTACCTCGGGGTAGAGACGCGCCTTCTGGAAGGCGACCTGGTGAATTTCCTTGTGCGCGTCGGAGCGGCATCGAGCCGGGATCAGGTCGCGGATTACGCAGAATGCGCCGCGGCGCAATATGCGCTGATCCGCGGATACGGCTTCGCGCGACATGTGCGCACGAATGTATACGAAGAGGGTGGCATCTGGCAGGGAGATGCGGTTTACACCATCTCGCCGGCCTTGCCGGATGGCGTGAAGACCATCGACGCAGAGGTCACTGTAGCCAGCTGCCAGGAGACGGGCATACCGACGGTATGAGGGATCATGTCTGACTTTTTCACCACCAACGCGGGAATTGCCCTGATCATCGCGGCCCAGTGCCTTCTGGTGATAGGCTTCGTGATGATCTCGCTGCTGTTCCTCGTCTACGGCGACCGCAAGATCTGGGCGGCCGTGCAGATGCGCAGGGGCCCGAACGTGGTGGGTGCGTTCGGCCTGCTCCAGACGGTGGCCGACGCGCTCAAGTACGTCGTCAAGGAAATCGTCATTCCTGCGGGGTCCGACCGGACGGTCTTCCTGATGGCGCCGATGATCTCCTTTGTGCTGGCGATGGTCGCGTGGGCGGTGATCCCGTTCAACGACCGCTGGGTGCTGGCCGACATCAACGTGGCGATCCTCTACGTCTTCGCGATCTCCTCGCTGGAGGTCTACGGCGTCATCATGGGCGGCTGGGCGTCGAACTCGAAATACCCGTTCCTCGGTTCGCTTCGCTCTGCCGCGCAGATGATCTCTTACGAGGTCTCTATCGGCCTCATCATCATCGGGGTGATCCTGTCCACCGGCAGCCTGAACTTCGGGGACATCGTCCGTGCGCAGGACGGCAACCTCGGCCTCTTCAACTGGTACTGGCTGCCGCATCTGCCGATGGTGGCGCTGTTCTTCATCTCGACGCTGGCGGAAACCAACCGCCCGCCCTTCGACCTGCCAGAGGCGGAATCGGAGCTCGTGGCCGGCTACCAGGTGGAATACTCCTCCACCCCCTTCCTGCTGTTCATGGCGGGCGAGTATATCGCCATCTTCCTGATGTGCGCGCTTATCACGCTCCTGTTCTTCGGCGGCTGGCTGTCGCCCATCCCCGGCCTGCCCGACGGCGCGCTGTGGATGGTCGCCAAGATGGGCTTCTTCTTCTTCCTCTTCGCAATGGTGAAGGCGATCGTGCCGCGCTACCGCTACGACCAGTTGATGCGGCTGGGCTGGAAGGTGTTCCTGCCCATGTCGCTGGCCTGGGTCGTGATCGTCGCCTTCCTCGCCAAGTTCGAGGCGTTCGGCGGCGCCTACGCGCGCTGGTAAGGGCAAACGGGGGTATCTGGTCTTGGGCATCGACTACGCAGCCGCACGCAAGCTGATCCAGCTGTCGCGCCGCGTGCCGCCTTCGGGCGAGGTGCTGATGCTCGGTCGCCACCGCATGCAGGTGCGCGACCGCCTGCGCCCTGCCCTCGACACCCTGATGGCCGAAGAGGGCATGGGCCTGACCTTCGCCGATCTCGAACAGGACGACGGCTATACCGAGACGTTCTTCCGCGCGCTGGGCTATGATGCCGTCTCGGCGATGGATCTGTCCGATTTCGAGGGCGCCACGGTCCTGCACGACCTGAACGACAAGGTGCCCGCGAAGCTGAAGAAGAAATACGCGCTGATCTACGACGGCGGCACCACCGAACACGTCTTCGACGTCGCCACCTGCATGGCCAACATCAACGCCATGCTGGCGCCCGGCGGCATCCTTGCCGCCTGTGCGCCGGGAAACAACTTCTTCGCGCACGGCTTCTACCAGTTCGGGCCAGAGCTTGTGTACGGCTACTGGAAACACGGCTGCGGCTTCGACGTGCTGACCTGTTCGATGCTGCCCGAATGGCCGCGCGACAAGGAACTGGACCTGCCCGATCCCGCTCAACTGGGCCACCGCATCCGCCTGCGCGGCAAGGTCCCGAACCAGCGCGTCTATCTTTACTACGAGGTGCAGAAGGGCCCCAACGCCCATGCTTTCAAGGCCGCGCTGCAAACCGATTACGTCAAGAAATGGAGCGATCACGACCGCGCCGAGGACCGTGAGGATTCGGACATCGTGGCGCTTTACGAGAAACAGACCATGACGGGCGAAGACCGCCCGGGGAGTGTGGAATGACCGCGATCGACTATACCCGCGCCACCCGCTATTTCCTGCTGGCGGATTTCTTCAAGGGCTTCCGCCTGGGGATGAAGTATTTCTTCGCCCCCAAGGCGACGCTGAACTATCCGCATGAGAAGGGCCCGCTCAGCCCCCGCTTCCGTGGCGAGCACGCGCTGCGCCGCTATCCCAACGGCGAGGAACGCTGCATCGCCTGCAAGCTGTGCGAGGCTATCTGCCCCGCGCAGGCGATCACCATCGACGCCGAGCCGCGCGAGGACGGCAGCCGCCGCACCACGCGCTACGACATCGACATGACCAAGTGCATCTACTGCGGCTTCTGCCAGGAAGCCTGCCCGGTCGATGCCATCGTTGAGGGGCCGAATTTCGAGTTCGCCACCGAGACGCGGGAAGAGCTTTACTACACCAAGGAAAAACTGCTGGCGAACGGCGAACGTTGGGAAGCCGAGATCGCCCGCAATCTGGAAATCGACGCGCCGTACCGGTAAGGGCGGCGGCGCAAGGGTCCGGCAAGAGACCCGCTGCAAAGGGAACGAAGTGATGGGTGTCGCGGACGTCGCCTTCTACGCCTTCGCCGTGTCGGTTCTGACCGGCGGACTGTTCACCGTGGTCAGCCGGAACCCGGTTCACTCGGTGCTCTGGCTGATCCTCGCCTTTCTGAGTGCCGCGGGGCTGTTCGTCCTGCTGGGCGCCGAGTTTGTGGCCATGCTTCTGGTCATCGTCTATGTCGGCGCGGTCGCGGTGCTTTTCCTCTTCGTGGTGATGATGCTGGACGTCGATTTCGCCGCGCTCAAGGCGGAGATGGCCAGGTACATGCCGCTTGCGCTGCTTATCGGGGTTGTCCTGCTGATGCAGTTCGGCCTGGCCATCGGTGTCTGGGTGTTCGACGAGAACGCCGAGGGCGCCCGCGCGGCGCTGACGCCGGCGGACGTGCACAACACCGCGGCGCTGGGGCTGATCCTCTATGACGACTACATCCTGCTGTTCCAGCTTGCGGGCCTGATCCTGCTGGTGGCGATGATCGGGGCCATCGTGCTGACCCTGCGGCACCGCACCGACGTCAAGCGCCAGAACGTGCTGGCCCAGATGTACCGCGATCCGGCGAAGGCGCTGGAACTGAAGGACGTGAAACCGGGGCAGGGGCTTTGAACAGCCTCGCGCCTCTCCTTCCGCTCCTGGGCATCGTGGCGCTGACCGTCACGTGGCTGCGGCGCCGGAAGGCCAAGAAAGAACGACTCGAGGGACGCAATGGTCGGACTTGAACACTATCTCGCGGTCGCCGCGGCGTTATTCGTCATCGGCATCTTCGGGCTTTTTCTGAACCGCAAGAACGTCATCATCCTGCTGATGTCGATCGAGTTGATCCTGCTCGCCGTCAACATCAACCTAGTGGCCTTCTCGGCCTTCCTGGGCGATCTCGTGGGGCAGGTCTTCACGCTCTTCGTCCTGACGGTCGCCGCGGCCGAGGCCGCCATAGGCCTTGCCATCCTCGTCTGCTTCTTCCGCAACCGCGGCACCATCGACGTCGAAGACGTCAACGTGATGAAGGGGTAAGGGATCATGGAAACCATCATCCTCTTCGCCCCGCTCGTCGGCGCCCTGATCTGCGGCTTCGGCTGGCGGATCATCGGCGAGAAACCCGCGCAATGGACGGCCACGGGCCTTCTGTTCCTGGCCGCGATCCTGTCCTGGGTCGTCTTCCTCGGCTTCGACGGCGAAACCCGCCAGATCCAGATCCTGCGCTTCATCGAATCCGGCAGCCTCGCCACCGACTGGGCGATCCGGCTCGACCGGCTGACGGCGATCATGCTGATCGTGATCACGACCGTTTCGGCGCTCGTCCATCTCTACAGCTTCGGCTACATGGCGCATGACGACAACTTCCGCGAAGGCGAAAGCTATCGGCCACGCTTCTTCGCCTACCTGTCGTTTTTCACCTTCGCGATGCTGTCGCTGGTGACCGCCGACAACCTCGTGCAGATGTTCTTCGGATGGGAGGGCGTGGGCGTCGCATCCTACCTGCTGATCGGCTTCTATTTCCGCAAGCCCAGCGCCAACGCCGCTGCCATCAAGGCCTTCGTCGTCAACCGCGTCGGCGACTTCGGCTTCGCGCTTGGCATTTTCGCGCTGTTCTACCTGACGGATTCGATCGATTTCGACATCGTCTTCGCCGCCGGCCCTGAGCTGGCCGAAACCCAGCTGCGCTTTCTTTGGGCCGACTGGAACGCCGCCAACCTGATCGCCTTCCTCCTGTTCGTGGGCGCGATGGGCAAGTCGGCGCAGCTGATCCTGCACACCTGGCTGCCAGACGCGATGGAAGGCCCGACGCCGGTGTCGGCGCTGATCCACGCCGCAACCATGGTAACGGCGGGCGTGTTCCTTGTCTGCCGCATGTCGCCGATCATGGAGTTCGCGCCCGGCGCCACGACCTTCATCGTGTTCCTCGGCGCCGCGACCGCCTTCTTCGCGGCGACCGTCGGGCTGGTGCAGAACGACATCAAGCGGGTGATCGCCTATTCCACCTGCTCGCAGCTGGGCTACATGTTCGTGGCGGCGGGCGTCGGCGTCTACTCGGCGGCGATGTTCCACCTCTTCACGCATGCCTTCTTCAAGGCGATGCTGTTTCTCGGCGCCGGTTCGGTCATCCACGCGATGCACCACGAGCAGGACATGCGCAACTACGGCGGCCTGCGCAAGAAGATCCCCTATACCTTCTGGGCGATGATGATCGGCACGCTGGCGATCACGGGCGTGGGCATTCCGCTGACCTACATCGGTTTCGCCGGCTTCCTGTCCAAGGACGCCATCATCGAGAGCGCCTGGGGCGCGCAGACCGGCGTGGGCACCTTCGCCTTCTGGGCGCTGGTCGTCGCGGCGATGTTCACCAGCTTCTATTCATGGCGGCTGATGTTCATGACCTTCTACGGCGAGCCGCGGGGGTCCAAACACACCCACGACCACGCCCATGAAAGCCCGAAGACGATGCTCGTTCCGCTGGGCGTGCTGGGTCTTGGCGCGATCTTCGCCGGGATGGTCTGGTTCGGCGACTTCTTCGGCGACCATGACGAGGTCAACGCGTTCTACGGCGTCCCCATCCATGCCGCCGAGGGCGAACATGCCCAGGCGACCGCGCTCTTCGGCGCCGCGCTGGCCGCGACCGAAAGCAAGGACGCGGGGGCCGAGGACAAGGGGCATGACGACGCCCACGCCGCTGCGCCGGGCTGGCAGCCGGGCATGGGCGCGATCTACACGCATCCCGACAACCACGTGATGGACGCCGCGCACCATGCCCCGAAATGGGTCAAGGTCTCGCCCTTCGTCGCCATGCTGATCGGCTTCCTGGTGGCCTTCCAGTTCTACATCCGCCGTCCCGACTGGCCGGCGAAACTGGCCGAGAACCAGCGCCCGCTGTACCTGTTCCTGCTGAACAAGTGGTACTTCGACGAGATCTATGACGCCATCTTCGTGCGGCCGGCCCGCTGGCTTGGCGACACGCTCTGGCGGCGCGGCGACGGCAACGTCATCGACGGCGGCATCAACGCGCTTGCCATGGGCATCGTGCCCTTCCTGACCCGGCTCTCGGCGCGGGCGCAGTCGGGCTATCTGTTTCACTACGTCTTCGCCATGGTGCTGGGGATCGCCGTCCTCGTCACCTGGATGACGCTGGGCATGGGGGCGGAGTGATGGAAAACCTCCTGTCGATCATCACCTTCCTGCCGCTCGCCGCGGCGCTGATCCTCGCCGCCTTCCTCCGCGGCGACGACGAGGCGGCACAGCGCAACGCAAAGTGGCTGGCGCTCATCGCCACCTCGGTCACCTTCCTCGTCTCGCTGTTCCTGCTGGCGGGCTTCGATCCCGCCGACACCGGGTTCCAGTTCGTCGAGGAACGCGACTGGCTTCTGGGCCTGAAGTACAAGATGGGCGTCGACGGCATCTCGATCCTCTTCGTGATGCTGACGACCTTCCTGATGCCACTGACCATCGCCGCCTGCTGGGAGGTCAAGACCCGCGTCAAGGAATACATGATCGCGCTGCTGGTACTGGAAACGCTGATGCTGGGCGTGTTCTGCGCGCTGGACCTCGTTCTGTTCTACCTGTTCTTCGAGGGCGGCCTGATCCCGATGTTCCTCATCATCGGCATCTGGGGTGGCCAGAACCGGATCTACGCCGCGTTCAAGTTCTTCCTCTACACCTTCCTCGGCTCGGTGCTGATGCTGGTCGCGATGGTGGCGATGTTCTTCGATGCCGGCACCACGGACATCCCGTCGCTTCTGAACCACAATTTCGGGTCGGAGGAGATCACGGTCCTGGGCATCCACGTCGTCGGCGGGATGCAGACTCTGATGTGGCTGGCCTTCTTCGCCTCCTTCGCGGTCAAGATGCCGATGTGGCCGGTGCACACCTGGCTGCCCGACGCCCACGTGCAAGCGCCCACCGCCGGCTCCGTCGTGCTGGCGGCGATCCTTCTGAAGATGGGCGGCTACGGCTTCCTGCGGTTCAGCCTGCCGATGTTCCCCGTCGCCTCGGACCTGCTGGCGCCGCTGGTGCTGTGGATGTCGGCCATCGCCATCGTCTACACCTCGCTCGTGGCGCTGGCGCAGACCGACATGAAGAAACTTATCGCCTATTCCTCGGTCGCGCACATGGGCTACGTGACGGCCGGCATCTTCTCGATCAACCAGCAGGGCATCGACGGCGCCATTTTCCAGATGATCAGCCACGGCTTCATCTCGGGCGCGCTGTTCCTCTGCGTCGGTGTCATCTACGACCGGATGCACACGCGCGAGATCGACGCCTACGGCGGCCTGGTGAACCGGATGCCGGCCTATGCGCTGATCTTCATGCTCTTCACCATGGCCAATGTCGGGTTGCCCGGCACGTCTGGTTTCGTGGGAGAGTTCCTGACGCTCATGGGCATGTTCCAGGCCAACACCTGGGTCGCGGCCATCGCCACCACGGGCGTGATCCTGTCGGCTGCCTATGCACTCTGGCTTTACCGACGAGTGGTGATGGGCGACCTGATCAAGGAAAGCCTGAAATCCATCACCGACATGACCCGCCGGGAACGGGCGATCTTCGCCCCGCTCGTCGTCATGACGCTGCTTCTGGGGGTCTACCCCAGCCTTGTCACCGACATCATCGGCCCCTCGACCGAGGCGCTGATTTCCGACCATCAGACCGCCCTTCTCGAGGCCGACACGCGCCTCGCCCGGGCTGGGGACTAAGCCCATGACCGCATCCGATCTCTCGATCCTGCTGCCGGAAATCGTCATCGCTGTCTACGCGATGGCCGCGCTGCTCTTCGCCGTCTACACGGGCAAGGACAAGCTGGCGCCGACGCTCGTCTGGGGCACCGCTGCCGTGTTCGTCCTGTGCGCGGCGTGGATCGGCCTGACGGGCGGCGGCACCAACCTCGCCTTCGGGGGCAGCTACGTGGACGACGCCTTTGCGCGGTTCGCAAAGGTCGTGATCCTGCTCTCTGCCGCCGCGGTCCTCGTGATGAGCGAGGGCTACATGTCGCGCCGGGATCTCCTGCGCTTCGAGTATCCGATCCTCGTGGCGCTGGCGGCCGTGGGGATGATGGTGATGGTGTCCGCCCATGACCTGATCGTTCTCTACATGGGGCTGGAGCTTCAGTCGCTGGCGCTTTACGTGGTGGCCTCGCTGCGCCGCGACAGCGCCAAGTCGACCGAGGCGGGGCTGAAGTATTTCGTTCTCGGCGCGCTGTCCTCGGGCCTGCTGCTCTACGGCGCCTCGCTGACCTATGGTTATGCCGGGACGACCCAGTTCGCGGGCATCGTCGAGGCGGCCTCGGGCGAGATCTCGCTGGGCCTTCTCTTCGGCCTCGTCTTCCTGCTGTCGGGCTTTGCCTTCAAGGTCTCTGCCGCACCCTTCCACATGTGGACGCCCGACGTCTACGAAGGCGCGCCCACGCCGGTCACTGCCTTCTTCGCCACCGCGCCCAAGATGGCCGCCATGGGGCTTTTCGCCCGCGTCGTCCACGACGCCTTCGGCAACATCCCCGCCGACTGGGGGCAGATCATCGCCTTCCTGTCGGTGCTGTCCATGTTCCTCGGCGCAATCGCCGCGATCGGGCAGCGCAACATAAAGCGCCTGATGGCCTATTCCTCGATCGCGCACATGGGCTACGCGCTGATGGGGCTGGCGGCGGGCACCGCATTCGGGGTGCAGGCCATGCTGATCTACATGGCGATCTACGTGACCATGAACATCGGCACCT
The DNA here is from genome assembly GCA_030431935.1 of Alphaproteobacteria bacterium. Classification (GTDB taxonomy): domain Bacteria; phylum Pseudomonadota; class Alphaproteobacteria; order Rhodobacterales; family Rhodobacteraceae; genus ASV31. The sequence goes on along the minus strand of JAUIIC010000017.1, from coordinate 797 downwards.
TCGCCTTCATCCTTTCGATGGAACGCGACGGCAGCCCGGTCACCGACATCGGCGCGCTCAACCAGCTGTCGAAATCCGAGCCGCTGAAGGCGCTGGCCGTGCTGATCCTGATGTTCAGCCTTGCGGGCGTGCCGCCGCTGGTGGGCTTCTTCGGCAAGTTCTACGTCCTGCGCGCCGCGGTCGAGGCGGGCTATGCCTGGCTCGCCATCGCCGGCGTCATCGCCAGCGTGATCGGCGCCTTCTACTACCTGCGCATCGTCTTCTACATGTATTTCGGCGAAGAGGGCGACGGCCTGGACCGGGGCATGGCGCCGGTGCCCTGGGCGATGCTGATGCTGGCCGCCTTCGCGATGGTGGCGGGGGTGGTCAATCTCTTCGGGATCGAAGGGCTTGCCGCCGCCGCCGCGGCGACCCTTGTCAACTGAGGCGACAGCCATCCCGCCCTGGCCCGCCGGGACCGGGCGCATCCTGCTGGACGAAACTGACAGCACCATGGCCGAGGCGCGCCGCCGCATGGGCGGGCTCGACGCGCCCACCTGGATCCTGGCGCGCCACCAGACCGGGGCCCAGGGACGCCGCGGGCGGCCCTGGGCACATCCCCCGGGCAATTTCGCGGCGACCCTTGCGATGCGGCCGGATGGCGGCCCCGCCGCGGCGGCGCTGCGCTCGTTCACCGCGGCGCTCGCCCTGCACGATACGCTGTCGGCGCTGACGGATCCGGCGGATCTGGCCCTGAAATGGCCCAACGACGTGCTGCTCTGCGGCGGGAAGGTCGCGGGCATCCTGCTCGAGGCCGG
>JAUIIC010000248.1 GCA_030431935.1 Alphaproteobacteria bacterium | reverse complement strand
CAGGACGTCCTCGACGACATCACCAACAACGACCGCAAGGTCGGCGGTGACCTGGAAGAGAAAATCCGCGCGGCGCTCGATTCCTACGCTGCCGACTTTTCCTGAGAACGGGGCGGGACCGGATAGATGCCTAGCCTCAAGGACCTGAAAAGCAGGATCGACAGCGTCAAGTCGACCCGCAAGATCACCAAGGCCATGCAGATGGTGGCCGCGGCGAAGCTGCGTCGGGCGCAGGACGCTGCCGAGGCGTCGCGGCCCTACACCGAGCGCTTCAACGCGGTGATGGCCGGGCTTGCGGCGTCGGTGGGCGACAGCGACAGCGCGCCCCGGCTTCTGGCCGGGACGGGCAAGGACCAGACCCACCTGCTGGTGGTGATGACGGCGGAACGCGGCCTGTGCGGCGGCTTCAACTCGACCATCGTGCGGCTGGCGCGCCTGCGCATCGCGGAGCTGACGGCGGCGGGCAAGACCGTGAAGGTCCTGACCGTCGGCAAGAAGGGCCGCGAACAGCTGCGCCGTGACCATGCGGACAAGTTCGTCGGGCATGTCGACCTGTCCGAGGTCAAGCGCGTGGGCTACGCCAATGCGCAGGACATCGCGCGCGACGTGCTGGGCCGCTTCGACGCGGGCGAGTTCGACGTGGCGACGATCTTCTTCAACCGCTTCCAGTCGGTCATCAGCCAGATCCCGACCGCCCAGCAGATCATTCCCGCCAGCTTCGAGGGCGGGGACGAGGGCGGCGCATCGGCGCTTTACGACTACGAACCGGACGAAGAGGCGATCCTGTCGGACCTGCTGCCGCGCGCCGTTGCCACGCAGATCTTCGCGGCGCTGCTGGAGAACGGGGCGTCCGAGCAGGGCGCGCGGATGTCGGCGATGGACAACGCCACGCGCAACGCGGGCGAGATGATCGAACGGCTGACGATCCAGTACAACCGCACCCGCCAGGCCGTCATCACGAACGAGCTTATCGAAATCATTTCGGGCGCCGAGGCGCTCTAGAGGGACCGGAGACGAAACATGGCAAACGCAAAGGGCAAGGTCAGCCAGGTGATCGGCGCCGTCGTGGACGTGCAGTTCGAAGACCACCTGCCGGCGATCCTCAACGCGCTGGAGACCGACAACAACGGCAAGCGGCTGGTTCTGGAGGTTGCGCAGCACCTCGGTGAGAACACCGTGCGCACGATCGCCATGGACGCCACCGAGGGCCTGGTGCGCGGGCAGGCGGTATCGGACACCGGCGGTCCGATCAGCGTTCCGGTGGGCAACGCCACGCTGGGCCGCATCCTGAACGTCATCGGCGAGCCGGTGGACGAGGGCGCGCCGATCGAGGCGACCGAGACCCGCTCGATCCACCAGCCGGCCCCCGAGTTCTCGGAGCAGTCGACGGAATCGGAAATCCTGGTGACGGGCATCAAGGTCATCGACCTGCTGGCCCCCTATTCCAAGGGCGGCAAGATCGGCCTGTTCGGCGGCGCCGGCGTGGGCAAGACCGTTCTCATCATGGAACTCATCAACAACATCGCCAAAGTGCACTCGGGCTTCTCGGTGTTCGCCGGCGTGGGTGAGCGGACCCGCGAGGGCAACGACCTCTACCACGAGATGATCGAATCCAACGTCATCAAGCCCGACAACCTGTCGGAAAGCCAGGTGGCGCTGGTCTATGGCCAGATGAACGAGCCTCCGGGGGCGCGTGCCCGCGTGGCGCTGACCGGCCTGACGCTGGCCGAACAGTTCCGCGACCAGTCGGGAACGGACGTTCTGTTCTTTGTGGACAACATCTTCCGCTTCACGCAGGCGGGTTCCGAGGTGTCGGCGCTTCTGGGCCGTATTCCTTCGGCCGTGGGCTACCAGCCGACGCTGGCCACCGACATGGGCGCCATGCAGGAGCGCATCACCTCGACCAAGGCGGGATCGATCACCTCGATCCAAGCCGTGTACGTGCCCGCGGACGACCTTACCGACCCGGCGCCGGCCACGACCTTTGCCCACCTCGACGCCACGACCGTTCTGTCGCGCGCGATTTCGGAACTGGGCATCTACCCGGCCGTGGACCCGCTCGACTCGTCGTCGCGGATCCTCGACCCGCAGATCGTGGGCGACGAGCACTACAAGGTGGCCCGCGACGTGCAGGGGATCCTTCAGCGCTACAAGTCGCTTCAGGACATCATCGCCATCCTCGGGATGGACGAACTGTCGGAAGAGGACAAGCTGACGGTGACGCGCGCCCGCAAGATCCAGCGCTTCCTGTCGCAGCCCTTCGACGTGGCCAAGGTGTTCACCGGGTCCGACGGGGTGCAGGTGCCGCTTGAAAAGACCATCGCGTCGTTCAAGGCCGTCGTCGCCGGTGAATACGACCACCTGCCCGAGGCCGCCTTCTACATGGTCGGCGACATCGACGAGGTGATCGCCAAGGCCGAGCGCCTGGCCGCCGCAGCCGCGTAAGGAGCCGATATGGCCGATACGATGCAATTCGACCTCGTCTCTCCCGAGCGCCGGCTGGCCTCGGGCGAGGCACGCGAGGTCCAGATCCCGGGCGCCGCGGGCGACCTGACGGCGATGGCGGGGCATGCCCCCACCATCACCACGCTGCGTCCCGGCATCCTGCGGATCGTGGGCACCACGGGCACCGACGAATACGCGGTGACCGGCGGCTTCGCCGAGATCTCGGCCGAAGGCGCCTCGATCCTCGCCGAAGAGGCGATGCCGGTGGGCGAGATGACCCAGGACGCCCTGGACGGGTTCGTCGCGCGGGCGTCGGACCGCCTGCGCGCCGCGAAGGACTCCGGCGACCAGAACCTTGTCGACGATGCCGCCAAGCTGGTGGCCGACATGGTTGCGATGGGCAGCCAGGCCGGCCTGACGGCAAAGCAACCGTCCGCCTGAGGCGATCGGGTACGGATCGGGCGCGTTGGCGCGCCCGATCGGTCAACGCCAAAAGAGCCGGCTTACGGCCATAGAAATTCCCCACATGGTTTCTATCTGGGGTTAAATGATCCGGATCAGAAATCATCTTATCGGAATCGAACAGGGCTCTCATGTCCTGTTCTCGGATTTCGAACACGACGGCGAGATGTGGGCCGGAACCGGCCCGCGTCAGCATCGTCACGAGGTGACGTTCTCTACCCCCTTCCGCAGTGTTCCGGCCGTGCAGGTCAGCATGGGCATGTTCGACATGGACCAGAAGACCAACCAGCGCGCCGACATTTCCGCCGAGGAGGTGACGGCAGAGGGTTTCGTGATCGTGTTCCGCACCTGGGGCGACACCCGCGTGGCGCGGGTGCGGGCCGACTGGACCGCCATCGGCGAGTTGCCGCACGACGACGACTGGGAGATCTACTGAGGCCGCGCGGCTACGCGCGGGGATAGAGCCCCTCGTAGATCGGTTCGATCGAGCCGGTCTCGAACAGCGACGAGACCGAGGTGCCGTTCCAGATGTTCATGATCGCCTGCGCGAAGATCGGCGCGGTGGGGATGATGCGGATGTTGTGCGCGCCCTTGACCTCTGCCGTGGGTTCGATGGTGTCCGTAATGACGAGGCTTTTCAGTTGCGAACTGGTGATGCGGCCGACGGCGGGGCCGGACAGGACGCCGTGGCTGATATAGGCGTGCACCTCTGACGCGCCGGCCTCGATCAGGACGTCGGCGGCCTTGCAGAGCGTGCCGGCGGTGTCGCAAAGGTCGTCGACGATGATGCAGGTCTTGTCCGTGACATCGCCGATCACGGTCATGCCGGCGACTTCACCCGGCTTTTCGCGGCGCTTGTCGACGATGGCGAGCGGGCAGCCGATGCGCTGGGCCAGTTCGCGGGCGCGCGCCACGCCGCCCACGTCGGGCGAGATCACCATCAGGTCGTCCAGGCGTCCGTTGAAGGCGGACTTGATGTCGAGGGTAAAGAGCGGCGAGGCATAGAGGTTGTCGACGGGGATGTCGAAGAAGCCCTGGATCTGGGCCGCGTGCAGGTCCATGGTCAGCACCCGCTCGATCCCGGCGCCGACCAGCATGTTGGCCACGAGCTTTGCACTGATCGGCGTGCGGGCCTTGGTGCGGCGGTCCTGCCGGGCGTAGCCGAAATAGGGAATCACCGCCGTGATGCGCGCCGCCGAGGAGCGGCGCAGCGCGTCGGTGATGATGAGCAGTTCCATCAGGTTGTCGTTGGCCGGGTTCGACGTCGGCTGGATGATGAACATGTCCTCGCCGCGGACGTTCTCGAACACCTCGACGAAGATTTCCTGGTCGTTGAAGCGTTCGACGCGGGCGTCGACCAGCCCGACCGAGGCGCCCCGGTGCAGCGAGGTGCGCCGGGCGATGGCATTGGCGAGCGGGCGGTTGGCGTTGCCCGAGATCAGCTTGGGTTCGGAGTTCGATGGCATGGCGGCAGCAGGTCCATGTGACGTTTCGGTGACGTTGGGCACGCCTTACCACTCCACGGGGTCCATGCAAGCCTGTGCATAAGTGGCGCGGCGCATAAGCAACACCCGGGGGGACGGGGGTCAGCTTTCGGGGACGCCGGCGCGACGCATGGCGTCGAGATGGGCGGGATCGTGGGTGATGAAACCGCTGGGCAGCGAGGCGCGCATGTAGGCGATGGTGACGTGGGGATAGGCGGCGCGGAAGGCGCGCGCGGCGTGCATCGCCTCGTCCTCGAGCCCCATGATGGTGCAGAGCGCGATCAGTGGGCGCAGCGCCCATTTCACGTTCGGCCCCAGCGCCATGCCCTTTTCGATCAGCGCCTTGGCCTCTGGCAGGTTGCCGGCCTGCATCTCTGCCACGCCCTGCCCGATGACCATGTTGTGCAGGTAGGGGTCGAGCGGACTGAGCTCTATCGCCTTGTCGAAGGCGCGGCGGCCTTGCCGGGGCTGGCCGGACCAGGCGAGGATATAGCCCCGGCGCATCCAGCCCCAGGCGTTGTTCGGGTCGATGGCGAGCGCCTTGTCGATGAAGGCGGACGCGCGGTCGCTGTCGTCCGAGGTCATCGAGATGGCCGCGCCGACGGCCACAAGCGTCAGCACGTGGTCGCGCGCGGTGTCGGCGGCCTGGTTCGCAAGCGCCAGCGCGGCGGCCTTCTCGGCGGCGGGATCGGCGGACCAGAGGTAGGTGAGCCGCTGCGCCATGCACCATGCCTTGAGCGCACGGGGCAGGGGGTGGCCGGGGTCGGCGGCGATGGCCCGGTCGAAAAGCCCGAGCGCGGTGGCGTTGTCGTCGGGGCGGTGCGCCCAGAAATGGGGCATCGCGCTCATCACCAGTTCGTAGCCGGTGCGGTCGGGGGCGCTGCGGCGGCGGGCGCGGTCGATCTCTGCCGCGCGCAGGTTGGGCGAGATCTGGCCGGCGACACGGGCTGCAACGCGGTCCTGCAGGTCGAAAAGGTCGTCGAGCCGGTCGTCGCAGCGGTCCGACCAGATGGTGCGGCCGTCCGCGCCGTTCACCAGCTTGACCGAAATGCGCACGCGGTCGCCCGAGCGGCGCACGCTGCCCTCTACCAGGTAGTCGGCGGTCAGCAGGCGGGCGATGTCCGGGGCGGGCAGGGCCTTGCCGCGCAGCGCGAAGGCCGATTGGCGGGCGATGACATGGAAGTCGCGCACGCGGCTGAGCGCGCCGGTGATCTCTTCGACCACGCCGTCGGCGAACATAGTGAATTCAGGCGTGAGGTGCAACACCGTTTGCGGATTTGATATCCGCTTGTCGCCAAACAAGAAAACGATGTTGCCATGCCAGGATACAGCCACCTCGACCGGCCCGAAAGGGACCAGATTGCC
>JAUIIC010000016.1 GCA_030431935.1 Alphaproteobacteria bacterium | reverse complement strand
CGGCCATCGGGCTGGGCATCTTCGGCGGCACCGTGGTGCACCTTCTGGCCCGCGGCGGCGCCCTGGCGAACCCCCTGCGCGAGGGCGTCGGCAACGGCGGCTGCGGCGGTGCGAAGGTGCGCGCGCCCAAGCCCGTCGTCTGGCGCTTCTGGACCGATGCCGACCGCCGCACCAAATTCGCGCGCGAAGCGACGAAGACCACGCTCTTCCTCGCGAAATGGCTGCTGCTGGCGTTCCTGATCGAAAGCCTGATGCTGGCATGGATTCCGGCCGAAACCGTCACCGCGGTGCTGGGCGGAAACGGGGTGCTGCCCATCGTGACCGCCACGCTTGTCGGCGTTCCGGCCTATCTGAACGGCTATGCCGCGCTGCCGCTGGTCGGCGGGCTGATCGAACAGGGCATGGCCCCGGGCGCGGGCATGGCGTTCCTTGTCGCGGGCGGCGTCACCTCGATCCCGGCGGCAATGGCGGTCTGGGCGCTGGCCCGCCCACCGGTCTTCGCGCTTTACATCGCGCTCTCGCTTGGCGGGGCGCTGATGGCGGGCCTTCTGTTCCAAGCCTGGCAGATCGTCTGACCCCCGAAAGCGGCATGTCGACGCCCGCGCGCCGGAAGACAACGGCGCGTTTTCCCGCCTGACGGCGGCGGGCGCCACGGCTAGTGTGCACATGGCAACACCGGATGAGGTTTTCGGATGACATCGCTTCCTGCGGGCTTCGCGGCGGAACCGGCACACACGTCCTATGACGTGGTGATCGTCGGCGGCGCGATCATGGGGTCCGCCGCGGCCTGGTTCCTGTCGCGCGACCCGGACTTCGACGGCCGGATCCTTGTCGTCGAGCGCGACCCCAGTTTCGCCATGTGCTCGACCGCGCATACCAATTCCTGCATCCGCCAGCAGTTCTCGACCGAGCTGAACGTGCGGATCAGCCAGTTCACTGCCGATTTCATCCGGAACCTGCGCGCCAACATGGACGACGACCCCCGCGTGCCCGATCTGCCGGTCCGGGCCTTCGGCTATCTCTACCTCGCCGACACTGAAGCCTTCGCGCAGGTCCTGCGCCAAAAGCAGGTCATCCAGCGCGCAGCGGGCGCCGAAACCCGGCTGCTGACGGCCACCGAGATCCTTGCCGAGTATCCGTTCTACAATGTCGAGGACATCCTCTTGGGGTCGATCAACACCCGCGACGAGGGCTATTTCGACGGGGCCACCCTGTTCGACTGGTTCCGGCGCAAGGCGCGCGAGGCCGGCGTCGAATACGTCGCCGACGAGGTCACGGCGATGACCCTGAACGCGGCCCGCACGCGGGTGGACAGCCTCAAGCTGTCGGGGGGGGCCGTGGTCCATTGCGAGCAGCTGGTGAACGCGACGGGCCCGCGCGCCTCGCGCACCGCCGCGATGGCCGGCATCGACCTGCCGGTCGAGCCCCGCAAGCGCTACACCTGGATCTTCCGCGCCGAAAGGCCGCTGGATATCCCTTTGCCCCTGACCATCGACCCGTCGGGCGTGCATTTCCACGACAGCGGCGGCGGCCGCTACCTGGCAGGGGCGCATGACGCGATCGACCCCGCCGTGGACCCGACGGATTTCGGCATGAACCACACGATCTGGCTGGATCACGTCTGGCCCGCGATCGCGAACCGCGTCCCGCAGTTCGAGGCCATCCGCGTGGAAACCGAATGGGTCGGGCACTATGCCTACAACGTGCTCGACCAGAACGCGATCATCGGGCCGCACCCTGATGTGGCCAACTTCTTCTTCATGAACGGGTTTTCCGGCCACGGGCTGCAACAAGCCCCGGCGATGGGGCGTGGCATGGCGGAACTGCTCTGCCACGGCGGGTTCCGGACGCTGGACCTGTCGCCGTTCTCGTTTCAGCGCATCGCCCAGAACCGGCCCATTCCCGAACTGGCCATCATCTGAGCGTCCGTGCGCGGCAGCGGCCGACCGCCGTGCGCCCGGGTCAGTCGGCGCGCTCCAGCATCCGCCCCAGCGGCCGCCCGCCAAGGATGTGCAGGTGGAAATGCGGCACTTCCTGCACGGCATCCGCCCCGCTGTTTGAAATGGTGCGATAGCCTGCGCCGCCATCGCCCGGACAGATCCCGAGGTCGGCGCAGATCCGCCCAACCGTGCGGTTGAAATCCACGATCTCGGCGTCCGAGGCCGCCGTCACGAAATGATCGTGGCAGACATAAGGGCCCTTCGGGATCACCAGCACATGCACAGGCGCCTGCGGGGCGATGTCGTTGAAGGCAAGCGTGTGTTCGGTCTCGATCACCGTGCTGTTCGGAATCTCGCCGCGCAGGATCTTCGCGAACACGTTCTGGTCATCATAGTCGTAGGCCATCGGGTCCCCTAGTCGACGAAGATATGGTCATTGGATGCGATCTCGATCGCCCGTTCCTGCGGGATATCGAGGAAACGCGCAAGGGCCGTGGCCCGGTCCTCCAGCGGCGTCCATTCCTGAAGCCGGTAGACTTCGGGAAAACGCGCCTCGCGGATCTGGTCGCTCTCGAAGGCCACGTCGGCCCGGATCGCGGGCACCAGCCGCTCCAGCACCTCGGCCGAGGTGCGTTCCCCCGCAAGCCCCACGCGACGGGCATGGCCGACAAGGTAGTCGTCGCTGAAACTGCACTGGATCTCCAACATCCGCGTCTGGCTCCGGTCGCCGTAGAAATCCCGCATCAGGTCGATGCTGCCGGGATCGAGGCAGATGATGAGCCGGTTGCTGTCGTGATAGTCGAAGAGCATCCGCATCAGCGCCCGCCGGTGGCGCGTGCGCTTCTCGATCGAGGCCTGAATGCCGCCCAGGTCCGGCAGCCAGGTGCTTTCCTCGTTGAACAGGTACTCGATCGCCGGAATGTTCGTCACTTGCCGCACATGGTCCAGCAGCCGCTTGGCCACGTGCCATTTCTTGCAGGTCACGATCAACAGCTCGCGCTCGTGCCCCAGGGTGGATTCGGTTTCCCAGAACCGCGGGGCGAACCGGCGCCCGACGCGCCCGCGCTGGGTCAGGAAATGAAACAGCTCCCGCCCCTCGTTCGAGATCCGGAACTCCACCCCCCGGTCGGCGTAAAGATCGCCCAGCCGCTTCTTCAGCTGCGTCGCCCCCGGAGAGATCTTTCGCGCGAACAGGTAGTCCTGGCTGAGCAAGAGGTCGAAGTGATCGTTGTAGAAGGTCACCGGCATGCCGTAGTCGGTGAACAGCAGGAAGGTCAGCGTGCGGCGCCGGATCTCGTCGCGTGGCACCAGGTGGGGCACGAGCGTCTGAAAGAACGTCTCGTCCGGGATCCAGGTGGTCGAGAAGAAGCGCATGACATCGGAACGCCGGGCGCAGAACTCCAGGATCTTCTCGATCGTGCGCCGCCGCAGGCACCACCATTGCGACCCGATCATGATCTCCAGGTCCTCGGGCACCTCGCGCTTCAGCCCCAGCCGCCGCTGCAGCCAGAAGCTGTTGTAGAACAACCACTTGTTCCTGCGCTCGTTGAACCAGTGGCGATAGATCAGCCGTTCCTCGCGCAGGCCCGTCTTGATCCAGTCGGACTTGAAGAAGTCGAAACTTTCTATGAAATCGGCGTCCTGGGCATCGAGGAAGGCATGGGCATACTCCGCCGACTTGATCGCCATGCAATCGCCCGACAGCATGTAGAAATGGGTGGCATCCGGGAAGGCCTCGACCGCCGCCTCGACCGCGTTCAGCGTCGCGCGCACCAGCGACCATTCCCCCCAGCCGCATTTCTCGCGCCGGGCAGCGAAGGTAACGGCCGGGTTGTCCTTCAGTGCCGCACGGATCTGGTGATAGTGCTCGGGCTTGGCGCGGGCGTCGAAATGGATCGCGATGCAATCACCCACGGCGGTCAGCTGCTGCGCCTGGCGAACGATCGCCTCGGGATCCTTGTGGCACAGCAAAATGAACGCAATTTTTGCCATTACGGAAACCCGGCACCCGATTTTTGCCCCATTGTTTCCCTAGATACCTTGAACAGGCGTTGAAGAAACAGGGGTTCTTTGCTCTTTTTCCCCGACCGGGCGCGACGCCGCCCCAAGATCAGGACCCTGACGGCAAGGAAGTGACAAGATATGGGTTTCCCAGGCACCTGGATGACGATGAGCGAAAAGATCGTCTATCGTGTCGTCCCGAAATGCGCCTGCTCCAGCATCGGGCAGATCCTCTACTATACCGACCACGGGCAGTTCTTCGATGGCGACATCCACGACGCCACCCAGGGCATGCACAAATGGGCGATCGAGGACAGCAAGCAGCGCATCGCCGACCGCGTGCAGGGGCATGACGCCTACGCGTTCACCTGCGTGCGCAACCCCTACACGCGCATCCTGTCGTCCTATTTCGACAAGATCTGCGGCATCCAGCGCAACGGCAAGCGCTATCGCGGCAACCTCGTGCCGCAGCTGGTGCAGAAGTACGGGATCGATGTCGGCGGCCCCGACGGCAAGGAAGAGTTCGACCAGATCAAGTCGTTCCGCCGCTTCCTGCTGTTCGCCCGCGACACCATCCGCTGGCGCCGCCCGATGGACCCCGACATTCACTGGTCGGCGATGTCGGGCCATGTCTCGACCTTCATCGTCAACGGCGGGCGCTACAACCACATCTTCTTTACCGAGAAGTTCGACGAGGGCATGCAGACCGTGCTCGACGGGGTCGAGGTGGACAACCCCATCGCCCTGTCCGACGTCCCGCGCTTCAACGAATCCGAAGGCCACGGGCCGAAACGGCTGCACCCGGTCGAGGACTATTTCGACGACCTGTCGATGCACCTGGTCCGCGAGATGTACAAACGCGATTTCGAGGTCTTCAAGTACGACATCGACGATCCGTCCAACAAGATGCCCCTGGCCGAGGTCGACCTGGACGAGGTGCACGCCAAGCTGGGGCACTGACCGCCGGGACGGGCATGTAACGGCCAGGTGAAGTTTTCATGACATCCGCCGCGGTTTGATCTGGATCGAAGCCGCCCCCCCGGCCCTGCCCCCAACCTGCACCCGATTTCGCAACGCAGGTGCCGGTTCCATGTCCCAGGACACCCCATTTCCGACCTCGGCCGCGGTCCGCCATCCCGCCGGCCGAAACGCAGACCCGCTGATCGAGGTCGATGGTCTCAACCTCTGGTACGGCGACAAGCACGCGCTGATCGACGTCGATTTCGACGTCTACCCGAACGAGGTCATCGCCTTCATCGGGCCCTCGGGCTGCGGCAAGACCACCGCGCTCAAGTCGCTAAACCGCATGCACGACGGCACCCGGGGCGTCCGGATCGAGGGCCGGATCACCATGGACGGGCGCGACATCCACGACCGACTTGTCGACCCGCCGCTGCACCGCCGCCGCTTTGGCTGGGTCGCACAAAAGCCCAACCCCTTCACCTCGACCATCTTCGAGAACGTGGCCTATGGCGCGCGCATCCACGGCCTGACCCGCAGCCGTGCCGACCTGACCGAACACGTCGAGACCTGCCTGCGCCGCGCGCATCTCTGGGACGAGGTCAAGGACGACCTGCACCGAAAGTCCGGCACCGACCTGTCCGGCGGCCAGCAGCAGCGCCTGTGCATCGCCCGGGCGCTGGGCACCATGCCGGACATCTTGCTGATGGACGAACCCACCGGCTCGATAGACCCGGTGGCGACCGCCCGCGTCGAGGACCTGATGCTGGATCTGAAGGCCGATCACAGCATCGTCGTGGTGACCCATTCGATGATGCAGGCCCGCCGCGTGGCCGACAGGGTGGCCTATTTCCACCTTGGCCGACTCCTGGAACTCGGGCCCACCGAGACCGTCTTTACCAACGCCGCGAAGCCAGAGGCGCGCAGCTTCATCGAGGGCAGGTTCGGCTGAGACCGGGCGAAGGGGGCGCTGCCCCCTCTGCGCCTGCGGCGCATTCACCCCCGGAGTATTTCCGAACAGAAGAAGACAGGGTCGCGCGCCCGGCTTCTTCTGTTCAAGAATACTTCCGCCGGAGGCACCGGCCGCAGGCCGGTTCCCCGCGCAGGGTCAGAGCACGCCGTGCTGCCGGAAGAGCGCGCCCAGGTCCGCCTCGGCCCGCGCGCCCAGGTGGCTGATGACCTCGGACGCCGCGATGTTGCCCATCCGCGCACAGGTTTCCAGGTCGTGGCCCTCGGCGATCCCCCACAGGAACCCGCCGGCGAAGAGGTCGCCCGCGCCGGTGGCATCGACGATCTGCGTGGGCACCGCCGGAACATGCCAGCGCTGGCCGCCCGACAGCACATGCGCGCCGTTCTCGGAATCCGTGCAAACGACGATCCCGATCTCGGCGGCGGCACGCGCCAGCGCCGCGTCCAGGTCGTCGGTTTCGTACATCGACAGCATTTCCGCCCGGTTGGCGAACAGCAGGTCCACGTCGTCGCGCAGCATGGCGGCAAAGGCGGCGCGGTGCCGGTCGATGCAGAACGGGTCCGACAGCGTGATCGACACCTTGCCGCCACCTGCCTTGCAGGCCCCGATCGCCTTCTCGAAGGCCTCGTGGCTCATCGGCCCGTCGAAGCGGTAGCCTTCGAGGAAGATCCATTCGGCATCGGCCATCATCGCCACGTCGATGTCGGCGGGTTCGAGGAACTCGGTCACGCCGAGATAGGTGTTCATCGACCGCTCGCCATCGGGGGTGACCAGCACGATGCAGCGCCCGGTCTCGTCGGGGTGATCGGAAGGCGCCATCGGGGTTTCATAGACGGCGCCCTGCGCGCGGAGGTCATGGGCAAAGATCGCGCCCAGCTGGTCGTCCTTGACCTTGCCCACGTAGGCGGTACGCCCGCCCAGGTGCGCGATCCCGGCGATGGTGTTGGCCGCCGACCCGCCCGACATCTCCTGTGCCGGGCCGATGCGCGAATAAAGCTCGACCCCGCGGGCGCGGTCGATCAGCTGCATGATCCCCTTTTCCACGCCGTTCTCGGCCAGGAAGGCATCCTCGGCATGGGCCAGCACGTCGACCATGGCGTTGCCGATCCCGACAACCTGAAACCTTTTCGTCATTCGGTCTTCTCCTCGAAGGGGCAGAGATCGCGGATCAGGCAGGTCGGGCACTGGGGCTTGCGCGCCTTGCAGTGATAGCGGCCATGCAGGATCAGCCAGTGATGGGCGTGCTGCTGGAATTCCACCGGCACGTTGTCCTCGATCGCGCGCTCGACATCCTCGACCGTCTTGCCGGGGGCGATCCGGGTGCGGTTGCCGACGCGGAAGATATGGGTGTCGACGGCCTGCGCGGGGTGATGGAACCACATGTTCAGCACCACGTTCGCGGTCTTGCGCCCGACGCCGGGCAGCGATTGCAGCGCCGCGCGGGACGAGGGCACCTGCCCGCCGTAGTCCTCGACCAGGATGCGCGACAGCTTCATCACGTTCTTGGCCTTGTTGCGGAACAGCCCGATCGTCTTGATATGCTCGATCAGCCCCTCTTCGCCCAGCGCCAGCATCTTTTCCGGCGTGTCCACGGCGGCGAACAGCGCGCGGGTGGCCCTGTTCACGCCCACATCGGTCGCCTGCGCCGACAGCGCCACCGCCACCAGCAGGGTATAGGCGTTCACATGCTCCAGCTCGCCCTTCGGTTCGGCCTCTTGCGCCTGGAACCGGGCAAAGATCTCGTGGATCGTGTGATAATCGAGTGCGGCGGGCATCGGCGCCCTCTTGCCCAAAGCCGCGCGCCGGGGCAAGCCCGCAGATCGCGCAAGAACCGGGTCGCGGCAGCCGTGCCACGCCCCTATTGTGATCGGCATGAGGACGAGGGCCGCCATGACCGAGCAACGCCACGAAGACGCCTACCACTACGCCGTGATCCGGCGTGCGCTCGACATCATCGACGCGGCAGGGGCGGAGCCCCTGACGCTCGACGCGCTCGCTGCCGAGATGCACATGAGCCCCGCGCATTTCCAGCGCGTCTTCAGCCGCTGGGTGGGCGTCTCGCCAAAGCGCTATCAGCAATACCTGGCGCTCGACCATGCCAAGGGGCTGTTGCGCGACCGGTTCACCACGCTCGACACGGCGGGGGAACTGGGGCTGTCGGGCACCGGGCGGCTGCACGACCTGTTCCTGACCTGGGAAGCGATGAGCCCCGGCGCCTACGCGCGCGGCGGCGCGGGGCTGGATATCGCCTGGGGCTGGTTTCCCAGCCCCTTCGGCGAGGTTCTGGCGATGGGCACCGACAAGGGGCTCTGCGGGCTGGCCTTTGCCGCCGAAACCGGGCGCGACGCGGCGATGGAGGACCTGCGCGGGCGCTGGCCCGAGGCCGCGTTCCACGAGACCCCCGAAAGGCTGGCCGCCTGGGTTGCGGCCGCCTTCGGCCAGGACGGCACCGCACGCCTGCACCTGATCGGCGCACCCTTCCAGGTCAAGGTGTGGGAAGCGCTCTTGCAGATCCCCTCGGGCCACGTCACCACCTATTCCGAGATCGCCGACGCCATCGGCGCACCCAAGGCCGTGCGCGCTGTGGGCACGGCGGTGGGGCGCAACCCCGTCAGCTTCCTCATTCCCTGCCACCGGGCGATCCGGAAGTCCGGCGGGCTGGGCGGCTATCACTGGGGCCTGCCCGTCAAGCGCGCGATCCTGGCCTGGGAGGCCGCCCGCTCGGACGCCTGAGCGCCGGGGAAAGCCGCCGATTTCGGACCGCACGGCGTATCGTCCTTTCAGCCCGGTCCCGCGATGCATATATAACAGTGTCAAGAGCAGTTCTTCGATCTGGAGGCCCCAAAAAATGACGCTCCGCACCAAACCCGTTCTCCTGCTGACCGCAGGCGTTCTGACGCTGGGGGCCTGCACCGCCCCTCCCGCCGGCAACGATCCCTACCAGCGCACCCGCTCGGGCGCCTTCCTCGGTGGCGCTGTCGGCGCCGTGACAGGCGCGCTCGTGTCCGACAACGACCTTGAAGGCGCACTGATCGGCGGCGCCATCGGCGCGGCCTCGGGCGCGGTCGTGGGCAATATCCTCGACCAGCAGGCGGCAGAGCTGCGCCGCGACATGGGCAATGACCGCGTCCAGATCCGCAACACCGGCGAGGCGCTGGTCGTGCAACTGCCCAGCGATATCCTCTTCGACGTGGACAGCGCCGCCGTGCGCCCCGACCTGCGTGCCGACCTCGCCGCGCTTGCGGGCAACCTCAAGCGGTTCCCCAACAGCCGTGTCGAGGTTGTGGGCCACACCGATTCGGACGGATCGGCCGAATACAACTACGACCTGTCGGTGCGCCGTGCCGACTCCGTCAAGACGGTCCTGGTCAACAACGGCATCATGCCCGCCCGCGTGATCGCCACCGGCAAGGGCGAGGATGAGCCCGTGGCCACGAACCAGACCGATGCCGGCAAGGCCCTGAACCGCCGCGTCGAGATCATCATCCGCCCGACCCAGCAGCGGCGCTAGGCGTGTTGCCCCCTGCATGAACTGGTCATATGATCTGACCAGTTTTGCAGGGGGCGTCATGCCATTCGAAAAGGTCCAGTCCGAAAAGCTGTCGCACGCCGTCAAGCGCCAGATCGAACTTCTGGTTCTGCGCGGCATCCTGCGCGCCGGTGAGCGCCTTCCGTCCGAGCGGGAACTGGCCGAGCAGATGGGCGTCTCGCGCCCCTCGCTGCGCGAGGCGCTGGCGGACCTGCAGGATCGCGGCCTCCTGGTCAGCCGCGCGGGCGCAGGTGTCTATGTCGCGGATGTGCTTGGGTCCGCGTTCTCGCCGGCGCTGATCCAGCTTTTCTCGGACCATGACGAGGCGCTCTTCGACGCCATCGCCTTCCGCCGCGATATGGAGGGTCTTGCCGCCGAACGCGCCGCACGCCTTGGGTCGGACACCGACCTGCGCGTGGTCGACACCCTCTTTCGCAAGATGGCAGAGGCCCACGCGCGCCAGAACGCCGAGGAAGAGGCCCGCCGCGACGCCGAGTTTCACCTTGCCATCATCGAGGCCAGCCACAACGTCGTCCTGCTGCACATGATGCGTTCGATGTACGAACTGCTCAGAGAGGGCGTGTTCCAGAACCGGCAGGTCATGTTCCGGCAGCGCACCACCCGCGCCGCCCTTCTGGACCAGCACCGGGCCATCAACGTCGCGCTTCAGGCCCGTGATGCCGAAGGCGCCCGCGCCGCCGTTCACGCGCACCTGGATTTCGTCGCCGCCGCCCTGCGAGACCAGCGCACCGCCGAGGCGCATGAGGCCATCGCCCGCCAGCGGCTGGAGCATGAAAGCCGGCGCTAGGGCATGCCTTGGGGCAGGACGATCTCGACGCGGTCGTCCGACCAGCCATGCACGCTGTCATGGGCGCGCACATACACCACCCCGATCCCGGCAGGCACCTGCACACCGCTCAGGGACCGGGTGAAAGGCTGCTCGTCCACGTGCGGATGCAGCAATTCGCGATAGCCAAGCTGCGTGCCGTCCGGCGCCTCTATGACCCAGCCGTCGGCGTAGTGGTCCCAGCCTGCATCGCCGTGCCGTATGGTGACCGCAAAGCTCCAGCCGTTACCGCTGCGCACGGCCTCTGCCCTCAAGACCTCGGCCGGACCGGCAAGACCCGGCACGGGCAGGGCGCAAAGGCAGAAGAGAAGAGAACGGAGCATCCCGCAATTTTGCCACGGCCAACCGGGCCTGTCGCGTCACGTCCCCGTCAGAACGACAAAACCCGGCGCTGGGGCGCCGGGTTCCGTTTTCTTCGGACCGGGAGTCGCGATCAGTGCAGCTTGCGCCCCACCGTCTCGATCGACTCGTCGATCAGCTTGTTGGCCTGCGTGGCATTCATCTGCTTGGCGATGACATCACGCGCGGCGCTGACAGCGACCGAGATCGCCCGGTCCCGCACTTCCTTCACGGCGCCGGCTTCGGCCGATGCGATCCGGTCTTCCGCCGCCTGAAGACGGCGTGCGATCGTGGTTTCCAGCTCGGCCTTCGCCAGTTCGGCGGCATTCTGCGCCTCTTCCTTGGCATGGGCCACGATACGCTCGGCCTGCTCGGCGACTTCGCGCTGCTTGCGCTCGAAGCTGGCCAGAACCGTCTGCGCCTCTTCGCGCAGGGCCCGGGCCTCGTCCAGCTCGGACTTGATGGTCGCGGCGCGCTTGTCGAGCATGCCCATCAGCATGCCGGGCACCTTGAAGTAGACCAGCACGCCGATGAAGACGATGAACGCAATCAGGACCACGAAGTCCGAGTTGCCCAGCGAAAGGAACGGCCCCTTCGCGGCCAGCGCCGGCGATGCGGCCAGGGTGGCAAGGATCACGGATACCGTGCGGATCATGTTCCTACCCCTTCAACTGCGTTTCGATCGCCGCCGTCAACGCAGCGTCGTCCGCGGTGACACCCATTGCGGCGACCACGTCCTGCGCGATGTCGTTGGCCACGCTGCGCACGCCGTCAAGCGCGCTTTCGCGGATCTCGGCGATCCGCTTTTCGGACTCGGCGGTGCGTTCCGCGATCGCCTCGTCCGCCCGAGCGGTGGCAGCGTCCAGATCCGCCTGGATCTCGGCGCGTGCCTCGGCGACGATCCGGTGGGCTTCGGCGCGGGCGTCGGCCAGAGCCTTGTTGTAGGCCTCTTCCGCCTCGACCGCCTTTTGCTTCAGCTCTTCGGCGGCGGCAAGATCATTGGTGATCGTGCCCTGCCGTTCGGCCAGAACCGACGCGATGCGCGGCAGCGCGACGCGGCTCAGGACAAAGTAGATCACGACCAGCGTGACCACGAGCCAGAAGATCTGGTTCGGGAAGGTCCCGAAATCCAGCTGCGGCATGCCGGGGGCGCTGGCCGCTTCGGCGGCCCCGTAGGCGGAGCCTTCTGTTTCAGTCGCCATGTCGTCCTCCTGGAACCGGAAATCCGCCGGGCGGGCGTGCTTGCCCCCCCGGCGTCAAGGAGCGGTTCGTTTGGATCAGACGGCGAACATCAGCAGCAGAGCGACGAGGAACGAGAAGATCCCCAGCGCTTCGGCGAACGCGATGCCGATGAAGAGCGTCGCGGTCTGGCCACCGGCGGCCGACGGGTTGCGCAGGGCGCCCGCCAGGAAGTTGCCGGCCACATGGCCCACACCGATCGCGGCCGCGCCCGACCCGATGGCGGCAAGGCCTGCGCCGATGAACTGACCCATTTGTGCGATATCGCCTTCCATGTCCGTTACTCCTTGAGATTGGAATTGGCTGTGATTTGGTTAGATTTCGGTCGATCCCGTGCCCCTAGTGGTGCGGGTGCAGCGCATCCTTCAGATAGACGCAGGTCAGGATCGTGAAGACATAGGCCTGGATGAACGCCACCAGCAGTTCCAGACCGTAGATCGCCACCATGCCGCCGATGGCCAGCGGTGCGACGGCGGTGACGGCGGCAAAGCCCGCGAACACCTTCATCACCGCGTGGCCCGCCATGATCGCGCCGGCAAGACGGACCGAATGGCTGACGGGGCGGACGAAGTAGGAAATCAGCTCGATTATGGCCAGAACGGGCCGGAGCGGCAGGGGCGCCGACGACACCCAGAACAGAGACAGGAACGCCGTGCCGTTCTTGATGAAGCCCACCAGCGTGACCGTGATGAACACCGCAAAGGCCATCACCGCCGTCAC
This sequence comes from Alphaproteobacteria bacterium, assembly GCA_030431935.1. Lineage (GTDB taxonomy): Bacteria > Pseudomonadota > Alphaproteobacteria > Rhodobacterales > Rhodobacteraceae > ASV31. The sequence goes on along the minus strand of JAUIIC010000016.1, from coordinate 21,197 downwards.
CGCGATATGCGACGTCGTGGTAAAGCTCATCGGGATCAGGCCAAGCGTGTTGGCGAAGAGAATGAACAGGAACAGCGTCATGATGTAGGGGAAGAACTTCACGCCGTCCTTGCCGGCCACGTCCTCGACCATCTTGTGGACGAAGCCGTAGACCAGTTCGCCCACCGACTGGGCCCGACTGGGAACCACCGCGCGCCCGCGCGTGCCCATCACCATCAGCAGGATGACGCAGACGACGGCCAGCGCCATCCAGAGTGTCACGTTCGTCGGGGTATACCAGTGGATCGTGTCGCCACCGAACAGCGGCTTCACGATGAACTGGTCCATGGGATGGATGCTAAGACCGCCGCTTGCCTCTTCCGTCGCCACGCTGTCAGCCCTCTTTGTCCTCGGCCGCTTTCGCCGCCTGTTCCTTCTGGACCTCTGTTGCCGTGTGAAGCATCGTCTTCACCCCGGCCGCAAAGCCCAACCCGATAAAGAGCACCAGAAACACCGGCATCGTTCCGAAGAGCGAGTCCAGCCCGTATCCGATGCCCAGGCCGATCATCAGACCGGCCACAAGCTCTGTCACCATGCGCCAGGCGACATTCGCCTGCGAATAGTGCTCGTCCGCGCGCGGCTTCGGCGCCTGCGACGCCCTGACCTTTTCGATCCGCGTCTGAAGGGCGCGAAGCCGTTCTTCGTCCGCTGGATCGGTCATGCCATGCCCCCTCGGACAGTCGGGCGGACCCTAGAAATGCGGCGGTGCAGAGTCAAGCTGGCAAATGCCGCATCGGCCCATGGTCAAGATATTGTAATGAAATGATATTTTGCTGACTGCGACATGCTGCGCAGACGCAGCACGCCCGATCCGGCGCCCCCACCATATTCAACCGATCAGTTGACCAACGCCGCCGTTCCGCCTTACCTGCCTGCCATGGACGCCCATCTCGACGCCGTCTTCGCCGCGCTCGCCGATCCCACCCGCCGCCGCATCCTGTCGATGCTGCTCGAGGACGACATGGCCGTCACCGACGTGGCCGAGCCGTTCGAGATGTCCCTGGCCGCAATCTCGAAGCACCTAGCCATCCTGACGCGCGCGGGCCTCATCAGCCAGGACAAGCGCGGTCGCGTGAAATGGTGCCAGCTGGAACCCGACGCGCTCAAGGCAGCCTCGGTCTGGATGCAGGGCTTCGGCCAGTTCGAGCCGGTGAACCTCGACGCGTTCGAACGCTTCCTCGAAGCCGAGCTTACCCCGCCAGAAGATCATATCCCGCCAGGGTGATCCTCGGCTCAGCGTCCAGCCATCGGCCATCCCGAAACCACAGGGGTTCCGCCAGCAGCTTCAGGTCGGCCACCCCGATGTCGGGCAGCACCCAGCCCATGGAATGCGACAGCGGCACGCGCACGCCCGGCCGCGGGTTCAGCCCCGGCTCGACCCGCGCCACCCCCATCTTCAGGTGATGCGCGATGTCCCAGTCCTGCACCACGCCGTCCACCCGCGTCACGACCCAGCAATGCATGTCCTCGCACCAGTCGCGCTTGGCCTCGGGGATGAAACAGCCGGTCATGTAGCCCGCCTCGTACCCCGCCGCGCGCGCCGCGGCGATCAGGTAGGCGTTGATGTCCACGCAGGACCCTTCGGTCAGCCCGCACAGCTGCGGGATGTCGTCGGACCCCTCGTAGAACCGTTCCTCCGGGTGGCCGTAGCGAAACAGCCCCGTCACATGATCGACCAGCGCCCGCAGCCCGGCCGGCCCGCCGCCGGCGGCACCGGCGATGCCGCGCGCCTCTTCGGCCAGGGCGGCGGCGGCGCGGATGTAGCGGCTGTCGCGCGGGGCGAACATCGCCTCGGGATAGGCCGCGCCGCCCAGCCGATAGCCCCAGCGGATCGTCACGGCGTCCTCGGTGGGCGTCAGCGCCATCGCGGTCTGCCCGTTCGTCGGGTCCGCGATCAGCCGCACCGCCGCACCCTCGACCGAGACAGAGACCGTCGCCACCCGCGGCATCGACAGGCCCACCGGCGCGCACAGAAGCCCCTCCTGCGCCGCCATCCGCATCGTCAGTTCGATCGTCATGATCCCCTCGCCTTCGCCGCCGCCCCGGCCCATTGACCTATCACCGGACACGCCACGAAATGATGACAGCCGGGCGGGTCAGGCGCCCTCGTCCTTCAGAAGCAACAGAAGCGCCACCACCGTCAGCCCCACGCCCACCAGCGTCAGCCCCCGTGGCGCCCCGTGGCCCAGCACGATTTCCCACGCGATCACCCAGCTTGGCGTGAGGTAGGTATAGGCCAGCACCTTGACCGCCGGAAGCCGCTGTGCCGCGAACTGCAACAGCAGGAAGGACGCAGCGCTGGCGAAAACCGCAAGGTAGGCGAGCGTGATCCACACCACCGGCGGCAGCGCGCCCCAGTCCGTCGCCCGCAGGTCGTGCCAGCCGTAGATGCACAGCTCGACCACGCCCGCCGCCATGATGGCAAAGACGGCGACCACGGTCGCCTCGCCCCGGTTCAGCCGGCGCAGCAGAACCGCATAGGCAGCATAGGCGACGCAGCCGACGAAAAAGATCGTCTCGCCCCGGCCCGGCTGAAAGCTCAGCACCGCAGAAAGATCGGCGCGGAAGATCACCCAAAGCGCCCCCGCCGCCCCGATGGCAAGCGCCAGCCGCATCCGCGGCGTCGTCTTCTGGCGCAGGAACAGCCAGCCGAACGCCCCCGACAACAACGGCGTCAGGGTGAATACGGCGGCGGTGGAGATCGCGGGCGCGGTCTTCAGCCCCTCGAACATCGTCACGAAATAGGTGCTGAACAGCGCCCCCAGCACCACATAGCGCCAGGGCGCGCGGAAGGCCGCGCGCGGCAACCCCGTGGTGGCAAGTGCCAGCGCCCCCACCAGAGCACCCGCCAGCAGAAAGCGCACCGCCGTCAGCGCGGCGGGCGCGATCTCGTTGGCCGCCAGCGCGCCCAGGCTGAACGACCCCGCGACCAGCGCCGAGAAGGCCAGCATCGCCGCGTGCCCGGCCATATCGCCCCCTATCGGCGCACGCCCCGTCACTGCAGGGAAAGGGCCTTCGCCTCTTCCTTCAGGAACCGGGTCAGTGCCTGCACCTTGGTCGTGCGGTGCAGGTCCACATGCGTCACCAGCCACGCCGGGGCCGAGAACGTGTCCGGCAGCGGGATTGCCTCGACAAGGTCCGGGTCATCCCTGGCGTCCCAGACCGGGATATGTCCAATACCCGCGCCCGCGCGCACCGCCAGCTCCACGACCCGCTGTTCGCTGGCGCGAAACACGATCTGGTCGTCGGGCACGTTGGCATGGATCCAGCGGTTGTAGGGCGCGCGCGACTCGCGGCTGTCGGAACAGACGAAACGGTGGCCGGCCAGGTCGCCGTCGGCCCCGGGGACGCCATGCGCCTCTGCATAGGCGCGCGAGGCATAAAGCTTGTCGTCGGTCCGCCCGAAAGGCTGCACCACGTTGTCGGGCTCCTCGGGCACCGCCCCGGCACGGATCGCCACATGCGCCTCCCCGTATTCCAGACGGAACAGCCGCGAGTCGGTCATGAAGCGGATGATAAGCCCGGGGTGCATCGCCTGGAACCGGGCCAGCCATGGCGTCAGCAGGCTGGCAAGATCGGGGACAGATGTGACGATAAGCTCGCCCGCCATCTCCTCGCCCCGGCCCTTCAGCCGCCCCACCAACTGCGTCAGCTGGTCGTCGGTGGCCTGCGCCACCGTTAGCAGGTCCTGCCCCGCCTCGGTCGGGGTGTAGCCACGCGCGTGGCGCTGAAACAGCTTGGTGCCCAGACGGGTTTCCAGCGCGTCGATGTGCCGGATCACCGTAGCATGGTGCACGCCCAGAACCTCTGCCGCGCCGCTGACCGTGCCCATGCGCGCCACCTGATAGGCGGTGCGGATCTCGTCCCAGTTTCCAACCATGATGCTTTCGTGCGCTGATGAACAGAACCTTGTTCATCCTGCGCGAATTGCTCTCTGACGCGCAAGTTCCAATCTTCGGATCATCGCAGATTTCCCTGCACGACACACCGGAGACACGCCATGACCACCCGCATCCTGCGCATCGACGCCTCGGCCCGCACCCAGGGCTCGATCACCCGCGACCTCAACGACCGCATCATCGCGCGCTTTGCCGATGCCGGGCCGGTGCAGGTCACCACCCGCGACCTGTCCGGCGGCCTGCCCCATATCGGCGAAAGCTGGATCGGCGCCAATTTCACCCCCGCCGACACCCGCAGCGCCGCGCAGAAGACGCAGCTTGGCCTGTCGGACATGCTGGTGGCCGAACTGCAGGAGGCCGACGTGCTTCTGATCGGCCTGCCGATCTACAACTTCGGCGTCCCCGCCAGCCTGAAGGCCTGGATCGACATGGTGGCCCGCGCCGGTGTCACCTTCCGCTACACCGAAGCCGGGCCGCAGGGCCTTCTGACCGGCAAGCGCGCCATCGTCACCGTCGCCTCCGGCGGAACGCCCATCGGGTCCGAGATCGACTTTGCCAGCGGCTACATCCGGCACGTCCTCGGCTTTCTCGGCATCACCGAGGTGGAATTCGTCAAGGCCGACCGCACCGCCATCGACGCCGAAGCCGCCCGCGCCGCCGCGCTTCAGTCGGTGGACGCGCTGCCGCTCGCGGCCTGACCGTCCGGCACAAGGGGGGCGTTGGCCGGCCATCCCGCCGGCCGCGCCCCCACCGCCGCCCATTCCGCCGCATGCGCCGCGCGCTCTGCCGCCACCACCTGGTCCAGCGTCGTCAGCCGCGCCGCCCCCGGCACCCGCAGGTGATCCTGCAGCCGGTGACTGTGCAGCACCGTGGGCCGCGCATCGAGCGGCTCCCACGCGTCGAGCATGGGCGTGCGGCGCAGGTTGAACTCCGGCGGCAGCACGTAGAAGCGCAGGTCGCTTTCCCACAGCAGGTCCTTCAGGATCACCTGGTCGCGCACCACCGCCGGATCGGCATGAAACCGCGCCGCCCATTCCTCCAGGAACGCCCACATCGCCTCCGACCGCCGATACAGCAGCACGCCAGAGTTCAGCTGCGGAAAGGCATAGGGCGTGACGTGATCCCGCCCCTCCTGCACCAGCGGCGACGCCCGCCGCACGTCATGCGCCATCGCGCAGTCGAACCGCGCCAGCAGGTCGAAGAGGTCGCCGAACCCCTGCAAAACCAGCGTATCGGAATCCAGAAACAGGGTGCGGTCGAAGCGCGTCAGCGGCAGGCAATCCAGCTTGGCGCGCTCGTGCACCCGGGGCACGGCATGCACCCGGTCGAACAGCCCCGCCTCGGGCACGTCCGGATCGTCGGTGAACAGGTCCGCCGCCAGCCCCGGGTTCGTCGCCCGGAGCGACGCGGCCGAGGCGCAGGCCAGCGCCACGTGGTCCGCCCCCGTCGCCACGTAGATCACGCCATCGGCCATGCCCGTCCCCCGTCCGCCTGTCCACACCCTTGACTCGCATGGGCGCGGGCAGTAGGCAACGCCGATCCCGGAAAGCTGCGAGGCCTTCCGGTCCCGGGTGCATTCCGGGATCGACATCCGCCAGCGCGTTGCGCCCGTGGGTGCCGTTGGTCATTGGGCGTCGGCTGCTTACATGCGGTCGGCATGGGAAACGGGCGAAAGGGCCGAGGACATGTTCGAAAATCTATCCGAGCGTCTCTCTGGCGTCTTCGACCGCCTGACCAAGCAGGGCGCCCTGACCGAGGACGACGTCAAGACCGCCCTGCGCGAGGTGCGCGTCGCCCTGCTGGAGGCTGACGTCTCGCTGTCGGTGACGCGCGACTTCGTCAAGGCGGTGCAGGAAAAGGCCACCGGCCAGGCGGTGACGAAATCCATCACCCCGGGCCAGCAGGTCATCAAGATCGTCCATGACGAACTGGTGCATGTGCTGGCCGGTGACGGAGAGCAGATCGGCGCCCTGCGCGTCGACAACCCGCCCGCGCCGATCCTGATGGTGGGCCTTCAGGGCTCTGGCAAGACGACGACCACGGCCAAGCTCGCCAAGCGCCTGAAAGAGGTGAACGGCAAGCGCGTGCTGATGGCCTCGCTCGACACCAACCGCCCCGCCGCGATGGAACAGCTGGCGATCCTCGGCGCCCAGATCGGGGTGGACACCCTGCCCATCGTGCCGGGCCAGACGGCGGTGGACATCGCGCGGCGCGCCAAACAGCAGGCCACGCTGGGCGGCTACGACGTCTACATGCTCGATACCGCGGGCCGTCTGCACATCGACGAGGCGCTGATCGCCCAGGCCGCCGAGGTGCGGGACATCGCCAACCCGCGCGAGACGCTGCTGGTCGTCGATGGCCTGACCGGCCAGGACGCCGTCAACGTGGCCGAGAACTTCGACGCCAAGATCGGCGTCACCGGCGTCATCCTGACCCGCATGGACGGCGACGGGCGCGGCGGCGCGGCGCTGTCCATGCGCGCGGTCACCGGCAAGCCGATCAAGTTCGTCGGCCTCGGCGAGAAGATGGACGCGATCGAGGAATTCCACCCCGAGCGCATCGCGGGCCGCATCCTCGGCATGGGCGACATCGTCAGCCTCGTCGAAAAGGCGCAGGAGACCATCGAGGCCGAACAGGCCGAGCGCATGATGAAGCGCATGGTCAAGGGTCAGTTCAACATGAACGACCTCAAGTCCCAGCTGGACCAGATGCTGAAGATGGGCGGCATGGAAGGCATCATGGGCATGATGCCCGGCATGGCCAAGGCGCAGAAACAGATGGCCGAGGCGGGCATGGACGACACCGTGCTGCGCCGGCAGATCGCGCTCATCAACTCGATGACGAAAAAGGAACGCGCCAACCCCCAGATCCTTCAGGCCAGCCGGAAGAAGCGGATCGCCGCAGGTGCCGGGCTGGAGGTGAGCGAACTGAACAAGCTTCTGAAGATGCACCGCCAGATGGCGGACATGATGAAGAAGATCGGCAAGCAGGGCGGGCGCGGGATGCTGAAACAGGCGCTGGGCGGCATGTTCGGAAAGGGCGCCACCATGCCCAGCCAGGCCGAGATCGAGGCGGCGCGAAAGCAGATGGGCGCGATGCCCGGCGGGTTCCCCGGCCTCGGCGGCGGCGGCGCGCTGCCGCCGGGCCTGTCGGGGTTCGGCAAGAAGAAATGACCCGCCTGCACGCGATATTCCGTCCGCCGGTGCCCGGCGGCGCGGGCCGCTGGCCCGCGAAGGCCGCGGTGCGGCCTGCCTCCGGCGGGAGTATTTTTGAACAGAAGAAGCCGGCAAGAGGCGCCGCATGACGCCCGCTCACGAGGTTTCCATGCCGGGCCCGGCGGCGGAACTTGCCGCGCGTCTGCGGGCGGGCGTCCCGGTGGTGGACACCCCGCGCCTGCGCCTGCGCGCGCCCGTGCTGGAAGACTTCCCCGTCTATGCCGGGATCGCCTGCGGGCCGCGCGGCGCTGGGATCGGCGGGCCGATGACACGCGAGGACGCCTTCGACGATTTCGCCAAGATGGTCGCGGGCTGGCTGTTGCGGGGTCACGGGCTCTGGACCATCGAGCCGCGCGCGGGCGGCGCGCCACTGGGCTTCGTATTGATCGGGTTCGAGCCGGGCGACCGCGAGCCCGAGCTTGGCTTCATGCTGACCGAGGCCGCCGAGGGCCGGGGCATCGCCGCCGAGGCCGCCGCCGCCGCGCGCGACCATGGCTTTGGCGCGCTGGGGCTGCCGTCCATGGCCAGCTACATCGCGCGGGACAACGCCCGGTCGCGGGCGCTGGCCGAACGGTTGGACGCGCGGCTGGAGATGCCCGCGGACTGGGACGACCCGGACACTCTGGTCTATCGCCATCCGAGACCCGAGGTGCGGCAATGACCCGACACGCGCCGACGTTATGCCGACGTCATGCCGACGTGATGCAGACAACCGATTTCAGCCCCCGGAGGCCCCGATGACCGACGATATCACGCGCGCCGCGGAACTGCTGGCCGACCACCGTGCCTCGATCGACCGGCTGGACGCGATCCTTGTCTACACGCTGGCCGAACGCTTCAAGCACACTCAGGCGGTGGGCCGTCTCAAGGCGCAACACAACCTGCCGCCGTCCGATCCGGCGCGCGAGGAAAAACAGATCGAACGTCTGGAATGGCTCTCTCGCGAGGCCGACCTGGACCCTGAATTTGCAAGGAAATTCCTGACCTTCATCATCGCCGAGGTCATCCAGCACCACAAGCAGTTCAAGGACTGAACCGAATTGCCGGGACCCCCCGGCCCCAAGCCAGATCAAGGAGAACACCCGATGGCTATGAAAATCCGCCTTGCCCGTGGCGGCTCGAAGAAGCGCCCCTACTACTCGATCGTCGCCTCCGACTCGCGCATGCCGCGCGACGGCCGCTTCATCGAGAAGCTGGGCACCTACAACCCGCTCCTGCCCAAGGACAGCGAAGACCGCATCAAGATGGACCTGGAGCGTGTGCAGTACTGGCTGGGCCAGGGCGCGCAGCCGACCGACCGCATCGCGCGCTTCCTGGAAGCCGCCGGCGTAAAAGAGAAATCCGCCCGCAACAACCCCAAGAAGGCCGCCCCTGGCAAGAAGGCGCAAGAGCGCGCAGCCGAGAAGGCCGAGAAGGCCGCCGCTGCCGCCGAAGCCCCCGCCGCCGAGGAGCAGGGCGCGGAGTGATCCGCGCCTGAGGCGATGGCCCGGACGGCCCACAAAGGCTGCGCTGCATCGCTGGCCGTCCCTGCACAGGGGCGGCGGCGGTGATCGTCGGCCTTGCCCTGATCCTTGCCCTGGCGATCGTCGGGGTCGGGATCTGGGGCCTGTGGCGCCTGTGGCGTCGATACGGCGCCGAAGCCATGTTGTTGGGCTGCGCGGCCTTCCTGCTCGTGATCGGGGCGCTGTTCGCGGCGGCCGCGCTTTATGCGCCCAACCCTTTGGTGGATGGGTGCGGCGGACAGACCTGCAAGGAGAGACCCCATGCCGGATGACCGCGTCTGCGTGGGCTCCATCGCGGGCGCCTTCGGCGTCTCGGGCGAGGTGCGCCTGAAAAGCTTCTGCGCCGACCCCGAGGCCATCGCCAGCTACGGCCCGCTGGAAACCGAAGACGGCCGGCGCCGGTTCACCGTCACGCTGGGGCGCGCCGTGAAATCCGGCTTTGCAGCGCGGCTCAGCGGCGTGACCACGAAGGAAGAAGCCGACGCCCTGAAAGGCGCGCGCCTCTATGCCCCGCGCTCGGCGCTGCCGGCCCTGCCAGACGACGAATACTACCATGCCGACCTGATCGGACTGGCGGTGATGGACACCGGCGGCGCGGCGCTTGGCACGGTGCGCGCGGTGCACAACCACGGCGCCGGCGATCTGCTGGAGGTGATGGGTCCGGGGCTGAAATCCTCGGTCCTGCTGCCCTTCACCCGCGAGGCGGTGCCGACCATCGACCTTGCGGCGGGCCTTGTCGTGGCCGATCCGCCCGAGGGTCTGTGGCCCGACGGACCGGACCAATGACCGACGCTCCCGGACGGTCGCACGGGCGGATGTCCATCCGCGCCAGCCTGCAACCGCGAGAGCTGATGCAGGATACGCCGGACCTGGCGGGCGCCTGGGCGGCCAGGGTCATCACGCTTTTCCCCGAGGTCTTTCCCGGCGTCCTGGGCGCCTCGCTGACCGGCAAGGCCCTGCAGGAGGGCCTGTGGCGGCTGGATACGCTCGATCTTCGGACCTTCGGGGTGGGGCGGCACCGCAATGTCGACGACACCCCGGCGGGCGGCGGCGCGGGCATGGTGCTGCGCGCGGATGTGGTGGGCGCGGCGCTGACGCAGGCCGCGCGCGGCACGCCCCGCGACGCGGCGCGCTGGCCGGTGATCTACCTGTCGCCCCGCGGCAAGCCCTTCGACCAGACCATGGCGCGGCGATTCTCGCAGACCGATGGCCTTACGCTGCTGTGTGGACGGTTCGAAGGCGTGGACCAGCGTGTTCTCGATCATTTCGAGGTCGAGGAGGTGTCGCTGGGCGATTTCGTCCTGACCGGCGGAGAGATCGCAGCAATGGCCTTGATCGACGCAACGGTCCGGCTTATACCCCGCGTGCTCGGGAACGAGGCGTCCGCCGAAGAGGAATCCTTTTCGCGCGGACTTTTGGAGTTCCCGCAGTACACACGGCCCGCTGTCTGGGAAGGCCGCGAGATACCCGACATTCTCCTGTCGGGGCATCACGCGAAGATCGCCGACTGGCGGCAGGCCATGGCCGAAAGGCTGACACAGGAACGCCGCCCTGACCTCTGGCGGGCTTATCGTGGATCGCACGATGGGGACCCGGATGGAGACCAAGAGCTCTGAGGGCGCGCACCACCTTCGCGGACAAAACCGCGGGCATGTATAAGGAGCGGATCAGATGAACCTGATCGCACAGCTGGAAGCCGAGCAGATCGCCGCGCTTGGCAAGGACATTCCGGACTTCAAGGCGGGTGACACCATCCGTGTCGGCTACAAGGTGACCGAAGGCACCCGGTCGCGCGTCCAGAACTACGAAGGCGTCTGCATCAGCCGCCGCAACGGCGACGGGATCGCCGGGTCGTTCACCGTGCGCAAGATCTCTTTCGGCGAGGGCGTGGAACGTGTGTTCCCGCTGTATTCGACCAACATCGATTCGATCACCGTCGTGCGCCGCGGCAAGGTGCGCCGCGCGAAGCTCTATTACCTGCGCGCGCGCCGCGGCAAGTCGGCCCGGATCGCCGAGGACAACACCTACAAGCCCAAGCCGGGCACGGAAGCCTGAGGAGCGGAGAGATGAAAAAAGACATCCATCCCGACTACCACATCATCGACGTCAAGATGACCGACGGCACCGTCGTGCAGATGAAATCCACCTGGGGCAAGGAAGGCGAGACGATGGCGCTGGACATCGACCCGCTGTCGCACCCCGCCTGGACCGGCGGTTCGTCGCGCCTGATGGACACCGGCGGCCGCGTGTCGAAGTTCAAGAAAAAGTACGAGGGCCTGGGCTTCTGATCGCCCGCCCTCGGACCGGACCGAACGCCGCCTCTCGGGGCGGCGTTTTCCTTTGGGGATCGCCACGATGCTGGGCTTCGCCGCCGCCGTCTTCCTGCTGATCGTCACGCCGGGTCCGGGGGTGCTGTCCACCGCCGGTGTCGGCGCGGCCTTCGGGTTCCGCGCAGGCCTTGCCTATGTGACGGGGCTGTTCGTCGGGACGAACCTCGTGGCGCTGGCCGTGGTGTCGGGGCTGGCGGCACTGGTCCTTGGCTCGCCCCTCGTGCGCACCGTGCTGCTCGTGGCATCCACGCTGTACCTTCTGTACCTGGCCGCCAGGATCGCCCTGGCCGGAACGAAGGTGGCCTTCATCGAGGCGCGGGGCCGACCGGGCGTCAGGGCGGGCCTGCTGCTTCAGATCATCAACCCCAAGGCCTATGCGGTAAACACCACGCTGTTCTCGGGCTTTGCGATCTTTCCTGACGCATACATGGCCGAAGTGGGGGTGAAGTTCCTTATCCTCAACCTCATATGGATCCCGATACACCTGGGATGGCTTCTGGCCGGCGCGGGATTACAGCGGCTTGATCTTGCCGAACGGACCCAGCGCGCGATCAACATCGCCATGGCGCTGGCGATGCTGGGCGTGGTGGCGCTGGCGCTGAGGTCCGCGTTGGGCTGAGCCGGCGATTTTCCGGCGCATGCCCTTCTCCTGCCAAAGTCGGGGCCATACTGTCGGAAAAAAAGATCGAGGCGAGCATGGCGCATATCATCACCGTCGGAAACGAGAAGGGCGGCGCGGGCAAGTCCACCGTGTCGATGCACGTGGCCACTGCGCTGGCGCGGATGGGGCACCGCGTGGGCGTGGTGGACCTTGACCTGCGGCAGAAGTCACTGACCCGCTATCTGGAAAACCGGCTGACCCATGCCCAGCGTCACGGGCTGGACCTGCCCACGCCAGAGTTTCAGGACCTGCCCGAGGTCGATGCCGCCGATCTGGCAGAGGGCGAGGACGTGTTCGACCGCCGCCTTGCGCTGGCCGTGGGCGGGCTGGAGGCCGACTGCGACTTCATCCTGCTGGATTGCCCCGGTTCCCACACCCGGCTCAGCCAGACGGCGCACGCGTTGGCGGACACGCTGGTGACGCCGCTGAACGACAGCTTCGTCGACTTCGACCTGCTGGCCACGACCGACGGCGACACCAACAAGGTCATCCGCCCGTCGGTCTATTCTGAAATGGTCTGGGGTGCGCGGCAGACCCGGGCGCAGGCGGGCCTTCCGGCGATGGACTGGGTCGTCGTGCGCACGCGCATGGGCTCGCAGCAGATGCACAACAAGCGCCGCATGGCAGAGGCGGTGGCCGAACTGTCCAAGCGGATCGGCTTTCGTGTGGCCCCCGGCTTCAGCGAGCGGGTGATCTTTCGCGAACTGTTCCCAAAGGGCCTGACGCTCCTGGACCTGAAGGCGGTGGGCATCGGGCAGCTCAACATTTCGAACATCGCCGCACGGCAGGAATTGCGCGACCTGATCGCGGAACTGCGGCTGCCGGGCGTGAAGGTGGACTTCTAGGCGCCCGCCACCGCGGCGCGCTGATCCTGTCGCTGCCGGGCGATGGCGCGTTTCGACACCAGCGAGGCGGTGATAACCCCCGTCGCCACGATGGCGATCAGGATGGTGGACAGCGCGTTGATCTCGGGGCTGACACCAAGGCGCACCGAACTGAAGATCTTGATGGGCAGCGTCGTGGCCGAGGGGCCGGCGGTAAAGGACGCGATCACCAGGTCGTCGAGCGACAGCGTGAACGCCAGCAGCCAGCCGGAAATGACCGCCGGCGCGATGATGGGCAGGGTCACGCTGCGGAACGCGTCGAAGGGCGTGCAGCCAAGGTCGAGCGCCGCCTCTTCCACCGAGCGGTCGAAGGTCACCAGCCGCGAGGACACGACGACAGAGACATAGCACATGGCAAAGGTCGTATGCGCCAGCACGATCGTCAGAACGCCCCGGTCCAGCCCGATCGCGATGAACAGAAGCAGAAGCGACAGGCCGGTGATGACCTCTGGCATGACGAGCGGCGCGTAGATCATCCCCGAAAACAGCGTCCGGCCAAAGAAACGCCCGCCGCGCACCATCACGTAGGCCGCCATGGTGCCCAGCACGGTCGCGATGGTGGCGGAAATGAAGGCAACCCGAAGCGTGACACCGGCGGCATCAAGGAACGCCTCGTTCCGGAACAGCTCTCCATACCACTTGGTGGAAAAGCCCGCCCAGACCGTCACCAGCTTCGACTCGTTGAAGCTGTAGACGATCAGGATCAGCATCGGCACGTAGAGAAACGCGAAGCCGAGCGTCAGCGAAGTAACGTTGAACCAGCTCAACCGCCTCATTTGCCGGCCTCGCCCTGGCGTTCCTGGTTGCGCTGGAACAGCACCACCGGAAGGATGATGAGCAGAAGCAGGATCACCGCCACCGCCGAGGCCACCGGCCAGTCGCGGTTCTGGAAGAACTCGTCCCAAAGGACCTTGCCGACCATGAGCGTGTTGGACCCGCCCAGCAGCGACGGAATCACGAACTCGCCAAGCGTCGGGATGAAGACGAGGAAGCAGCCGGCGATGATGCCCGGCCGCGCCAGCGGCAGCGTGACCAGCCAGAAGCTTTGCAGGCGGGTGCAGCCCAGGTCTTCGGCCGCCTCGATCAGGCTGTCGTCCATCTTTTCCAGCGTCGCGTAGATCGGCAGGATCATGAACGGCAGGTAGGTATAGACGATCCCGATATAGACCGCGACGGGCGTGTTGAGGATCGTCAGCGGGCTGTCGATCACCCCCAGCGCCATCAGGAACTGGTTCAGGTAGCCCTCGCCCGAGAGGATGCCGATCCAGGCGTAGACGCGGATCAGAAAGCTGGTCCAGAAGGGCAGGATCACCAGCATCATCAGCGTGGGGCGCCACTCCTCGGGCGCGCGCGCCATGGCGTGGGCGACCGGAAAGCCCACAAGCAGCGTCAGGACCGTCGCCACGACCGCGATCCGCAGGCTGGACAGGTAGGCCTTCCAGTACAGGTCGTCCTGGGTCAGGAAGATGTAGTTCTCGAAATCCAGCTTGCCGAGGAAATCGCGCAGCCCCTGCCAACCCTGGGACAGGTCCAGCGTCGGCGCATAGGGCGGGATCGCCAGCGCGATATCCGACACAGAGATCTTCAACACGATGATGAAGGGCACCAGGAACAGGCCCAGAAGCCATAGATACGGGACGAGGATCAGCGCCCAGCGCCGCAGCGCGCCCAGACGATCGGTATCCTCGGTCATGTCGCTCATCGGTCCAGAAGCACCGCGCATTCATCCGACCACGACAGCCAGATCTCGTCGCCCCAGGTGATCTCCTTGCGGGCGCTGTGTTCGGTGTTGAACTTCTGCGCCTTCAGCATCTGGCCGCCGGGCAAGCGGACATGGAACGTCGACAGGTTGCCGAGATAGGCGATGTCGATGACCTCTCCCTTCACGACGTTGTCGTCCTCGGGACGGGTTTTCGAGACATCCACCTTTTCCGGGCGGATCGCCAGATGGCAGGCCTGACCGCTGGACAACGTCAGGGGCGAGCGCACGACAAGCGGCGCCTGGCCCTCGGCCCAGTGGACGGCGTAGCCATCGGGATGCGGCTCGGCGGTGCCATTGATGATCGTCACATCGCCGATGAAATCGGCCACGTAGGCGGAATTGGGGTTCTCGTAGATCTGCGGCGGGGTCGAGACCTGCAACAGCCGCCCATCCTTCATCACGGCGATCCGGCTTGCGACCGTCATCGCCTCTTCCTGGTCGTGGGTGACGATCACGAAGGTGGTGCCGGTCTTTTCCTGGATGTCCATCAGTTCGAACTGGGTGTCGTGGCGCAGTTTCTTGTCGAGTGCCGCCAGCGGCTCGTCCAGCAGCAGAAGCTTCGGCGCCTTGGCCAGCGCACGGGCCAGCGCCACGCGCTGCCGCTGCCCGCCAGAGATCTGGTGCGGCTTGCGCTTCGCGAAGGGGCCAAGCTGCACCAGCTTCAGCATCTCGGTCACGCGCCCGTCGATTTCCGACTTCGGCATGTCAGAGCGCTTCAGCCCGAAGGCGATGTTGTCGTAGACCGTCAGGTGCGGAAACAGCGCGTAGGACTGGAACATCATGTTCACCGCCCGCCGGTTCGGCGGCACGGCGGCAAGATCCTTGCCGTCCAGCAGGATATGCCCCTCGGTCGGGGTCTCGAACCCGGCCAGCATCCGCATCAGCGTGGTCTTGCCACAGCCCGACGGCCCCAGCAGGGCGAAGAACTCTCGCGGGTAGATGTTGAGATCTATCGCGTCCACGGCGGTGAAATCGCCGAAACGCTTGGTGACGCCCCGAAACTCGATCAGGGGCTTTGCCTTGGGATCGTCCCAGGGCGCGAAGACCTGCGGCGCACCGCCCGTCATTGGATCGCGGACCAGCGAAGCGGCCCGGCCGGGACGTCCGGCCGGGCCATGCCCCGGCTCAGGTACCGGACTTGATCTTGGTCCACAGGCGCGTCACCACCCGCTGGACGTTCGGCGGATAGGGCGTCGTGGTGAACAGGTTGTCCAGCGTCGCCGCGTCCGGGTAGATCGCAGGATCGCCGATCACGTCCTCGACCAGGAACTCCTGCGACGCCTCGTTGCCATTGGCGTAGTAGACGTAGTTCGACGCCGCCGCCATGTTCTGCGCATCCATGATGAAGTTCAGGAAGACATGCGCGCCCTCGGGGTTCGGGGCATCGACCGGAATGGCCATCTGGTCGAACCACATCTGCGCGCCTTCCTTCGGTGCGTTATAGGCCACCTCCACGCCGTTGTCGGCCTCGGCGGCACGGTCGCGGGCCTGAAGGATGTCACCCGACCAGCCGACCGCGACACAGATGTCGCCATTGGCGAGCGCGTTGATGTATTCCGAGCTGTGGAATTTCTGGATGTAGGGGCGGATGACCATGTAGACCGCTTCGGTCTTCGCGATGACATCTGGATCGTGGCTGTCGGGATCCTCGCCCAGGTACTTCAGCGCCATGGGAATCATCTCTGTGGGCGCATCGAGGAAATGAACGCCACACGCGGCCAGCTTTTCCATGTTCGCAGGGTTCAGGACCAGTTCCAGCGAATCGATGGGCGCGTCCTCGCCCAGGATCTCCTTGACCTTGCCGACGTTGACGCCCAGCCCGGTGGTGCCCCACATGTAGTTGATAGAGTACTCGTTGCCGGGGTCGTACTGGGCAGTGCGTGCCTCGACGACGTCCCACATGTTCCCGATGTTGGGCAGCTTGGTCTTGTCCAGCTTCTGGAAGGCGCCGGCCATGATCTGGCGCTGCAGGAAAGTGCTGGTCGGCACCACGACATCGTATCCCGAACCGCCTGCCAACATCTTGGTTTCAAGCAGTTCGTTGGAATCGAACACGTCGTATACCAGTTCAAGCCCGGTCTCTGCTTCGAACTTTGCCAGAAGCTCTTCGTCGATATAGTCGGACCAGTTGTAGACCCGGACCTCTTCGGCCGATGCAGCACCGGCCGCGATCACGGCAACCGTCAACGAGAACAGCGTCGTCTTCATGCGTGGACACTCCCCATGTTTGCGGACCCCGTGCCAAGCGCGGAGTCGCGTGTCGGCCTTCACTCATATTGCATCACTGGGCACCGGTCCATCGTGACCTTGCACGCGAAAGGGCGGCACCCGGTCCGGCTGCCGCCCCTGCTTGGAATTAAGGCGCGTTCGATTTGTTTGTCGGCGTCGCGATCAGCGGCAGTTGCCGCGATAGTACATGCCCGGCTGACGCCCGGCATAGGCGCACTGACCGGTGCGCTGGTTGCGCGCAACAAGCGTGCCGGCGGTCAGGCCGGTCAGCGCACCGATGATGATCCATTCGGGATCGTCGCTCAGAATATCGGCGGTGATCGCACCAAGCGCGGCACCGGTCAGCGCGTTGCCCGCCGTCTGCTGGCGGCCGGGCGCACAAGCGCTCGTGGCCAGAATGGCAATCAGCGCAACGCCCGCAATCATCTTGCTCATGAGTTCTGCCTCCTCAACAATGCTTTGTGCAAACGGTATCTGGTTTCCGTTTGGCGGAACAATAGCAGAGCTTCGGCCTTGTATAAACTGGCAATGGTCCGCCTGTTGGACACATGGGAAGGACCCAGCGCTTGAAGACATATTCGACGACCTTTCCCACGGCCCTGCACATGCTGGAGGCCGGCGCGCGAAACCACCCGGATGCCGAAGCGCTGGTCTGCGGCGACGACCGGCTGAGCTATGCGGCCTATGCCGCCGCCGTCGGCGCCGTGGCTTCGGACCTTCAGGCGCACGGGCTCTCGGGTGGCCGTGTGGCGCTTGTCATGCCCAATTCGGCAGATTTTGCGGTGGCGCTTATGGGGTCGCTTGCGTCGGGGGCGGAAACCGCGCCGCTGAACCCGCTATACACCGCGCATGAACTGACCGGCATCCTGGACGATTGCAGGCCGGGCCTGATCCTTGCCGGTCCCGAAACGGCGGAAACTGTGACCGGCGTGGCACGGAACCTTGGCCTGCCCGCCCCCTGGATCGTGGGGCCCGGCGCCCGCAGGCTGACGGGGGGCGCGGCGCCTCTGCCCCTGCCCGATCCCGACGCGCCCGGGCTGCTGCAATACACGGGCGGCACCACCGGACGGCCCAAGGGCGTGCGGATCACGCACAGGGCCTCGGCGGTCAACGTCGCACAGCGGCAGGCGCTGGTGCCCGTCATGACCGAGGATCGCATCCTTGCCATGACGCCCATGTATCACGTCTACGCCAGCTCCATGGGCCTCTTTGCCGCGCCGCTGGCGGGGGCCGCGCTGGTCATCCTGCCGCGCTACGCCCCCGACCTGGTGCTGGAGACCGTCGCGTCAGAGCGCATCAGCTTCTTCCTCGGCAGCCCGACCATATACAACGGGCTGCTTGCCACCCCGGGTCTGGCCAGCGCGGACCTGTCCAGCCTGCGCGTGTCGTACTCCGGGTCTGCAGCGCTGCCGGCGGAAACCCTTGCCGCCTGGGAAAGGCGCAGCGGATCGGTCGTCTGCGAAGGCTACGGCCAGACCGAATGCGGCCCGGTCCTGACCTCGAACCCCAGCCACGGGCCCCGCAAGACCGGATCGGTCGGCCCGGCCCTGCCGGACACCGAATTGCAGATCGTCGATGTCGAGACCGGCACCCGCGTTCTGCCGCACGGCCAAACGGGCGAGATCCGGGCCCGCGGGCCGCAGGTGATGCTGGAATACCTGAACCGGCCCGAGGAAACCGCCGCCGCGTTGCGCGACGGCTGGGTTCATACCGGCGACCTCGGCGAGATGGACGCCGACGGCTACCTCTTCGTGCGCGACCGCAAGAAGGACATGGTCATCGTCTCGGGCTTCAACGTCTACCCGCGCGAGATCGAGGAGGAACTCTACGCCCTGCCCGGCGTGATCGAGGCGGCGGTCTTCGGCGTGCCCGACCCGCGCACGGGCGAGCGGCTGGTGGCGCACGCCGTGGCGCCCGGCCTGACGCCCGAAGACCTAGGGGCCCATCTTGCCGCCCGCCTGACGCGCTACAAGCAGCCGCGCGAGATCGTGCTGGTGGACAGCCTGCCCAAGACCGCCATCGGCAAGATCGACAAGCCCGCGCTTAGGGCGGCGGCACGCTAGAAGCTGCCGGCCAGCCGCAGACCCACCGGCATGTCCTCGACCGCGTCACGATACCAGGCGCGGATCTGCGCACGCTCTTCCTCGGTGATGTAAGCAATCACAGCGGGCGGCATGGCATGGCTTGCCCCCGCCTGCAGGAAGATGCCGCGCGCGTGTTCCGCGATGTCGGCGCGGGTCTCCAGCAGGACGTTCTTGGGCGCATGATGCATTCCCGGCCAGCCCGGTTCGCGCGCGTGGCACATGGAACAGTTGCCGATCACGAGCGATTCCACCTCGTCGAAGCCCGCCGCCTGCACAAAGGTCTCTTCCACCGGCGTCAGGGCACGCGCTTCTGACTCTTCATAGCTGTCATGGCGCAGGGGCGCGGTCGACAGCCACATGATCACGACGAAGATCACCGCCGTCGCCCCCCATGTCCACCACGGCATCCCCTTGCGGGCGTGCATGGTGTTGAAGAAATGCCGGATGGTGACGCCCATCAGGAACACCAGCCCCGCGATCAGCCAGTTCCATTCGGACGCGAAGGCCAGCGGGTAGTGGTTCGACAGCATCAGGAACAGGACGGGCAGCGTCAGGTAGTTGTTGTGGGTGGACCGCAGCTTGGCGATCTTGCCGTATTTCGGGTCCGGCGTGCGCCCCGCCTTCAGGTCGGCGACCACGATCTTCTGGTTCGGGATGATGATGAAGAACACATTGGCCGACATGATCGTGGCCGTGAACGCACCCAGATGCAAAAGCGCCGCACGCCCGGTGAAGACCTGCGTATAGCCCCAGGCCATAGCGATCAGCAGGACGAAGAGGATCAGCATCAGGACGGTGGGTTTCTCGCCCAGCGGGCTCTTGCACAATAGATCGTAGATGATCCAGCCCACGGTGAGCGAGGCGGCCGAGATCGCGATGCCCTGCCAGACGGTCAGATCCGCCTTTGCCGGGTCGATCAGGTAAAGCTCTGCCCCCGCCCAGTAGACGATCGCCAGCAGCGCCGCGCCCGAAAGCCAGGTCGCATAGGCCTCCCACTTGAACCAGGTCAGGTGTTCCGGCAGGCGCTCCGGCGCCACCAGGTATTTCTGGATGTGATAGAACCCGCCACCGTGGACCTGCCATTCCTCGCCATCCGCGGGGCCGGGAATGTTCCGGTTCAGGGCCAGGTCCAGCGCGATGAAATAGAAACTGGACCCGATCCAGGCGATCGCGGTGATGACATGCAGCCAGCGGACGGCAAGGGCAAGCCAGTCCCAAAGGAATGCCGGGTCCATCATATGCGCTCTCCTTGCCGTGTCGTGCCCATGTCAGAAAGCACTCGCCGGGGCCAAAGGAAAGCCCCAAAGACGCGCGGCGCGGGGCCATACCGCCTTTGCCCGGCAAATGGGCGGACGGCCCGTTCAGCTGCCGCGATAGGTCGAATACCCGTACGGAGACAGCAAGAGCGGCACATGATAATGCGACGCCTCGGCCATGCCGAAGCGGATCGGCACCTGGTCGAGGAACAGCGGCTCTGCCCCGGCCTGCCCGGTCGCGCGCAGGTAGTCCCCGGCATGGAACACGAGCTCATAGGTGCCGGTCTGGAACCTGGCCTCGGGCAGGATTGGACCGTCGGTACGCCCGTCGGCGTTGGTCACCGCCTCGGCGATTTTGCGGTGGCTGTTGCCGCTGACGCGATACAGCCAGATCGCAAGCCCCTCGGCCGGGCAGCCGCGCGCCGTGTCCAATACATGCGTCGTCAGAAATCCGGCCATTGCCGCGCCTCCTTGCCTGCCGCCCGCTGGCGGCCTTTCCAAGTTCCGTGCATTACGCCTTAATGCGCCCGACGTCACCACCGGAGACCCCGATGACCCGCTATCCCCGCGACATGCGCGGCCATGGCCCGAACGCGCCGCACCCGCACTGGCCCGGCGGCGCGAAGATCGCCGTTCAGTTCGTCCTGAACTACGAAGAGGGCGGCGAGAACTGCATCCTGCACGGCGACGCCGCGTCAGAGGCGTTCCTGTCCGACATCGCCGGCGCCCAGCCCTGGCCCGGGATGCGCCACTGGAACATGGAATCGATCTACGAATACGGCGCGCGGGCCGGGTTCTGGCGGCTGCACCGCCTGTTCACCGGGGCGGACATCCCGGTCACGATCTACGGCGTTGCCACCGCCCTTGCCCGCAGCCCCGAACAGGTGCGCGCGATGCAGACCGCCGGGTGGGAGATCGCCAGCCACGGCCTGAAATGGGTCGAACACCGCGACATGCCCGAGGACGAGGAACGCGCCCAGATCGCCGAGGCGATCCGCCTGCATGCCGAGGTCACGGGCGAACGGCCGCAGGGCTGGTACACCGGGCGGTGCAGCGTCAACACTGTGCGGCTGGTGGCCGAGGAAGGCGGCTTTGCCTATGTCAGCGACACCTATGACGACGACCTGCCCTACTGGCTGCGGGTGGGCGACAGGGATCAGCTGATTATCCCTTACACGCTGGAAGCCAACGACATGCGCTTCGCCACCGCGCCGGGCTACATCACGGGAGAGCAGTTCTACCAGTACCTGCGCGACGCCTTCGATGAGCTCTACGCCGAGGGCGAGGCCGGTGCCCCCAAGATGATGAGCGTGGGCCTGCATTGCCGGCTGATCGG
>JAUIIC010000015.1 GCA_030431935.1 Alphaproteobacteria bacterium | reverse complement strand
GCGTCCGTCGGTGCCGCCCAGGCTGCCGAGATCAGCCTCTCGGGCTTCGCCGAAATGGGTATCTTCGGCGGCAACGGCGTTGCCGGTGTCGACCCGCAGTTCTTCACCGACGTTGACGTGACCTTCACGGGTAAGGGCATGACCGACGGCGGCGTCGAGTTCGGCATGTCGGTTGACCTGGACGAAGGTGGCGCCGGTGCTCCGGCCGTTGCCAACAACGCTGACGACGGCGGCGCGACCATCTACGTGTCGGGCACCTTCGGCAAGCTGACCATGGGCGACGTCGACGGCGCGTTCGACTGGGCGATGACCGAAGTTGGCGGCCCCGCCGGCTCGATCAACGACGACCACACCGCCCACGCCGGCTTCAACGGCAACGCGGGCTTCGACGGTCGCAACGACGGTCAGATCGCTCAGTACACCTACGCGTTTGCTGACTTCTCGTTCGCCGTGTCGGCCGAAATCGACGACAACGGTGCTGCCGCTGGCGGCGTGAACTCGGTCGTCTACGGCGTCGGTGCGAAGTACTCGATGGCCATGTCCGGCGCGACCCTGTCGCTCGGTGTTGGCTACCAGGGCTACACCAACGCTTCGCTCTGGGGCGTCAGCGCCACCGTCGATCTGGACAGCGGCCTCTGGGCTGGCATCAACTACAGCTCGGCTTCGGGTACCGCTCTGAACCCGGCGACGCAGGCTGGTGACCACTACGGCATCGGCATCGGCTACAAGATGGACGCTCTCGCCGTTGGCGTGAACTACGGTGCGTTCAACCGCGCTGGTGCTGCCAACGACACCGCCGGCTTCGGCATCGCCGCTTCGTACGACCTGGGCGGCGGCATGTCGCTGCAGGCCGGCTACGGCTGGAGCGACAACGCCGGTGCTGCGGTCGACACCAGCACCTACTCGTTCGGCGCGAAGATGAGCTTCTGATCCTTCACGGATCCGAACACGGGAAAGAGCGGGCCTTGGCCCGCTCTTTTTCTTTCCGGGGGGATGCGTTACCTGTTGCATCCTGAACGCCCGCGCCGTGGCGCGGCAGACCGGATCACACGATGCTGCCGATCAATCCCGCCCGTATCCCGCAGATCTATGCCGAGGCGCTGAAGAAGCAGGCCGCCGGTCAGCATGATGCCGCCGTGGCGTCCTATCGGCAGATCCTGTCCGTCCGGCCAAGGCTGGCCGAAGTGCATTTCCAGTTGGGGCGCATCGCGCTGATGCGAAAACGGCCGGAAGAGGCGCTGCGCCATCTGGAGCGCGCGGCGGCGTTGAAGCCGCAGGTCGGCGACATATGGGCGGTCATGGCCGATGCGCTACTGGCGCTGGGAGATCCGGCCGAGACGGCGCGCTCGGTCGAGGCGGCCAAACGTCTGAAGGTGCCGGCCCCGGTGTTGCTGGCGTTCCAGACCAAGCTGGGCCTCGCCGGATCGGCGAAGGCGTCGCTCGGGGGGGCGGACCCGGCGGCGGTCAAGCGCGTGATCGGGCTTTTGCAGAAGGGCGACGCGGCGGCGGCCGAACGCGGCGCCGCGGCGCTGGTCGCGGCGCATGGGCAGGTGGCGCTCTTGCGCGACATCCTGGCCTCGGCGCAGGCGGCATGCGGCCGCTTCGAGGCCGCCGAGGCGAGCTGGCGCAAGGCGGTGTCGCTGGACCCCGGCATGGTGGAGGCGCGCTTGAAGCTGGGGCGTTTCCTCCTCGACAGGGGGCGCGCGGACGAGGCGTTGCCGCATCTGGACGCCGCGGCACGGCTGGACCCCAAGCGGGCGGATGCCGCGATTCAGCTGGGCTTGGCGTGTGCGGCGCTTGGGCGGTCTGGCGCGGCGATCGACGCGCTGAGGCGCGGGCTGGTGCTGCGCCCGGGGGACCGCGAGGCGCGGCGGCGGCTGGCGAGCCTGCTGGTCGAGACACAGTCGGCGGAAGAGGGGCTGGCGCTGCTCGACGCATTGTGCGCCGAGGACCCCGCAGACATGGAGGCCGGGCTGTCCCGGGCCTGGGCGCTTGCGGCGACGGGGCGGGATGCCGCGGCGCTTGAGGCGTTTTCGGCTCTTGCGGCGGCCCATCCCGACGCGATCGCCCCCGAAGCGAGTCGGGCGCAGCTTCTGACGCGGTTGGGGCGGTTCGACGAGGCGGGCGCGGCCTATCGCGCCGCGCTGGCGCGCGATCCGGCGAACGGGCTGGCGTGGTATGGCTATGTCGCCGGGCGCAAGCTGACCGAGGATGCGCCCGAGATCGCCGAGATGACGCGGCTTTGGGACGATGCGGCGATTCCCGATGCCAGCCGCGCGCCCCTGGGCTTTGCCCTGGCCAAGGCGATGGAGGACACCGGCAGGCATGACCGCGTGTTCACCTACCTGCGGCCCGCGAACGACCTGGTGCGGGCGCATTTCCCCTCGACCATCGGTGCGCAGCGCGAGGCGGTGCGCGAGATCATGGCGGCCTGCGCGGATGTCGACTTTGCCGTGCCGGAAGGAGAGGACGGGTTCGCGCCGATCTTCGTGACCGGCGTGCCGCGTTCCGGCACCACGCTTGTGGAGCAGATCCTGGCAAGCCATTCCACGGTCACCGGCGGCGGCGAACTGGGCGTCGCGCGCCACCTGGCGCAAGAGGCGCTGACCGCCGCGGCGGACGCTGTCGCGGCGATCGACTGGCGCGATCTGGGCGCGCGGATCGAGGCGGAGATGCGGGGCCTTTTCCCCGGCGCGGACCGGATCACCGACAAGAGCGTGCAGACCTACCTGCTTTTCGGGCCGATTCACCGGGCGCTGCCCTCGGCGCGGCTGGTGCTGGTCGAGCGCGACCCGCGTGACACGGCGCTGTCGATGTACAAGACCTATTTCGACGCGGGGCGGCAGCTTCATACCTACTCGCTGACCGACCTGGCCGAGCATTACCGCCTGTTCCGCGAGATCGTCGATTTCTGGGAAGCGCGGATGCCCGGTGTCATCATCCGGGCGCGCTATGAAGACCTGATCGCCGATCCCGAGGCGGAAACCCGGCGCCTGGTCGCGGCCTGCGGGCTTACATGGGAGGACGCCTGCCTGTCGTTTCACGAGACGCGGCGCCGCGTGGATACGGCCAGCGTGGCGCAGGTGCGCCAGCCGATCTACAAGACCTCGATGCAGGCCTGGCGGCGGTACGAGGCCGAGCTGGCGGAATTTGTCGAGGCGCTGGGCGACCTGGCGCCGAAGGAGTAGGGCGATGGGGCTGAGCGAGATCACGGCGCGGCTGCGCGCGGCGGAGGACAGGGCGGGGCGCGCGCCCGGATCGGTCCGGCTGATCGCGGTGTCGAAGGTGCAGCCGCTGGAGCGGGTCGAGGCGGTGCTGGCCGAAGGCCACCGGGTCTTTGGCGAGAACCGGGTACAGGAGGCCGCGGGCAAGTGGCCGGCCCTGCGAGAGCGCTACCCTGACGTGGAGCTGCACCTGATCGGGCCGTTGCAGACCAACAAGGCGCGGCAGGCGATGGAGCTGTGCCAGGCGATCCATTCGGTGGACCGGCCGAAGCTGGCCACCACGCTGGCGCGGCTGGCCGACGAGCTGGGGCATTGTCCCGAGCTGTTCATCCAGGTGAACACGGGCGAAGAGCCGCAGAAGGCGGGCGTTCTGCCGGCCGAGGCGGACGGGTTCGTGACCGATTGCCGGGGGCTGGGCCTGCCGGTGGCGGGGCTGATGTGCATCCCGCCGGTGGAGGAGACGCCCAGCCTGCATTTCGCGCTTCTGGCGAAGATCGCGGCGCGCAACGGGCTGACGGGCCTGTCGATGGGGATGAGCGCCGATTTCGAGGAGGCCGTGGCCTTCGGCGCGACCCATGTGCGCGTGGGGTCGGCGATCTTCGGGGACCGCGTCCCGGCCGCGTGAGTTGCGCCGCGGCGGGGCCGCGTCGCCCGGCGAACGCGGCCTCGGGGCATCGAGCCCCTCGGTCGCGTGCCTCCGGCGGGAGTATTTCCGAACAGAAGAAGCCGGGGGTGGAGCGTCAGGGAACGACGAGGCGCGTGCGGTGGCGGATGCGCGCGGCGATCCAGAGAAGATGCGCGGGATCGAGCGCGACGCAGCCCGCCGTCGGGTGGCCCGGCTTGCGCCAGCGGTGGATGAAGATGGCGGAGCCCCGCCCGCGTTCGGCGCGGGGCCAGTTCCAGCCGGTCGTGAGCACGAGATCGTAGAGCGGGTCGGGGCGGCGCAGCGTCTCGGCGCTGGCGGGGTAGGGGGCGCGGACCATGAGGTTGTAGTCCTCGTGCCCGGGGTCGTCGGACCACAGGTCGCCGGGGCGGATCGGCAGGGCCCAGTCGTTGGGGCGCGCCATTCGGTCGGGGCGGTAGAGGCAGCCGGTGATCGCGTGGACGCCTTGCGGGGTGGCGCCGTCGCCTTCGCGCTTGTCGCAGGTGAGGCCGGTGCGACCGATGGTGCAGGGAAAGGTGCGGCCGAGGAAGCGCAGGCCGCGCGGTGTGACGACCATGTCGAGGGGCGTCACAGGAGGTGTCCGGACTTGCGGGCCTTGGTCGCCAGGTAATCCTGGTTGAGCGGGTTCTCACCGGCCTTGAGCGGCACGCGTTCGGCCACGGCGATGCCGCAATGCTGCATCATCGCGACCTTGGCGGGGTTGTTCGTCAGCAGGCGGACGGCGGCAAAGCCCATCTTGTCGAGAATCGCCGCGCCGATGCGGAAGTCACGCTCGTCATCCTCGAAGCCGAGGCGGTGGTTGGCCTCGACCGTGTCGAAGCCCTGGTCCTGCAACGCATAGGCGCGCAGCTTGTTGGCCAGGCCGATGCCGCGGCCCTCCTGGTTGAGGTAGAGGAGCACGCCCGCGCCCTCGGTCCCCATCGCGGCCAGCGCGGCGCGCAGTTGCGGGCCGCAGTCGCATTTCAGGCTGCCCAGCAGGTCGCCGGTGAAGCAGGCGGAATGCAGCCGGGCCAGCACCGGGATGCCGCGGTCGGGGCGGCCGATCTCGATGGCGTAATGTTCCTCGGCCCCGTCCTCTGGCCGGAAGACATGCAGGCGCGCGTCGCGGGCAAGGGCCAGCGGCACGCGGGCCGAGATGACCGCGTCGAGCGGCGAGAGCGCGTCGAGCAGCCCTTCGGTCTCGGCCAGGTCGAGGCAGGTCAGGCCGTGTGCGGCGGCGGCGGCGGGCCCGTCCGGGACCGGCACCACCAGCGCGGCGGGCAGCAGGCGCGCGGCCTTGGCCAGCCGGATCGCGGCGCGGTGCAGGTCGGCGGGGCCGTCGCGGTCTGACAGGTGCGGCCCGGTCATCGGCCGCGCGAGGTCGTCGGCGGGGTCGGCCACGGCGGCGACCCAGGCGGCATCGGCGTCACCGGGCAGGCGCAGGCGGGCCAGGTCCCCGTCATAGGCGCGCGCCTTGAGCGTCTCGGCCCGCCGCGCGGTGATGGCCAGGATCGGCGCGCCGATCTGTTGCAGCGCCGCAAGGCGCGCGGGGGTGATGGTTTCGGCGGCCGCGATCAGCGCGGCGCCGGCGCCGCCCGACAGCACCACGGGCACGCCGAGGCGCAGATCGGCGCGGGCGCGGGCGATGCGTTCGGTGGGCGTGGGGGCAAGCGACATGGCATCCTGCGGGGGGCTGTTGCCGAGAGATATGAAACATTTGGCCCGCTGTCGACACGAGCGCGTGAGGTGATTGACGCAAATCTTGCCGGGACGGGCCGGCGAACGCACTTCAGACCGGAGACGACGGAGGCAAGGTCATGAGCGTATTGAAGAAGATCCTTCTGGTCGATGATGACGACGACCTGCGCGAGGCGCTGAGCGATCAGCTTGTTCTGACAGAGGATTTCGACGTGTTCGAGGCCGGCGACGGCCAGGGCGCGATCGAGAAGGTGAAATCGGGGCACTATGACCTCGTGATCCTGGATGTGGGGTTGCCCGACACCGATGGGCGCGAGTTGTGCCGGCGGATGCGCAAGCAGGGCGTGAAGTGCCCGATCCTGATGCTGACGGGCCACGACAGCGATGCCGACACGATCCTGGGGCTCGACGCCGGGGCCAACGACTATGTGACCAAGCCGTTCAAGTTCCCGGTTCTTCTGGCGCGCATCCGGGCGCAGCTTCGCCAGCACGAGCAGTCCGAGGACGCGGTGTTCCAGCTGGGGCCGTACACGTTCAAGCCGGCGATGAAGATGCTGATGACCGAGGACGACAAGAAGATCAGGCTGACCGAGAAGGAAACCAACATCCTGAAGTTCCTGTACCGGGCATCAGAGGGCGTGGTGCCCCGCGACATCCTGCTGCACGAGGTCTGGGGCTACAACGCGGGCGTCACGACGCACACGCTGGAGACCCATATCTACAGGCTGCGCCAGAAGATCGAGCCGGACCCGTCGAACGCGCGGCTTCTGGTGACGGAAAGCGGCGGATATCGTCTGGTTGCATGATCCAGATCAAAGTTGAGTCCGTCGCGTCGGATTAAATTTCAGGCATCCCCTTCATGCCGGGGTCATGGCATGAACCTCCCTGTTGGACTGGCCCGGGCTTTGACCCGGGCCTTTTTTTGCGGCGGCGTTGCCAGGTCGGGCCGCCCGGAGGTTCGGGTTCGGATCGCACGGGACGGAATGCATCGCGTGGCTGCGGCGGTCATCGCGGCGCCGCACCGGGAAGAGGGGGTGATCCGGGCCGGATGACGCTCAGGTCCCGCAGAGATGCGCCAGGGATTCTATCGCGCGGCGCGAGCCCGACAGCGGCATGTCCTGCGACAGCGTCCCCGGCGGATTGCCCAGCGTCAGGGTGGCGCGGCTGCCGGCGGCCAGGGCCTCCAGCAGGTCGGCGTCGCGCGCGTCGTCATAGCGGATGCCGAAGTCCTGGTCCTCTGCCGGCAGGGCGGACAGGCGGCGGGTCGATTCGGGGCCGCCGTCGATGCTGATGCGCAGCACCGGCGCTTCTGGCAGGGCATGGTCGCCGGAAAAGGCGACGCGCATCCACAAGGGCCCGCCTTCGGGCGCGCAGGAGATCAGGAAGCAGAAATAGCGGTTCTCGTCATCCACGGGGCAGATGCCCGCGCCGCGCCCGTCGGGCAGGTTGTATGTTTCCCAGGCCTCGCCCGCATGGGCGGGCAAGGCGAGAAGGACGATCAACGCTGCGGTCGGCACACGCATCGGGCACTCTTGGGCGAGTCGGGCGATGACCACAGGCTTGCGGCAAGTGGCGTGCCGGTCAACCGCGCACGCTTGAGACCGCGCAAATCGGCGGATAGGGTCGCGGCCTGTTCACGGGAGCCTGCCGATGCCGTTCACCATCGCCACATGGAACATCAACTCTGTCCGGCTGCGCGCGGGGCTGGTCGAGCGTCTTCTGTCCGAAGAGGCGCCCGACATCCTGTGCCTGCAGGAGTGCAAGGCGCCGGTCGACAAGATGCCGATGGAGCGCTTCGCGGCGCTTGGCTACCGGCACGTCGTGGCGCGCGGGCAGAAGGGCTACAACGGCGTGGCCATCCTGTCGAAGCTGCCGCTGGAGGACGCCGGGCACCGCGACTTCGTCGGCAAGGGCGACGCGCGGCACGTGGCGGCGCGGCTGGAGAACGGGGTGGTGATCCACAACTACTATATCCCCGCAGGCGGTGACGTGCCGGACCGGGACGAGAACGACAAGTTCGCGCACAAGCTGGATTTCCTGACAGAGATGCGGGACTGGTTCACGCGGGAGCGACCGGAGAAGGCGATCCTTTTGGGCGACCTGAACATCGCCCCGCGCGAGGATGACGTCTGGTCGCACAAGGCGCTTCTGAAGGTCGTGAGCCACACGCCCGTGGAAGTGGAACACCTGGGCGCGGCGCAGGACGCCGGGCGCTGGGTCGATGTCACCCGGCAGGACATCCCCGAGGGGCTGGTCTACAGCTGGTGGTCCTATCGCGCGAAGGACTGGGAGGCGGCCGACAAGGGGCGGCGGCTGGATCATGTCTGGGCCACGTCCGACATTGCCGGCGCGGCGCACGGATCGCGGGTGCTGAAGGTGGCCCGCGGCTGGGAGCAGCCATCCGACCATGCGCCGGTCTTTGCCACTTTCGACCTTTAACCCGCCGCCCGCGCGGCACATATACTGCGCTGAACAAGGACAGGAGCCTATCATGCTGGAACTGGGTCAGGGCACCGCCGCCCCCGCCGCAGGGGACCTCATCAAGGACGGCAGCGAGGCCACCTTCATGGCCGATGTCATCGACGCCTCGAAGGAGGTGCCGGTGATCGTGGACTTCTGGGCGCCGTGGTGCGGGCCGTGCAAGACGCTGGGCCCGATGCTGGAAGCCGCGGTGCAGGCCGCCGGCGGCAAGGTGAAGATGGTCAAGGTGAACGTCGACGAGAACCAAGCCATCGCGGCGCAGTTGCGCATCCAGTCGATCCCGACCGTCTATGCCTTCTTCAACGGCCAGCCGGTGGACGGGTTCCAGGGCGCTGTGCCGCAGTCCGAGATCAAGGCCTTCGTCGATCGGCTGAGCGCGCTGGCCAGCGACGGCGGGCTGTCCGAGGCCGTCGAGGCGGCCGAGCAGATGCTGGCGGATGGCGAGGCGGTGGACGCGGCCCAGACCTTCGCCGCGATCCTGCAGGAGGACGGCACCCACGCCGCGGCCTATGGCGGGCTCGTTCGGGCGCATATCGCGCTGGGCGACCTGGACCAGGCCGAGGCGATCCTGAACGGGGCGCCGGCCGAGATCAGCACCGCGCCCGAACTGGAACACGCCCACGCGGCGCTGCAACTGGCGCGTCAGGCGGCGGACGCCGGGCCGGTGGCCGAGCTGACGGCGGCGGTCGAGGCCGACCCGGCCAACCATCAGGCACGGTTTGATCTTGCCGTGGCGTTGCACGCCCATGGCAAGACGGAAGAGGCGGTGGACCAGTTGCTGGAGCTTTTCCGGCGCGACCGCGAGTGGAACGAGGGCGCGGCGAAGACCCAGCTTTTCACCATCTTCGACGCTTTGTCCCCGAAGGATCCGATCGTCCAGAAGGGCCGCCGCAAACTGTCGTCGATGATATTTGCCTGAGGCCCTAGACGGCCTAGGTCATTCACATGTTTTCCGCCGCAGACCTGCCCGAAACGATCCCCGTCTTTCCGCTGCCCGGGGCGCTGCTGCTGCCCCGTGCGCGGCTGCCTCTCCACATCTTCGAGCCGCGCTACCTGGCCATGCTGGACGACACCTTGAAGACGTCGCACCGCCTGATCGGGATGATCCAGCCCTACGAGGTGCCGGGCGCCAAGCCCGCACGCCTGCACAGCATCGGCTGCGCCGGACGGCTGACCGGTTTCTCCGAGACCGAGGACGGGCGCTACATGATAACGCTGGCCGGCATCTCGCGCTTTCGCGTGGTGACAGAGGTCGAGGGGTTCACCCCCTATCGCCGCTGCGAGGTCAACTGGGACGGCTTCGACCGTGATCTCGGTGGCGCCGAACGCGATCCGGCCTTTGATCGCGAGGTGTTCATGAACCTGCTCGCGCGGTTCTTCGACAGCCAGGGACTGAAGACCGACTGGGAATCGCTCAAGGAAGCCGAGGACGAGCTTCTGATAAACTCCCTGTCCATGCTGTGTCCGTTCGAGCCAGAAGACAAGCAGGCCCTGCTGGAGGCACCATCCCTGTCGACACGGCGCGAGACGCTGGTAACACTGATCGAGTTCGCGCTGCGCGGGGGCACAAGTGAAGAGATCATGCAGTGAGTGACGCGCCCTGGGATCGCCGGATGCTGGAGGCGCTGGTCTGCCCCCAGACCCACGCGCCCCTGCGTTTCGACGCCGATCGGCAGGAACTGGTGTCGAAGGCTGCGCACCTGGCCTACCCGGTCCGGAACGGCATCCCGGTCATGCTGATCGACGAGGCACGCCCGCTCGACGACTAGGAAGGCGGCGCCGCGCCTTGCGCGGCATTCCTTTTGCTGGCCGCCTTGAAGCGGCGTCGGGAGGGGCTGTCTGCCCCTCCCAAACCCTCCCCGAGAGTATTTTCGAACAGAAGAAGCCTCGAGCGTGTCGCACACAAACGCACTCGTCTGCCCTCGCGAGGTCTCGATTCCGGTTCAGTGCGATACGCCCTAGAGCGGGCGGCCCTGCAGGAGGCGCGGCAGGTCGCCGGTCAGGCCCGCCGCCTCGCGGATGAAGGCGCGGCGCAGGGGCGGCATGGCGTTGACCGCGCCGAGGCCGATGTCGCGGACCGCGCGCGCCAGGGGATTGTCGTTCGAGAACAGGCGGTTGAACGTGTCGGTCGCGAGCGCCAGCGTGGCGGTGTCGAAGCGGCGCCAGGTCTGGTAGCGGTCGAGCACGTCCTGGCGGCCGATGTCCTCGCCCCTTCGGCTGGCGTCGGCCAGCACCTCTGCCAGGGCTGCGACGTCCTTGAGGCCAGCGTTCAGGCCCTGGCCGGCCAGCGGGTGCAGGCGGTGCGCGGCATCGCCGATCAGCGCCAGCCGCGGCGCGGAAAAGCGCTGGGCCACGGACAGGAGCAGGGGATAGGAAAAGCGCGCGCCGTCGAGCGCGATCTCGCCCAGGAAGCTGCCGAAGCGGGGGCGCAGCGCGTCGAGGTAGCCCGCGTCGTCCAGCGCCCCTATGCGCGCGGCCTCGGGCGTGCGTTCGGT
Source organism: Alphaproteobacteria bacterium (assembly GCA_030431935.1). Taxonomy (GTDB): domain Bacteria; phylum Pseudomonadota; class Alphaproteobacteria; order Rhodobacterales; family Rhodobacteraceae; genus ASV31. The sequence goes on along the minus strand of JAUIIC010000015.1, from coordinate 23,542 downwards.
CCAGACGATGGAAGAGCGGTTGCCCGACAGCGGCAGGATCGCCAGCGGGCCCGCGGGCATGAAGAACTGATGCGCGGTGCCGTGGTGCGGTTTCTCGTGGGCGATGGCGCAGACAAGGCCGGTCTGCCCGTAGGACCATTCGAGCCGCCGGATGCCGGCGCGCCGCGCTGTGGGCGAGGTCATGCCATCGGCGCCGACGATCATGGCGGCGGCGGGGGTGCTGCCGTCGTCCAGCGTCACGTTGGCGGTGGTGTCCGAGACCTCGTGCGTGACGGCGCGGGCGGTGCGGCGGGTGACGTTCGGGATCTCGTCGAGCGCGGCCAGAAGCGCGCGGCGCAGGTACCGGTCCTCGACCATCCAGCCCATCGGGCCTTCCTCGATCTCGGCATGGTCGAATTCCAGCATCAGGGGCGAAGGACCCTCGCCGGGGCGGCCATCGGTGACCTTGATGTCGAGGATCGGCTGGGCCTGTGGCGCAAGCGGCGTCCAGAGGTCGAGCGCGCGCAGAAGCCGGCAGGAGGCGTGCGACAGCGCATAGCTGCGCCCGTCGAAGCCGGGGTCCGCGCGGTCGGGTTCGGGCACCGGATCGGCCAGCAGGGTGGCAAGGCCGGCGCGGCCCAGGGCAAGCGCCAGTGACGTGCCGTTCAGACCGCCGCCGATGATGATGACGTCATAGCGTTCCATGGGGTGGACTATGGCGCGCGAGGCGGGATTGTCCATGCGCCGCGAGGCCGCTACCGTCGCGCCGAACGAGCGGAGGCGGACATGACGGACTGGGCAGGCAAGAGCGCGGCGGAACTGGGCCGGGGGATCGCGGCGGGCAAGGTCGATCCCGTGGCACTGACCGAGGCGGTGCTGGAGACGATCGCGGCGCATCCGTTGCGCGACCGGATCTATGCGCGGCTGACGCCTGACCGGGCGATGGACGAGGCCGCGGCGGCGAAGCGGCGGGCGGACCTGGGCCAGCGGCGCGGCCCTCTCGACGGGGTGCCGGTCAGCTGGAAGGACCTGTTCGACACGGCGGGCGTCGCGACCGAGGCGGGATCGGCGCTCTTGGCGGGCCGGGTGCCCGCGCGCGATGCCGAGGTGCTGCGCCGCGCCACGGCGGCGGGGCTGGTGTGCCTTGGCAAGACCCACATGTCGGAACTGGCGTTCTCGGGGCTGGGCTACAACCCGGTGACCGAGACCCCGCCGTCCGTCAACGACGCCGAGGCGGTGGCGGGCGGGTCGTCCTCGGGGGCGGCGGCCTCGGTGGCGTTCGGACTGGCGCCGGCGGCGGTGGGGTCGGACACCGGCGGATCGGTGCGGGTGCCGGCGGTGTGGAACGATCTTGTGGGCCTGAAGACCACCCATGGCCTCTTGCCCAACGATGGGGTGGTGCCCTTGTGCGAAAGCTTCGACACGGTGGGGCCGCTGACGCGCACGGTGGAGGATGCGGCGCTCATGCTGGGGGCGCTGCAGGGCGCGCCGGCGGCGGACCTTGCGGGCGCGACGCTGAAGGGCGCGCGGTTGATGGTGCTGGAGACCCTGGCGCTTGACGACTTGCGCCCCGAACCGGCGGCCGCCTTCGACAGCGCGGTGTCGCGGCTGGCGGCGGCGGGGGCGGTGATCGAGCGGCGCGCGCTGCCCGTCGTGGCCGAGGCGCATGCCCTGTCGCCGATCCTGTTCGCGACCGAGGGCTATGCCAGCTGGGAGGCCGAGATCGAGGCCGCGCCGGACAAGATGTTCGGCGAGATCCTGACGCGGTTCCGTGGCGGGCGGGACACGCCCGCGCGCGAGTTCATCCGGGCCTGGCAGGCACTGCGGCGGCATCGGGCGGCCTGGATCGAGGCGACGGCGGGCTATGACGCGGTGATCCTGCCGACGGCCCCGAACCTGCCGCCCAAGGTGGACCGGCTGGCGACGGACCCGGACTATTACGTCACCGAGAACCTTCTGACGCTGCGCAACACGCGGGTGGGCAACCTGATGGGGCTGGCGGGGCTGACCCTGCCGACGGGGGTGCCGTCCACGGGCATCATGTTCCTGACCCCGCCGATGACAGAGGCGCGGCTGTTGCGGCTGGGCGCGGCGGCCGAGGCGGCGCTGGCGTAAATGCCACAGGGCCCCGGCCCGCGCGGCCGGGGCATGCCGGATTTCTGGACCGGATGGGGCCAAGCCTGTAGCATGACTGGCAAAAGGGGCGAAACGACCCCTTCCAGAGGCAGTTGAGCATAGCCCCATGAAGGTGCCTGAAAGGTTTTCGAACCTGCCGGATTACGCGTTCCCGCGCCTGCGGACGCTGCTGGATTCGCATGCGCCTGGCGGGCCTGTCATCCACATGTCCATCGGCGAGCCGAAGCATCCGTTTCCGGCCTGGGTGGCGTCGATCCTGTCCGATCACGTGGACGAGTTCGCCAAGTATCCGCCGAACGACGGCTCGCCAGAGCTTCTGGCGGCCATCGCGGGCTGGTTGGGCCGGCGCTATGGCGCCGAGGTGGACGCGGCCACGCAGATCATGGCGCTGAACGGCACGCGCGAGGGGCTGTTCAACGCGGTTCTGGCGCTTTGCCCGGAAACCGCGCGGCACGGGCAGACCCCGGTCGTGCTGATGCCGAACCCGTTCTACCAGGTCTACGCGGTGGCGGCGCTGGCGGTGGGCGCACAGCCCGTCTACGTGCCCGCGACGCGGGGCAGTGGGTTTCTGCCGGACTATGCCTCGCTTCCGGGGCCGCTTCTGGACCGGGTCGAGATTGCGTTCCTGTGTTCGCCGGCCAACCCTCAGGGCGTTGTCGCATCGCTGGGCTACTGGGACGACCTGCTGGACCTGGCGGAGCGGCACGATTTCCGGATCTTCGCGGACGAGTGCTATTCCGAACTGTATCGCGACGCCCCACCGCCCGGTGTGCTGGAGGCCGCTGACGCGCGCGGCACCGACCCCGAGCGGGTGTTCGCCTTTCACTCCCTGTCCAAGCGGTCGAACTTGCCGGGGCTGCGGTCGGGTTTCGTGACCGGCGGGGCCGCGGGCATGGCAGAGATCAAGCGCCTGCGCTCCTATGCCGGGGCGCCGTTGCCCCTGCCGTTGCAGCGCGTGGCAGAGGCGGCCTGGGCCGACGAGACCCATGTCGAGGAGAACCGCGCGCTTTACCAGCGCAAGTACGACATCGCCGACGAGATCTTCGACGGGGTGCCGGGCTACCGGTCGCCCGAGGCCGGGTTTTTCCTTTGGCTGCCGGTGAACGACGGCGAAGAGGCGGCATTCCGGCTTTGGACGGAGACCGGCGTGCGCGTGCTGCCGGGCGCCTATCTCAGCCGTGACACCGACCAGGGCAATCCCGGCAGCGGTTATGTGCGCGTGGCGATGGTCGCGCCGGAGGACGAGATGCGGCGCGGTCTGACGAAGATCCGCGCCTGTTTGTACGGGTAGGGACGAGGGACGCATGGCATCCTATCAGGCGCGACAGCGAGAGCGGCTTTTCGACGACCAGACGCAGGCGGTGATCGCCCGGCGCGGCCGAGAGCTGATCGGGCTGATGCTGATGGGGCTGGGCGCGATCCTGACGCTGTTGCTGGTGTCCTACGTCCCGGACGATCCCAGCTGGCTGTCGGCCACGGATGAACCGGCGTCGAACATCCTCGGCCGGTTCGGGGCCTCGGTCGCCGTCGTTCTTCACATCATGGTCGGCTACGCGGCCTGGGGTCTGCCGCTGACGGCCTTCGGATGGGGCCTGCGGTTCGTGTCGCATCGCGGTGCCGGCCGGGCGCTGAACCGCATCATCTTTCTGCCCATCGCGATCGCCGTGGCGGCGGTCTATGCCTCGACCCTCGTGCCCGGCGCGGCGTGGACGCATTCCTTCGGGCTTGGTGGCCTGTTCGGAGACACGGTTCTGGGCGCGGTGCTGGGTGTCGCCCCGGGCGATCCGGCGCTGGGGCTCAAGATCCTGTCCGCGGTCTTCGGGGTCCTGAGCCTAGTGCTTGGGCTGAGCGTTCTGGGCTTCACATGGTTCGAGCTTCGGCGTGCGGGCTGGTTCCTGGCGGGCGGCGCGGTGCTGGCCTATGGCGGGGTGATGACCCTGCTGGGCCGTGGTGCCGTCTCGGCGGTCAGGAAGGCGGGCAACGTGGCCGAGAGCCGGCGGCAGGCGCGGCAGGTGGGGCGCGATGTACCCGACCACATGGAACGGGCCGAACCGCAGCTGGTGCAGCGCGCTTCGGTGCCGCGCGCGCCGCGTGACGACCCTGCAAAGGCGCCGGCCGCCTTGACGCAGGTCCCGCGCGCGCCGGCCCCCCCCGCGGCCGAGGCCAAGGGCCCCTTGCGGCTGCGTCTGCCCAGCCTGATGAAGCGCGAGGCGCCAGAGCCTGTCGTGGAGCCCGAGGACGAGGTGCTCGACGGCGACGACCGCATCCGCGCCAAGATCGCCGACGTGGTGAAGAGCCGCGTGCGCCATGCGCATGGCAGGGCGCGCCTGCATGGAGAGCCGCCGCTGACCGCGCGCCGCCGCGGGCCTGAACCGATGATCCTGAAGAACGTGGTGCGTGTGCCGCCGGCGCCCTTCGTCGAGGCCGGCGAGATCGACGAGGTCGAAGATTTCGAGAGCGGGGTGCCGATGGAGCCCCCGCTGTCCATGCCCGAACCCGAACTGGTGCAGGCGCCGCCGCGCCCTGCCGCGCCGATCCCGCGCGAGGAACCACGCCGCGTGGTGCAGCACACGCCCCGCAAGACGTTGCAGCCGTCGCGCGCCGCCCAGGCCGAAAGCCAGCCCAGCCTGCGTTTTGACGAGTCCCTGGCGGAATACGAGACGCCGCCGCTGTCGCTCCTCATGGACCCTGCGGGGATCGAACGGCACCATCTGTCCGACGATGCGCTGGAAGAGAACGCGCGGATGCTGGAGAACGTGCTGGACGACTACGGCGTGAAGGGCGAGATCGTGACCGTCCGCCCCGGACCCGTCGTCACCATGTACGAACTGGAACCGGCGCCGGGCCTGAAGGCCAGCCGCGTGATCGGGCTGGCCGACGACATCGCGCGGTCCATGTCGGCCCTGTCTGCGCGGGTGTCCACCGTGCCGGGACGTAGCGTCATCGGCATCGAACTGCCCAACGAGGACCGCGAGAAGGTCGTCCTGCGGGAAATGCTGGCGAGCCGGGATTTCGGCGATTCGAACATGCGGCTGCCGCTGGCGCTGGGCAAGAACATCGGCGGTGATCCGGTCATCGCCAACCTTGCCAAGATGCCCCACCTGCTGATCGCGGGGACCACGGGGTCGGGCAAGTCGGTGGCGATCAACACCATGATCCTGTCGTTGCTCTACAAGCTGACGCCGGATGAATGCCGGCTGATCATGATCGACCCGAAGATGCTGGAACTGTCGGTTTACGATGGCATCCCGCACCTGCTGTCGCCGGTCGTCACCGACCCCAAGAAGGCCGTCGTCGCGCTGAAATGGGTCGTGGGCGAGATGGAGGACCGCTATCGCAAGATGTCCAAGATGGGCGTGCGCAACATCGAGGGCTACAACGGCCGCGTCCGCGAGGCGCTGGACAAGGGCGAGTTGTTCAAGCGCACCGTGCAGACCGGGTTCGACGACGAAACCGGCGAGCCCGTCTTCGAGACAGAGGAATTCGCGCCCGAACTCCTGCCCTATATCGTCGTGATCGTCGACGAGATGGCCGACCTGATGATGGTCGCCGGGAAAGAGATCGAGGCCTGCATCCAGCGGCTGGCGCAGATGGCGCGGGCGTCGGGCATTCACCTCATCATGGCGACGCAGCGTCCGTCGGTCGACGTCATCACCGGCACGATCAAGGCCAACTTCCCCACGCGGATCTCCTTCCAGGTCACGTCCAAGATCGACAGCCGCACGATCCTGGGCGAGCAGGGGGCCGAACAGCTTCTGGGCATGGGCGACATGCTTTACATGGCGGGCGGCGCCCGGATCACCCGCGTGCACGGCCCCTTCGTCAGCGACGAAGAGGTCGAGGAGATCGTGTCCTATCTGAAAAGCTTTGGCCCGCCCGCCTATGTCGGCGGCGTGGTGGAAGGCCCGGACGAGGACGCCGAATCCGACATCGACCTGGTGCTGGGGCTTGGCGGGAACACCGACAGCGAGGACGCGCTGTACGACCAGGCGGTGCAGATCGTCATCAAGGACCGCAAGTGTTCGACCTCCTACATCCAGCGCAAGCTGGCGATCGGCTACAACAAGGCCGCCCGACTGGTGGAGCAGATGGAGACAGAGGGCCTTGTCAGTCCCGCCAACCACGTGGGCAAGCGCGAGATACTGGTGCCGGAACAGAACTGACGGCGCGTCGCGGCAATGTGACGGATCAGGGGATGCAAGCCGGCGCGGACGTGCCTATCTTGGCCCCATGATGAACCGTCGCACCCTGCTTGCAGCCTTGCCCGCCCTTGCGCTGGCCCGTCCGGCCCTGGCCGATCCGTTGCCGCTTTCGGCGCTGTCGGCCTACCTGAACTCGCTTGTCCGGGTGAAGGCGGACTTCACCCAGATCAATGCCGACGGCACGATTTCGACCGGCACGCTTCTGATCCACCGGCCCGGACGCGCGCGTTTCGAATACAACCCTCCGAACGAGGCGCTGGTGCTTGCCGGCGGCGGGCAGGTCGCGATCTTCGACAAGAAGTCGAACCAGATGCCCGAGCAGTATCCGCTGCGCCGCACGCCCCTGAACCTGATCCTGGCGCGGAACGTGAACCTCGAACAGGCGAACATGGTGGTGGATTACCGCTCGGACGAGACCTCGACCACGGTGGTGGCGCAGGACCCCGAGAACCCCGACTACGGTTCGATCGAACTGGTGTTCACCGGGCCGCCGGCCGAGTTGCGGCAATGGGTCATCACAAGCGGTGACGGGACGCAGACGACTGTGATCCTCGGCGTGCTGGAGCCACAGGGCAACATCCCGACCCGCATGTTCAGCATCACCAGCGAGATCGAAGAGCGCCAGGGCTAGGCGAGCCCCGGCGGCCGCGCCGCCGCCCTGAAGCGTTTCGCACACAATCGCCCTCGCCAGGGCAGACGAACGCGTTTGGCTGCGCTATCGCTGCCTCGTCTGCCTTGGCTGGGTCTCGACTGCGGTTGAGTGCGATACGCCCTAGCGGCAGCGCGCCAGTTGCGACTGGTACATCACCGACCGTTCGGCGACGTTGTCGGCAACCCGCAACAGCCAGGACTTGGACTTGTAGCTTCCGCGAAGATATCCGGTCTGGCCCTCGTGATAGGCGAGGTACTGGTTGCGCGCGTCCGTCAGGGGCACGCCGGTGCGTTCCAGCGTCTTGTTCATGTACCAGCCCATGAAATCGGTGGCGTCGCGGATCCGGTCGCGCTTGGCGCGCGTGTTGCCGGTGTCCTTCTGATAGTCCTCCCACGTGCCGTCCAGAGCCTGGGCATAGCCGTAGGCCGACGACTGGCGGCCCATCGGGATCACGCCCAGCTTGTACTGAAGCGGGGTGCGCGCGTTCGAGACGAACTTGGATTCCTGGTAGATGGTCGCCATCTGGACGTGCACCGGAACACCCCAGCGCCGCTCTGTCCGCTCCATCGCCGACAGGTACTTGGGCTTTTCGCGCGCGATCGCGCAGGCGTCATCGAGGTTGCGCGGAGGAGAAGACCCACCGCTGCACGCCGCGAGAACGCATACCAAGAGTATGGCTAGAAGCCGTCTGCCCATCTGCCCCTCGAGTTCTTGCCTTTCTTATAGTTATCCACAGTGTAGCGGAAATGCCGGCGTGGGTGAACGTGAAATCCCGGCGTCGGATCACATTCGCGCCAACCCGCCGATGCCGCGGACGCCTCGGCACCGTGCCGCCGCCGTTCACAGACTGTTTCTGATGATTTCAGGGGGGTAGATGGACAAACCCTTCGCTGGCAGGGTAGAACGAACGCTGGAAAGGGGGCGTGCCATGATCAAGACACATGCGAAATACAACCTTGGTCAGGTGGTTCGCCACAAGAAGCACCCGTTCCGTGGCGTGGTGTTCGACATCGACGCGATGTTTTCCAATACCGAGGAATGGTACCAGTCCATCCCCGAGGAAAGCCGCCCGGCCAAGGATCAGCCGTTCTATCACCTGCTGGCCGAGAACGACCACAGCTACTACGTGGCCTACGTGTCGGAACAGAACCTTGTCCCCGACTACTCGGGCGAGCCGGTGGATCACCCCGACCTGCCCGACCTGTTCGGCGATTTCGAGGACGGCCACTATCCGCTGCACTTCCAGCTGAACTGACCGCCCCCGGTCGTCAGTAGCCCAAGGCGCAACCGTCCTTGCGTGGGTCGGACGCGCCCTGAAGCACGCCGGTCTCGTGGTCGATGCGAATCGCCTGCGCCCCGCCGATCGGGGTGTCCGGGACGCCGACCGCGTGCCCCATGTCGGCCAGGCGCTGCCGCACGGCGTCGGAATAGCCGCGTTCGACCCTCATGTCCCCGGCGTCCGAGAAACAGCGCGGGGCGTCGATGGCCGCCTGCGGGTCCATCCCGAAATCGACGAGGTTGGACAGGAAACGCGCGTGCCCGTTCGCCTGGTAGGCCCCGCCCATCACGCCGAAGGGCATGATGACACGCCCGTCCCGCCGCAGCATGCCCGGAATGATCGTGTGCATCGGGCGCTTGCCGCCGCCGGCCTCGTTTGGGTGCCCGGCTGCCAGCGTGAAGCCCGCGCCGCGGTTCTGGAACAGGATGCCGAATTTCTCCGAAGAGATGCCGGAGCCGAAGCTGTGGTAGATCGAATAGATCAGCGACACCGCCATGCGGTCACGGTCCACCACGGTCAGGTAGATCGTGTCGCGATGCACGGCCTCGGTCAGTTTCGCCGGGGCGGGCATGGCGCGGGCCGGATCGATCAGCGTGGCCAGCCGCCGCGCCGTTTCGGGCGCCAGCATGTGCGCCAGCCGGGTCATGTGGTCGGGATCGGCGATGAAGCGGTTGCGGGCATCGTAGGCGAGTTTCGTCGCCTCGGCCTCGATATGGGCCCGTTCGGCGCCGAAGGGGTCCATCGCGGCGATGTCGAACTCTGCCAGGATGTTCGCCAGCAGGATCGCCGTCGCGCCCTGTCCGTTGGGCGGATGCTCGACCAGTTCGGTGCCGCGGTAGGTGCCCGAAACCGGCTCGGTATAGTCGCAGGCGGTGGCGGCGAAATCGTCCAGCGTGTGGGTGCCGCCCGCCGCGCGCAGGGCGGCGACCATGTCTTCGGCCACCTCGCCCTCGTAGAAGGCCGCCCGCCCGTCACGGGCGATTCGGCGCAGCACCTCGGCGTTGCCGGGGCTGCGGAACATCGTGCCGGGTGCCGGCGCCTCGCCGTTCATCAGGTACTGGGTACGGGCCGCGCCCTGCAGGCGATCGGTCGCGATGTTCCAGTCGAAGGCGGTGCGCGGGGCGACGGGCACGCCCGCGTCGAAGTACCGGATCGCGGGGGCCAGCACCGCGTCGAGCCCAAGCCGCCCCCAGTCGCCGGACAGCCGGCAAAAGGCATCGACGGCGCCCGGCACCGTCACCGCGGCGGCGGCGCCATCTGGCATCGCCGCGTGGCCCGCGGCGCGAAGATCGGCCGCAGAAAGCCCGGCGGGCGCGCGCCCCGATCCGTTGAGAGCAAGGATTCGGTCCTCGCCAGGCGGCGTGAACAGGACGAAACAATCCCCCCCGATCCCGGTCATCTGCGGTTCGCACACACCAAGAAGGACTGCCCCCGCGATCGCTGCATCCATCGCGTTGCCCCCGCCCTCGAGAATCGAGATTGCCGCCTTTGCAGCAAGCGGGTGCGAGGTGGCGCAGATGCCGTTCTCGGCAAAGACGGGCGAGCGTCCGGGCAGGTGGAAATCGCGCATGTCTGCTTCCTGTCGATGGATCGGCGCGACGCTATCCGGTCGGTCGGGCAATCACAATGCAGAGCGCGGAAGGTTGCTGCAGTACCCCGGCGCCGCACACAGGGTGGGGGCTGTTATGGCACGGCGCCGGGGGAAGCCTTTGCAGCTACACCTTCGAGATGACGCCCGATTCGGGCGCCGCCGGGCCCGGATGCGGGCATTGTTGTGACCATCTTCAGGGGACTCCGGCACAGTGGCAATCAGCGGGCGTGCGCGTGTCCCACAAGGCGCTGCACGGTTGCAATCGAACGCGAGGCGTGGGCGTTCAGGTCAAGGAGCCGGTCGTCTGGTTCAGCTGAACGGCCAATGTCAGTCGGTTCCAGCCCGAGCGACGCTCATACGCCACGTCGCGGCTGAGCTGGCAGATCAGATGCCAGCCGAATCCCCCCTCGGGCAGGTCGGTCGGTGTCCCGAGGGGGGCACAGGTCCCGGGCTGGGGGCGACAGGCCTGCGGCATGGCGGCGCCATCATCCGACACCCGGCACTCTGCCCGGTCATCGCGCAGCGAAAGCTCCAGTTCGATGACCCCGTCGGGGCAATCCCGCAGCGCGTGTTCGACGACGTTGTTCATGACCTCGGCAAGCACCAATTCGATCCTGGCGCCGTCCTCCTCGCTCAATCCGGCCCGGCGGCAATGCCCTCGCGCGTCCATCAACGTGCGCCGCACGGCGCTCGGGCACCCCGGAAGGACCACGTGAAACCGCCGCGCCGCAGGCGTGGAAAAGACCGAAGGCGGATCCGGTCGGAGCGCGGGTTCAGCACGCATCTTGCAACGCGCTCCGCGCGGCGGCGCCATCAGGATGGATCACGAAGACACTGTCCATGCGCGTGAGGCGGAAGACCTTTTCGACCGCGGGCGTAAGCCCGGCGAGTTGCAGCGGACGTTCCCCCCCCAGGAGCTTCATCGAGGCGACGACGGCCCCCAGCCCGCTGCTGTCGATGAAATCGACCGCCGCCAGGTCCAGCACCACCGGCCCCGGGACATCCCCCGCGGCCGCGCGCAGCCGGTCCTTGAACAGGATGGCCGATGCCGCGTCGATACGCGTGTCCACCACGCGGATCATGCGGCCCCCCGTGAAGTCCTGGCATTCCAGCTGCATTCCCGTGCCTCCTTGCCGACGCGACAACGCTAGACGGCATTCCTTATCATTCGGTAATCAGGCGAAGGGACGGAAACGGGAGAGACGAGACATGGAAGAGGTTGTGATCGTTGGGGCGTCGCGCACGCCGATGGGCGGGTTCCAGGGGGCCTTGTCTTCCGTCTCTGCGGCAGAGCTTGGCGGCGTGGCGATTCGGGCCGCGCTTGACGGCGCCGGGGCCTCCGCGGACCAGGTGGACGAGGTGATCATGGGCTGCGTCCTGCCGGCCGGCCAGGGCCAGGCGCCGGCGCGCCAGGCCGGTTTCGCCGCGGGCCTCTCCGATGCCGTTCCCGCGACCACGCTGAACAAGATGTGCGGGTCCGGCATGAAGGCGGCGATGATCGCAGCGGACCAGATCGCGCTCGGCGCCGCGCGGCTCATCGTCGCTGGCGGGATGGAGAGCATGACCAACGCCCCTTACCTGCTGCCGAAGATGCGCGGCGGCGCACGGCTGGGACACGGGCAGGTCATCGACCACATGTTCCTCGACGGGCTCGAGGACGCCTATGACAAGGGCCGCCTGATGGGCACCTTCGCCGAGGACTGCGCCGAGGCGTTCCAGTTCACCCGCGAGGCGCAGGACGCCTACGCGCTGGGCTCTCTGGAAAACGCACGCGCCGCCCAGTCCGGCGGCGCCTTCGCCGCGGAGATCGCCCCGGTCGCAGTGCAGGGCCGTGGCGGAGAAACGGTCGTCTCGGAAGACGAACAGCCCGGCAACGCGCGGCCCGACAAGATCCCGCTCCTGAAGCCCGCCTTCCGCAAGGACGGCACGGTCACCCCGGCCAATTCCTCGTCGATCTCGGACGGGGCCGCGGCGCTCGTCCTGGCCTCCGCTTCGGCGGCAGGGGCACAGGGGCTGAACGTGCGCGCGCGGATCGTCGGCCATGCCACACACGCCCAGGCGCCGGGGCTCTTCACCACCGCACCGGTGCCCGCGGCCCAAAAGCTCCTGGCCCGCATCGGATGGAGCGCCGGCGATGTCGACCTCTGGGAGGTGAACGAGGCCTTCGCGGTCGTCCCGATGGCTTTCATGCACGAGATGGGCCTGCCGCGCGACATCGTCAACGTGAACGGCGGCGCCTGTGCCCTCGGCCACCCCATCGGCGCATCCGGCGCGCGCATCATCGTCACCCTTCTCAACGCGCTTGAAACGCGGGGCCTGAAGCGCGGCGTCGCCGCGATCTGCATCGGCGGAGGAGAGGGCACCGCCATCGCCATCGAGCGCGTGTGAGGCTTCTTCTGTTCAGAAATACTCCGGGGGGAGGCCGCAGGCCGGGGGGCAGAGCCCCCCTTTTCCGGTCCGGTCCGGGCACGCCCGCATGAGCGTCGAGGGCTGGCTGGTCTTCGCCGGGTTCTGGGTGCTCTTCGTCACCACGCCGGGTCCGAACGCGGTCAACTGCATCCAGGCGGGCATGACCCACGGCCTGCCCCGGGCGTTCCTGGGCGTCGCGGGCATCCTGACCCAGGCGACGTTGTTCCTGACGCTCTCGGCGGCGGGGCTCACGGCGCTGATCGTGGCGTCGCCCACCGCCTTCGAGCTGGCCCGCCTTGTCGGCGCGGGGGTGCTCATCTGGCTGGGCCTGCGTGGCTGGCGCCGCGCGGCACGACCTGTCGTGGCCGACGTGGGGGCTGGCGGCATCTACCTGCGCGCGCTCGTCATCGCGACCGTGAATGCGAAAAGCGTCGCGGGCTATCTCGCGGCCTTCTCGCAGTTCGTGGAGCCCGGAGTGCCCATATGGGCGCAGATGCAGGTGATCTTTCCGACGGCGCTGACGCTCACGGCGCTCAGCTACACGGGCTATACATGCGTCGGGGCCTGGCTCGGGCGGCTGGCCCTGGGCGCCATCCTGCATGTCACGGTGCGCCGCGTCCTGGCGGCCTGCTTCATCCTCTACGGACTGGCCCTGCTCCTTGCGGCGGCGCCGGCGCCGGGATAGCCCGGCCCCATGACCGACAGCACCTACGCCCCGCCCGACGTCCCCCTCGCGGTGATCCACGCAGATCACGAGATCCTGCTCGCGGACAAGCCCTCGGGGCTTCTGTCGGTGCCGGGCAAGGGCGCGCACCTGGCCGACTGCCTTCTGGCGCGGGTCCAGGCCGCCTATCCGACGGCCCTGCTGGTGCACCGGCTGGACCGCGACACCTCGGGCCTCATGATCTTTGCCCTGACGCCCCATGCCCAGCGCCATCTCGGCCTGCAGTTCGAGAAGCGCCAGGTGCGAAAGGTCTATGTCGCCCGCGTCTGGGGCGAGATCGCCGAGAAGGAAGGCGAGATCGACCTGCCCCTGGCGGTGGACTGGCCCAATCGTCCACGTCAGCGGGTGGACTTCGAGACGGGCCGGCCCGCCCAGACGCGCTGGCGCGTCGTGCGTCGCGAAGACGGCACGACGCGCGTGCGGCTCTATCCGAGGACGGGCCGCAGCCACCAGCTGCGCGTCCACATGGCCGAGACCGGGCACCCGATCCTCGGCGATCCCTTCTATGCGTCGGGGCCGGCGCGGGACTTCCCGCGCCTGATGCTCCACGCCGAAAGCCTGCGCCTGAGACATCCGGACGGCGGCGCGGGCGTCAGTTTCAGCGCGCCCTGTCCGTTCTGACCGGCAAGGCGCTTCGAAGCGCCTTGGAGAAAGGGCCTTGCAAGGCCCTTTCCACGCGGTTTTCAAACCGCGTGACCAAGCCCCTTCGAAGGGGCTTGGCGCGCGTTGTCATGGGGCGGTCACTCGGCGGGGACGGCCGCCGTGCGTGGGGATTTCGGGAAGGGCACCAGGCGTTCCGTCTCCTCGTCCCAGAGTTTCAGCGTGAAGGCCCGGAAGGCTTGCGGCCAGCGCACGGTATGGATGTCGTAGTGCTTGCGCAGTTCGAAATGGCACTTGCGCAGGCGATAGGAGGGGATGCGCGCGTTGAAGTGATGGATGTCGTGGTAGGCGATGTTGCCCGTGCCCAGATCCCACCACCAGCCGAGGTCCAGGCAGGAGGCCCCCTGAAGCGCGGCGCGGTCGAAGCGCAGGTCGGGCCTGCGGTCCCAGTAGGCATCCTCGAAATTGTGCTGCAGGTACACGAGGAACACGCCGATCACGCCCGCCGTCAGCGCGGTGGCGAGGTAGACGTAGATCCCCGTCCAGCCGGCCAGCGCGTAGATCAGGCCGACCCAGGCCAGCAGCACCGCGTTCTGCGCCATGACTTCCCAGACGCCGACCTCGAGCGTCTTCTTGGGCCAGCGGTAGCGCAGCAGGTAGGTGAACGCGCCGCCCACCGGCAGCATGAACAGCGGGTTGCGGTAGAGCCGGTAGCCCAGGCGCTGCCAGAACCCGGCCTCTTCCCATTCGCGCACCGTCATCGTGTAGATCTCGGTCGTCTCGCGCTCGTCCAGATCGCTAATGTGCGAGTGGTGGTCGTTGTGGTTGACCTGCATCGCACGGAAGGGCGTCAGGGTGAAGGTCGACAGGCCATAGCCCGCAAGCTCGTTCAGCCGTTTCGTCGAGAACAGCGAATGGTGCCCGCAGTCGTGCTGCAGGACGTAAAGACGCACGCCGGAAAAGGCGTTGATCACCACCAGCGGCACCACCGCCCACCAGGCGGTGGCGAAGGCGGCTTCGATCGCCAGCCAGAGTGTCAGGAAGTAGACGGCGAAGGTGCCGAAATAGCTGGCCGACGCGATGCGGTCGTCCTTGTCGCACCACGCCATCGTGAACTTCTTGATCGCGATGGCCTGTTCGCGTTCTGCGTCCATGTGCTTCGTGCTCATCGTCGTGTTCCCCTTCCGACCCGAGACGTTGCTTATATGCGCCCGGCCCCCCCGCCTTGGCAAGTGTACGGGGCAAGACGGGGCGGATGCCTGCCGTCCGGGCCGCCTATTCGGCGGCCCAGCCCGACACGGCTTTGACCTCGCAGAACTCGTCGAGGCCCCATTTGCCGCCCTCGCGGCCGTTGCCGCTGGCCTTGTAGCCGCCGAAGGGGCTGCCCATCGCGCGGGACTGGCCGTTCATCTCGACCATGCCCGACCGCAGGCGGCGGGCCAGCCGGTTGCGGCGCGCGCCGTCCCCGGACTGGACGTAGTTCGTCAGCCCGTAGTCGGTGTCGTTGGCGATGGCGACGGCCTCGTCCTCGGTGTCGAAGGCCATCATCGACAGGACCGGGCCGAAGATCTCTTCGCGCGCGATGGTCATGTCGGGCGTCACGTCGGCAAAGACCGTGGGCCGCACGAAATAGCCGCGGTTGACGCCCTCGGGGCGGCCGAGCCCGCCCGCGACCAGCCGCGCGCCCTCGTCCATGCCCTTCTGGATCAGGTCCTGGATCTTGTTGAACTGGGTTTCGCTGACGACGGGGCCCATGTGGCGGCCTTCCTCGTGCGCCGAGCCCACGGTGACCTTCTGCGCGGTCGCCGCGGCTTCTTCCACGGCGGCATCGTAGCGGCTGCGCTCTACCAGCATCCGGGTGGGCGCGTTGCAGGACTGGCCGGTGTTGTTCATGACATGCAGCACGCCGCGCTTGACCGCCTTGTCGTCGGCGTCGGCGAAGACGAGGTTGGCGCCCTTGCCGCCAAGCTCGAGGCTGACGCGCTTGAACGTGTCGGCGGCGGCCTTGGAGATCAGTGCGCCCGCGCGGGTGGAGCCGGTGAACGAGATCATCTCGACATCGGGGTGGCTGGACAGCTGCGTGCCCACGCCAGGCCCGTCGCCGTTCACCAGGTTGAACACGCCCGCCGGGAACCCGGCCTCGTCCATCATCTCGGCGAACAGCAGCGAGGACAGCGGCGCGATCTCGGAGGGCTTCAGTACGCAGGTGCAGCCCACCAGAACGGCGGGGATCACCTTGAGCGTGACCTGGTTCATCGGCCAGTTCCAGGGCGTTATCATGCCGACGACGCCGATCGGGTCC
Organism: Alphaproteobacteria bacterium; assembly: GCA_030431935.1. Lineage (GTDB taxonomy): Bacteria > Pseudomonadota > Alphaproteobacteria > Rhodobacterales > Rhodobacteraceae > ASV31. Next base: position 7,668 of record JAUIIC010000015.1, on the reverse strand, counting down.
ATCAGGATGCGGTCGTTGGGGGCGTGGTCGCCGAGCATCCGCTCATGCTCGAAGTTTTCATACGCCTTGAGGAAGCCCTTGATGTGCCACGTGCCCGAGGTGGATTGCTGGGCCTTGGACATGTCGATAGGCGCGCCCATCTCGAGGCTGATCGCCTCTGCCATCTCGTCCGAGCGGCGCTTGTAGATCTCGTAGAGCCGTTGCACCGCGGCGACGCGATCCTCGCGCGGGGCTTCGGCCCAGGGGATGAAGGCGCGCCGGGCGGCGGCGACGGCGGCATCGGTATCGGCCTGTCCGCCCAGCGAGATCACCGCACAGGGCTCTTCGTTCGAGGGGTCGATCACCTCGAGGTCGCGGCCGTCCTGCGGGTCGACCCAGGCACCGTCGATGTAGAACTTGCGCTTGTCGAGCATGGAAGCCTCCTCCTGTTTTCGCGACACCTTGTCACCGCACGGAGGCGTCCGCAAGTCGCCGCCGCCCGGCAGCGAAACACGGGGGCACGCGGACGGATCAAGGCCTGACCCGCCCGCGCGAAGCGGGGCCGCGCCTACTGCAGGTGTTCGGCGAAGAAGGCCAGCGTCCGGTCCCAGGCCAGCGTCGCCGCCGCCTCGTCGTAGCGGGGCGTGGTGTCGTTGTGGAAGCCGTGGTTGGCGCCTTCGTAGAAGTGCACGGTATAGGTCTTGCCGTTGGCCTCCAGCGCGTCGCGGTACGCCTCCCACCCGGCGTTGATGCGCTCGTCGAGTTCCGCGTAGTGGATCAGGAGAGGCGCCTCGATCGACGGCACGTCCTCGGCCGCAGCCTGCCGGCCGTAGAAGGGCACGCTGGCGGCAAGGTCGGGATAGGCCACCGCAAGCGCGTTGCAGACGCCCCCGCCATAGCAGAAGCCGACGCAGCCCGCCTTGCCGGTGCTGTCTGAATGGTCGCGCAGGAACTCGTAGGCGGCGAAGAAATCGGCCATGAGCTTGGCCCCGTCGAGGCTGCGCTGCATCTCGCGGCCTTCCTCGTCGGTGCCGGGATAGCCGCCCAGCGGCGACAGGCCGTCCGGCCCGAAGGCCAGGTATCCCGACTTGGCCAGCCGGCGCACGACATCGGCGATATAGGGGTTGAGCCCCCGGTTCTCGTGGATCACCAGCACGGCGGGCAGGGGGCCGGTGGCATTTGCGGGGCGTGCCATCAGGCCGCTGATCGTTCCGTGGCCCTCGGGGCTTTCGTAGCTGACCGTTTCCGTCACGATCGCCGGGTCATCCGGGGCAACCTGCTGGGCCCAGGCATAGTTGGGCTGAAGCTGTTCGAGGATCATCGCGCCGGTGACGCCGGCGGCGGCGTAGCGGCTGGCCTGCGAGATGAACTGTCGCTTGGTGATCTTGCCGTGCACGTATCCGTCGAAGATCTCGAGGATGCGCTGGTCGAAGTCCTGGGCCTTCTTGCGCTGGATGTTCATGGTGGCTCTCCAAAGGGAATCGTCGCCCCGAAACGCTACGCCTGCGGCAGGCTGCCGCACATCACGTTCCCGTGTCGTCCCGCCATGCGGTAAGGTTCAGGCGCCCGCCGCGCGTTTGGGGTGCAGCACCACGCGCGTGCCCACCGGAACGCGGTCGTAAAGGTCGATGATATGCGCGTTCACCAGCCGCGCGCAGCCGTTCGAGACGGCGCGCGCGATGGTCCAGGGTTGCGGCGTGCCATGGATACGCAGCGCGGTATCGAAGCCGCGCGCGTTGTAGAGATAGAGCGCGCGGGCCCCCAGCGGGTTCGTCGGGCCTCCGGGCACGCCGTCGGCGTATTGTTCATACTGTTCCGGGCTGCGCTTTATCATCGCCGGCGTGGGCGTCCAGGACGGCCATTTCGCCTTGCGGCCCACGGTGAAGGTGCCGCTTTCGTAAAGCCCCGACCGCCCGACACCCACGACGTAGCGGATCGCGCGCCCGTCCTCGAGCGTCCAGTAGAGGTGAAACCCGTTCGGATCGACATGGATCTCGCCCGGCGCATAGGCTTTGCGCAGGCGTAGCACGACGGGCATATGTTCCGGCGGCACCTGGTAGGCATGAGCAATGCCGGCCGGCCCGAGGGCAAGGGCAGCGGCCCCGCCACCAAGAACGGTGCGTCGTGTCAGCGTCATGCGTCATCTCCTGCTTCTCGGGCGTGGGCGGCGGGCCTCTCTTTCCATTGGTTCCTAGCAGCCCGCTTTCGGCGCAAAAAGTAAAGGGCCCGTGAGGGCCCCCTACCGGATCGCAAGCGATGCAGAGCGGTCACTCTGCCTCTTCGGTCTCACCTTCGGTGATCTCGGTGCCGGTCTCCTGGTCGACGACCTTCATCGACAGGCGGACCTTGCCGCGGTCGTCGAAGCCCAGAAGCTTGACCCAGACCTCCTGGCCTTCCTTCAGAACGTCCGAGGGATGGTTCAGGCGCTTGGGCAGGATCTGGCTGACGTGCACCAGGCCGTCGCGCTTGCCGAAGAAGTTCACGAAGGCGCCGAAGTCGACGATCTTGACGACCTTGCCCTTGTAGACCTTGCCTTCCTCGGGCTCGGCCACGATCGAGTAGATCATGTCATAGGCCTTCTGGATCGACTCGGCGTTGGGCGAGGCGATCTTGACCACGCCGTCGTCGTTGATGTCGACCTTGGCGCCGGACACCTCGACGATCTCGCGGATGACCTTGCCGCCCGACCCGATCACTTCACGGATCTTGTCGGTGGGCACCTGCATCGTCTCGATGCGCGGGGCGTGGACAGAGAAGTCGCCCGCCTCGGTCAGGGCCTTGGACATCTCGCCCAGGATGTGCATCCGGCCGTCCTTGGCCTGCGCCAGCGCCTTGGCCATGATCTCGGGCGTGATGCCCGCGACCTTGATGTCCATCTGCAGCGAGGTGATGCCGTTCTCGGTGCCCGCCACCTTGAAGTCCATGTCGCCGAGGTGGTCCTCGTCACCAAGGATGTCGGTCAGGATCGCGAAGGATCCGTCCTCTTCAAGCACGAGACCCATCGCGACACCGGCCACCGCAGATTTCAGCGGAACGCCCGCGTCCATCATCGACAGCGACCCGCCGCAGACCGACGCCATCGAGGACGAACCGTTCGATTCGGTGATCTCGGACACGACGCGGATGGTGTAGGGGAAATCGGTCGCCGCCGGCAGAACCGCCTGAAGCGCGCGCCACGCCAGCTTGCCGTGGCCGATCTCGCGACGTCCCGGAGGTCCGACACGCCCCGCTTCGCCGACCGAGTAGGGCGGGAAGTTGTAGTGCAGCAGGAAGTTCGACTTGTAGGTGCCGTTCAGCGCGTCGATCATCTGCTCGTCGTCGCCGGTGCCCAGCGTCGTGACCACGAGACCCTGGGTTTCACCACGGGTGAACAGGGCAGAGCCGTGGGTGCGCGGCAGAAGGCCGGTTTCGCAGACGATCGGGCGCACCTCGTCGGTGCGGCGCCCGTCGATGCGGCGACCGTTCTTCACGACATCGCCGCGCAGAACGCCCGATTCCAGCTTCTTCAGCGCGGACCCGAGGTTCGCGTCGGCCAGCTGCTCTTCGGTCAGGGCGGCCTTGATCTCGTCCTTGGCGGCGGCCACGGCAGAGGTGCGTTCCTGCTTGTCGGTGATGGCGTAGGCGGCGCGCATCTTGTCTTCGCCGATGGCCTTCACCGCGTCGTAGAGCGCCGAGTAGTCCGGCGGCGAGAAGTCGAAGGGTTCCTTGGCGGACTCCTCGGCCAGCGAGATGATAAGGTCGATGACCGGCTTGATCTGCTCGTGCGCGAAGGTGACGGCGCCCAGCATCTCGTCTTCCGAAAGCTCGTAGGCTTCGGATTCGACCATCATCACGGCGTCCTTGGTGCCGGCGACGACGAGGTCGAGACGCTGCTCGGGGTTCTCGCGCAGCTTGTGCATGTCGTCGACGTCGGGGTTGAGGATGTATTCCCCGTCCACATAGCCCACGCGGCAGCCCGCGATCGGCCCCATGAAGGGCGCGCCCGAGATCGTCAGGGCAGCCGAAGCGGCGATCATCGCCACGATGTCGGGATCGTTCACCAGATCGTGCGACAGCACGGTGCACATGACCAGGACTTCGTTCTTGAAGCCGGGCACGAACAGCGGGCGGATCGGGCGGTCGATGATGCGGGCGGTCAGGGTTTCCTTTTCGGTGGGGCGGGCTTCACGCTTGAAGAAGCCGCCGGGGATCTTGCCGGCCGCGTAGTATTTTTCCTGGTAGTGGACGGTGAGGGGGAAGAAATCCTGTCCCTCTTTCGCCTGCTTGGCGAAGGTCACGTTCGCCATGACGCTGGTTTCGCCCAGCGTGGCGATGACAGAGCCGTCGGCCTGGCGGGCGACCTTGCCCGTTTCAAGGGTCAGAGTCTCCTCGCCCCATTGCATGGATTTCGTAGTCACATCAAACATCTAGCGTATCCTGATTGGGCTCTCTCGGCGGTCCGAGCACCCGATTGCGTGGCGGCCGCATTGCCGCCGACCCCCTTATCATTTCATGCGCCGGGGTCAGGGCGTCACGTCTCAGATGGGCGGGCCATACCGCAGAACGCCCGGTTTGGAAAGCGTCCAAGCTGTCACGTCTGCGCGCGTCCGGGGCAAGAACGCCACGTCGGCATCACGTCGGTACAACGTCGGCATGACGTCGGCGCCGTGTCGGCGGTTCCGGCCCCCCGGGGGTTGACGCAGGGGCCTGCCGTGCGAGTCTGGCCCGAGAGCAACCGGATGCGAGACCCATGTTCCGACAGCTTCTTCCCATCAGCGCGCTGCTGGCCGGATCGGCCTTCCTGCTGTTCGCGGGCGGGATCAACGGGCTGATCCTGCCGGTGCGCGGCACGGCCGAGGGGTTCAGCGCGCTGTCGCTGGGCCTTCTGGGCACCGGCTGGGCGATCGGGTACGTGGCGGGGTGCTATTTCACGCCGGGCCTCGTGGGCCGGGTGGGCCATATCCGGGCGTTCAGCGTGATGTCGGCGCTGGCCGCCATTTCCATCCTCGCCTCGCTGATCTTCCTGACCCCCACGGCCTGGGTGCCCCTGCGCGCGGTGTCGGGGTTCTGCTTCGCCGGCGCGGCGATGATCGTGGAAAGCTGGCTGAGCGACCGGGTCGACGCGAAATCGCGCGGCAGCGTCTTCGGCATCTACACGATGGTGAACCTGGTCGCCTCCACCGGCGGGCAGCTGGCGCTGACGGTGGGCGACACCTCGGGCTTCCTGTTCTTCGCGCTGGGCGCGATCTTCTATTGCCTTGCGCTGGTGCCGACGGCGGCCTCCTCGACCACCGCGCCGCAGCCGCTGGTGGGCGTCAGCGTCGACCTGAAGATGCTGTGGCGGAACTCTCCGGTCGCGCTTTTCGGGGTGTTCCTCGTGGGGATCTCGAACAGTGCCTTCGGCACGCTGGCCCCGGTCTATGCCGACCGCGTCGGGCTGGAGGTGAGCACGGTAGCGATCTTTGCCAGCGTGCCGGTGCTGGCGGGGGCGATGATGCAGGTGCCGGTGGGCATCCTGTCGGACCGGATGGACCGGCGCTGGGTGCTGGTGGGCGTGGCGGTGCTGGCCATCGCGGCGGAGGCGGCGTTCATCCTGCTGGCGCCCGAGGATCGGGCGATGAACCTTGCGCTGGTGGCGGTCTTCGGGGCGGCGATCTTTGCCATGTACCCGGTGATCCTGGCCCATGCGAACGACCACGCGGCGCCGGGGACCTCGATCCAGACCTCGGGCGGGCTGTTGATGGTGTTCGGCTTCGGCTCGATCCTTGGGCCGTTGCTGGCGGGCGTGGGCATGGCGCAGATCGGGCCCGGCGGGCTGTTCTGGACGTCGATGGGCGCGCACGGGCTGCTGATCCTGTTCACGCTCTGGCGGATCTCGCGCCGGGCGCCGGTGGCCGAGGCGGACAAGACGGCCTTTGTCGTCGCGCCGCCCGCGCGGACGGCGACGCCGGAGACGGCGGCGCTGGCGCATGGGGACGAGGACGAGGCGGCAGAGCGCCGCGAGGGGTAGCGGACGGGCGTTCGACCACCTCGGCGACCCCGACAGAGGGCAGGGGATGGCCGCGGACAGCCGCTGCGGCTGTTGAGGTCTGCGCTTTATCCCTGCCAGGTTCGGACGACCTTTGAACGCGCGCTGGCGGTGGCAAAGCGGCTGGCCGTGGGTGCGGCCATCCGCTGCCCGGGCCGCCTGCGGCGGCTGTTCCGGGCGGGGTTTCTCCGCTCGGGCCTTGCCTGGTTGGCCCCGACCAAGGGCACCGGCATGGCCGCTTACGCAGCTGTTCCGGGTAGTGGCTCTGTTCAGGCGTCAGAATTGGGTTCAGGCAGAGGGCAGGGGATGGCCGCGGGCAGCCGCTGCTGGCGATTGAGGTCTGCGCTTTATCCCTGCCAGGTTCGGACGACCTTTGAACGCGCGCTGGCGTTGCCAAAGCGGCTGGCCGTCGGGGCGGCCATCCGCTGCCCGGGCCGCCTGCGGCGGCTGTTCCGGGCGGGTTTCTCCGTTCGGGCCTTGTGTGTTGATGACCCCCAACAGAGGGCACTGGATTGCCATGGGTGCGGCTGATCCGGGCGGGGTTTCTCCGCTCGGGGGGGGGGCCCCTTGCAGATCTGCGTCGGGGTCCCCGGAACGCGAAAGGGGCCGCCGTGGCGACCCCTTGAACCCGTGCCCGTCAGGGCGATGCCTCAGCGGCGGATGCCGAGGCTTGCGATCAGCTTCTGGTAGCGGCCTTCGTCCTTGGCCTTGAGGTAGTCAAGGAGCTTGCGGCGCTGGGCGACCATCATCAGAAGGCCACGGCGCGAGTGGTTGTCCTTCTTGTGGGTCTTGAAGTGCTCGGTCAGTGTGGCGATGCGGCTGGTCAGGATCGCGACCTGGACCTCGGGAGAGCCGGTGTCGCCCTCCTTGGTCGCGTATTCCTTCATCAGGCGGGTCTTTTCTTCGGCGGTGATCGACATCGGGGTCTCCTTCTGGCGATGGCGCAAGCCGGGATGTCGTCCAGCAGGGCCCATGGAGGTTGAACCACGCATCAGGGCGCGGCAGGCGCGCTGCATAGGGGATTCCCGGCGCGAAGGAAAGAACAAATCCGCGCCGTCCCCGCCGGCTTCGTCAGCGTTCCCCGGCCAATGCGCCGCGATTGGTGGCATTGTTCGCGATTCCGGCGCAATCGTCTTGAATTTGCGGCAAGAATTTGGCCCCCGCCAAGGCGCGCATTTACCTTTGCCGCTGCTAGTGGGGCCAGCCGGGCCCGGAACGGGAAACGCCATGCTCGCCGCCTTGTCACTGATCGGGCTTCTGCTTGCCGGGTTCGTGCTGGACGCCGGGTCGTCCGACGACGACGGCGAGGAGGCGCGCGACCGCGCGCCGGACCCGGACGCCCGGCCCGGCCCGCTGCCGGGCACAGAGGAAGAGGACGCCGAAATGGCCAAGGACGGGATCGACATGGGCGACTTGGTTCTGACGGCGGCGCAGCGCGTCGACCTGCCACCGCAGGACATGGCCGAGGCGCCCGAGGACTGGGACTCCCTCTACGGTTCGGATGCGGCGGGCCAGCTTTACGGCGGCACCGGGTTCGACGCGCTGTTCGACACGGGCCTGGTGGCGAACGCGGCACCTGCGGATGCCTTCGGGCGGGGACTTATCACCGATTTCGACCCGGCGCTGGAGCGGCTTGTGCTGGAGATCGAGGGCAGCGGCGGGCCGGATCCGGACCTGTCGCT
>JAUIIC010000247.1 GCA_030431935.1 Alphaproteobacteria bacterium | reverse complement strand
GGATGCTGGCCGCGCCCCTGCGCTAGGCGCCTATACCTGTTCCAGGATCATCTGCGCCGCCTTGCGGCCCACCACCATCGCCGGCGCGTTGGTGTTGGCCGAGCACATCGTCGGAAAGACAGAGGCATCGGCCACCCGCAACCCGTCTACCCCGCGCACACGCAGCCTTTCGTCCACGACCGAGGCGGGATCGCTGCCCATGCGGCAGGTGCCCACCGGGTGATAGGACGTCTGCGAACTGGCACGCACGAAGTCCATCAGCGCCTCGTCGGTCGCGACCTCGGGTCCGGGGCGGATCTCGGACAGCCCGTAGCGCTGCAACGGCGCTTGCGCCGCCACCCCGCGGACAACGCGAATGCCCGCCAGCGTGGTGGCCACGTCGTCGGGGTGATCGAGATAGTTGGCGCACATGGCGGGCGGCGCCATCGGGTCCGGCGATTGCGCATGGACATGACCACGCGATTTCGGTCGCAGCGGGAAGGCGCCGATCGACACGCCGGGAAACTCGTCCAGCACCAGCCGCTTGGGATCGCGGGCGTCAGGGCTCGACATCCAGTGCAGCTGGATCTTCACATCCGCCTGCGACAGGTCGGGCGACGTGCGGACAAGCGCATGCGCGATCTGCCCCGAGCACGTCATCAGCCCGGTGCCCTGCACCGCGAATTGCGCGGCCATCAGCGCCTTGCGCAGCGGGTTGCGGATGATCTGGTTCATCGTCACCACGTCCCGGCAGCGATAGCTGAGGCGCGTGTGCAGGTGGTCTATCGCGTTCTCGCCGACGCCGGGGGCATCCTGCACCACCTCGACGCCAAGCTTCTGCAAAAGAGCGCCGCCGCCGATCCCCGACAGTTCCAGCACCTGCGGCGTCTGGATCGCCCCTGCCGCCAGGATCACCTCGGCCCGGGCGCGCACCTGCCGCCGCCCGCCCGGCGCGTTCACCTCGACGCCCACGGCGCGGCGGTTCTCGAAGATCACGCGCTCGGCATGGGCCTCGGTCAGGATACGCAGGTTGGGCCGCCCGCGGGCAGCATTCAGGAACGCCTCCCGCGTACCCTGCCGCCAGCCGCGGCGCGTGTTGAACTGAAGATAGCCGACCCCGTCATAGCCGCCGCCGTTGTAGTCGGGCGTGCGGGCGATGCCCGCGCCCTCGCATGCGTCCAGGAAGGCATCCATCAGCGGCTGGCGCGGGCCGAACTCTGTCACCCGCACCGGGCCGCTGCGCCCACGGGCGGCCGGATCGCCGGCGGGAAAGCTTTCGATAGCCCGGAAGTGCGGCAGAAGGTCGGAATGTCCCCAGCCCGTCAGGCCCAGGTCATCGCGCCAATGGTCGTATTCGCCCGGATCGCCATGCACCCAGATCATGCCGTTGACCGTGGACGATCCGCCAAGGTTGCGGCCCCGCGGCCAGAAAATGCTCCGCCCATTCATGTGCGTCTCGGGTTCCGTAAAGAACCGCCACATGCTGCGTTCGGCCCGGATCAGGTAGTAGACGCCTGCCGGAATCTTCGTCCAGATCCAGCGGTCGTCGCGCCCCGATTCTAGCAACAGCACCTTGTGCCGCCCGTCCGCCGAAAGTTCCGTCGCCAGCACGGCCCCCGCCGATCCCGCACCGACAACGATGTAGTCATAGACGTCCTCGGACATGGGACCTGCCTTTCCTCTGGCGCCTCAGGGCTTCAGGTTCTCGTCCTCGGGCTCGAACTCGATGGGCGGGGTCGCGACGAAGGGGAAGCGTTGGAGCGCCTTGCGATGGAAACTCGCCTGCCGCCCGCGCACGTAGCGGTCCTTGTCGCCCTGCCGCACCTCCAGCGCCCAGGTGTCATAGCGCGGCGTCTGTTCGGTCAGGTCGCGCAGGTAGAGCCGCCGTTTCTGGCTGTCCTTGCAGTTCTTCAGCACCCATTCGGGGTCCCAGCCGGCCATCAACGCGGCGTGAAGCTCTGCCTGCACCCCGGCGTGCTCTGGCTTGCCAGCCAGGTCCGTCAACTCGTTCGGATCGGCCACCACGTCATAAAGCACGGGGTCCAGCCCGTGGGTCAGCCAGTATTTCCAGCGCCCCCGCCGGATCATCCGCGACGGCGCGCCATAGCCGCTGCCGGCGTAATCTGCGATCGCCTCGTCGCGCCAGCCGTCCGTCTGCCCGTGGAGAAGCGGCACCATGCTGGCCCCGTCCTGCCCCGTTGGCACCGGCAGATCGACGCCCGCGAAGTCAAGAAAGGTGGGCATCAGGTCCACCAGCGACACCACCGCGTCCGACCGCCCCGGCGCGACGCCCGGTGCGCAGATGAAAAGCGGCACGCGCACGGACGACTCGTAGAAGCAGTCCTTCATCCACATGCCGCGCTCGCCCAGCATCTCGCCGTGGTCCGAGGTGAAGACGATCACCGTGTTCTCGTCGAGCCCGGTGGCGGCCAGCGCCTTCAGCACCTCGCCGATCAGGTCGTCGACATAGGACATCATCGCGTAATAGGCCCGGCGCGAGGTCCGCGTGCGCTCCTCGTTCAGGTCGTAGAGATGCGCGCCCTGCGCATGGTGCTTGGCCTGGTCGAAGGGCCCCAGCTCCTCGAACGGGATCGGTGGCACCTCGGGCATGTCGATCTCAACGCCCTCGTACAGGTCCCAATACTCCTGCGGCGCGACGAAGGGCGGATGCGGCTGGGTGAAGCTGACGGTCAGGAGGAACGGCCGGTCGTCGGGGTCGCGCGCCAGGTCGTAGATCTTGCGCACCGCCTGGAACCCGACCTCCTCGTCGAAGTCCTGCTGCAGGTTGCGCACCGCCACGCCCGCATCCACCACGTTGACCATGCGCACGCCGCCGCCCTTGCGGATCGGGCGCGACCAGTCGGACGTCCACGAGAAATCGGACGGGTAGATATCGGTCGTCAGCCGTTCCTCGTAGCCGTGGAACTGGTCGGGCCCGATGAAATGCATCTTGCCGCACAGCGTCGTGGAATAGCCCGCGCGTTTCAGGTGATGGGCGAAAGTGGGGATGTCGGCATGAAACTCGGCCCCGTTGTCCCATTGCTGGATGTCAAAGGGCAGCCGCCCGGCATGCATCGACGCCCGCGACGGCGAGCACAGCGGATAGTTGCAGTAGGCCGCATCGAAAACCACGCTGCGTTCGGCCAGCGCGTCCAGCGCCGGCGTCTTCGCCACGGTGTTGCCGTAGCTGCGCATCGCCTTGGCGGCCAGTTCGTCCACCTGGATGAAGAGGATATTGGGTCGGTCTGTCATGGCGTCCTCAGATGTCCAGGGTCCGGGAAAGCTCGAACATGTAGAAGGCGCGTTCCAGCGTCGTATCCAGTGTCACGTGAAGCGGCTGGTCGTCGAAGCTGTCGAACTGCCCCACACGAAGCCAGCGCCCGTCGGGCGACTGGATCTCGTAGTGCCAGGCCCAGACCTTTTGCGCCTCCTCGGTGAATTGCGGGTCCTTTGTGGCGGCGTACATCGCGCCCAGGCCCCATGCGACCTTGCCGTTGCTGATGATGCGATAGACGTCGTCCGCGCAGGCCTTGAACAGGGCAAAGGCCTTGTAGCCCGCCTCGCGCCAACGGTCGTCGCCGGTGGCGAGGTAGAGGTTGCCGAAGACGTTCATCGCCATGCCCAGGTACCAGTAGATCTGCCCCGGCGTGCCGATGTCGATGGCATAGCCCAGCGCCAGCCCCTCGCGCCGGTCGTCGCGGATGATCTGCCCGTCTGCCCCGCGCCGCAGGTAGATCTTGCCAGTGGTCACGTTCTGCTCGTCGATCAGGTCGGCGATGAAGCCGCCCCCGCGCGCCGCGTCGGCCACCCGCCCCATCGCCAGAAGCGCCAGGACGGCGGACCCGGTGGACCCCCAGCAATACTCGCGCTCTGCCTCGGGCACGTTGGGCAACGCGGCCAGCCCGCCGGTTTCAGGGTGCATCTGGCCCACCACGAAATCGCCCGTGGCCCGCGCCATGTCATAGCGGCCCAGAACATGCAGCCCCCGGCCCAGCCACGCGCTGCGATAGTTGGCCAGCCCCTTGGCAGTGGGATCGTCGGGGTGGGTGTTGGCGTTGCCGTCCTTCCAGTAGACGCGCCGCACATGGTCGGCGAGCAGCCGCGCCTCGCGCACGCGGCCCCCGGTGGTGAAGGCCACGACGGACTTGTAATATGCGTTGATATGGGTGCCCGCGCCACGGAAGCCCGCATCGCCCTCGACCAGTCCGGCCGCCCAGTCCAGCGCAAGATGCCCGCGCGCCAGCAGATCGTCTGCCGTGAACATCTTCTCTTCCTCCCGTGTTTCGGCGCAGTTCCGCCCGCGCCCTTGGTCTTCGGAAACCTTACCGCCGCCCCGCCCCGGCAAATGTCGCAGCGCGCACATTCCGCCCGGTCATCCCGGGAAAAGCGCATCCGGCAGGAAGAACGTGTTCTTGGCCATCGACCCGCGCTCGATGATGGTGCGGCTGCCGCGCAGCGGACGGATCGACAGGAAGGGCCGCGCATAGCGGTCCAGCATCGCCTGCACCCGGTCCTCCGCCCCGCCCGACAGGATCAGGTTGCGGTCCTCCAGCGGGTCGGCGGCGAGGTCGAAATACTGCACCGGTTCCCCGGTATCCTCGTAGACAACCAGCTTTTCGGTGGCGGTGCGGAACATCGCCATGCCGTAGGCCTCGCTGACCGAGACCTCATGCGCGACGCTTTCGCCCCCGAACGCCGGCAACAGCGACTGGAAATGCGATGTCGGCATCTCCGCCCCGGCAATGTCACGGAACGTGGCAGAGGTGTCCGACAGTTCGACCAGATCGGCCACCCGCCGCGCGCTTGTCCCGCCAGGCGGCCGCACGATCAGAGGCACCCGCACCGAGGGATCGTAGAACACCATCTTCTTGACCATCCGGTGCTCGCCCATCATCTCGCCGTGGTCCGAACAGTAGATGACCCAGGTGTTGTCCAGCTGCCCCGTCTCGCGCAGCGCGTCCAGGATGCGCCCGATGCTCTGGTCGATCATCATTGTGTTGGCCTGGTAGGCGCGCCGCGCCTTGCGGATCGCCTCGGGCGTCATGGTGTCGGTGTCGCAATATTCCATCAGGATCGACAGGAAGGTGCGCAGCGGCCCGCCCTCGGGCAGTTCGGGCGGCTCCAGGCTGCCGGGCATGGTGATCTCGGGGTCGCCGTATTCCTCCAGCGCCTCCACCGGTGCGTCCCACGGGTCGTGCGGCCCGGCAAAGCCCACCTGCAGAAAGAACGGCTCGTCCCGGTCATAGGTGCGGATCCAGTCGGCGGTATAGCCGCCCATCCAGACGTCCTGATGTGCGTGCAGCGGCAGGGGCAGCGGATCGGCGTTCCACGCCTTGGCCGGCTCCAGGTCGGGGTTTTCCTCCAGCACGTGCTTGTTGCGGCTGTGCAGGTAAGTCCGGTAGGCGTCGAGAAGCCCGTGCTCCTCCAGGTAGTCGGTATAAAGCGAATCCACCCGTAGCGACGCCTCCTTGCCCGCCGTCTCGTGCGTTTCGGCGAAGCCATAGGCGTGCAGGCGGTGGGCCTGCGTGCTCATGTGCCCGCCGGGCCAGGGCAGGTGCGTGTAAAGATGCGTCTTGCCGATCTGCGCGGTGTGATAGCCCGCCCGCGCCAGCGCCTGCACGAAGGTCGGCACCGTCGGTTGCACGACGGACGTGTTCTGGAACACCCCGTGATCTCGCACATAGCGCTCCGACAACATCGAGGCCCGCGACGGCATGCACAGCGGCGCCTGGCAGAAACAGGCCTCGAACTGCAACCCCTCCGAGGCAAGCCAGTCGGTGTTGGGCGTGCGCGCGCAGGGATCGCCGTAAGAGCCCAGCATGTCGGCGCGCTGCTGGTCGGGCATGATGAACAGGATGTTGGGGCGTCGGGTCACGGCGTTT
>JAUIIC010000014.1 GCA_030431935.1 Alphaproteobacteria bacterium | reverse complement strand
TGCCGTGATCCAGACCGGCGAGCGGCGGTTCTACGGCTGCTTCATCCTGCGCAAGGGCGTCATCGCCCCCGACGAGTGAGGACAGGACCATGGCCGGAAAGATCGTCATCCTCGGCGTGTTCGTCGCCGACACTGCCTATCGCGCCGAGCGTCAGCCGCGCATGGGCGAAACGATTCTCGGAAAAAGCTTCGTGCTCGGTCCCGGCGGCAAGGGCTCGAACCAGTCGGTGGCCGCCGCCATGGCCGGCGGCGACGTGCATTTCATCAGCCGCCTCGGCGCCGATCCCTTCGCTGACATGGCGCGCGACACCTGGGCCCGGGCCGGCGTCACCCCCGAGATCACCACGGACGGCGAAAGCTACACCGGCGCGGCCTATATCTTCATCGAGGACGCCACCGGCAACAACGCCATCATCATCTCGCCCGGCGCGGCGGGCCGCATCTCTGTCGACGATGTAGAGGCGCGCGCCGACCTGATCGCGGGGGCCTCCGTCTTCGTTACCCAGCTGGAACAGCCGATGGCCGCCGCGCACTGCGCGCTCCAGATCGCCCGTGCGGGCGGGGCCCGGACGATCCTGAACCCCGCCCCGGCAGCCGAGATCCCCGACGAGATGCTGGCGCTCTGCGACATCGTCACCCCGAACGAGAGCGAGGCCGAGGGCATCACCGGCATCGCAGTAACGGGCATCGAGACGGCGCATCAGGCCGCCGAGGCCCTGCTGGCCCGGGGTGTGGGCGCGGCCATCATCACCCTGGGCGAGAACGGCGCGCTCTACCACGACGCAACCCGGACGGTGCACGTGCCGGTCTTCGACGCCGGGCCGGTCGTCGAAACCACGGGCGCGGGCGATGCCTTCAACGGCGGGCTGGCCACCGCGCTGGCCGAAGGGATGGACGCCATCGACGCCGTGCGCTTCGGCTGCGCCACGGCCTCGATCTCGGTCACCCGGCCCGGCACGGCCCCGTCCATGCCGGCCCGCGCCGAGATCGACGCCCTCCTGGCCCGCGGCTGAGGCGTCGCGTCCGGGCCACGGCCCGTGCGATGGGGCAGTTCCTCCAGGGGCGGGCGCACGAAACGCTCCCGCCGCGCCACATCCCCGGGGCCAGGCCGACAGCGCTGAACAGCCCGGACAGGGCCCCACCGGTGGCGCGGCAGAGCCTCGCTGCAAAGCAAGCGCGCCGGGTGGGTGCGACCGGACCATGCGTATCGATAAAGCTGGAAGAGGTGGCAGCCCGTAGGGCCGCGTTTCGACCGCATCATCTCGTTCCGATTTGTAGCGTATCACCTTGTTTATAAGGGCATTCTGGCGCTGCACTTGTAACCTTCTGTTGTATATTGTTCCGTTTCGTAGCATCTCTTTTGGCAAGCGGGATGGCCGGTAGGAGTTATAGGCCACCACTTCGACAAAGGAGGCCGAATGCCGAAGGTAGCCAAGGAAATGACCGCGCTGGACGTTAAGCGCGCCAAACATCCCGGCGGGCACGACCGCAACATCACGATCGCCGTCGGCGGGGTCGCCGGGCTGCTGCTTCAGATCACCCCCGGCGGCGCGAAGTCGTGGCTCCTGCGAAGCGTCGTCGGTGAGAAACGTCGTTCGCTTGGCTTGGGCAGCTATCCCGAAGTTGGCCTCGCCGATGCACGCGAGGGCGCGCGTCGGGCAAAGGCGATGATCCGCGAGGGCACCGACCCAATAGAGGAGCGCAAGGCGGCGCGGGCGGCGCTGGCCGCGCAACAGCGGCGGGGCCTGACCTTCAACGACGCACTCGACCGATACTTCGCAGAAAAGTCCCACGAGTTTCGCTCAGAGAAGCACCGCAAACAGTGGCGCGCAGGTGTCGAGAGCATGGTGTGTGGCGAGATCGGCGACATGTTGGTTTCGGAGATCGGCACGCAAGACGTGCTCCGCGCCCTTCACCCGCACTGGCTTACCACGACCGACACTGCCCGAAGGGTTCGGGGGCGGGTCGAGAACGTGCTTTCGTGGGCAACGGTCGCAGGTCACCGGACGGGGGAAAACCCAGCCCGATGGCGCGGCAACCTTGACCAGCTTTTGCCGAAGCCCTCTCGGGTGGCGAAGAAGTCCAACTGGCCTGCACTCTCGCAGGCCGATGGTCCGGCATGGTTCGTCGATCTCAGGGGCCGAGACGGAATGGCGGCGCGGGCGCTCGAATTCCTTGTCCAGACGGCTGCGCGCAGTGGCGAGGTGCGCGGTGCGGTGTGGCGAGAGATCGACCTCGAAGCCGGACTATGGATCGTGTCCGCCTCACGGATGAAGATGGAGCGCGAGCACCGCGTCCCGCTGCCTGCGTCCGCTGTCGCGCTGTTGCGCAGCCTCCCGCGTTTTGCCGGGACCGACCTCATCTTCCCCGGCCCGCGCGGCGGAATGCTGTCGGATATGTCCGTTTCCGCCGTCATGCGGCGGATGCACGATAGCGAGGTAAAGGCCGGGCGTCCCGGCTGGATAGACCCAAGGTCGGGCCAGCCCGCCGTGCCGCATGGCCTTAGAAGCCTGTTCAAGGATTGGGCGGCAGAGCGAGGATTTCCCAACGAATTGAGCGAAATCGCGCTCGCGCACAAGGTCGGCAGCGAGGTCGAGCGCGCCTATCGGCGCAGCGACCTCGTGGAGCGGCGACGGCAGATGATGGAAAGTTGGGCAGCGTTCCTCCGTGGCGAGGAGCGCGGCAACGTTGTTCCGATGATCGGAGCGGGCACGTGAGCAAGAAGCCACGCGGAAGCGAACTCGCCCGGCATATGGAGGCTACGCTGCGCGGGAAGGTGCGCGCCGCACGCGATGCCCTGCATCATACAGGCGGCGCCGCCGCCGCTGCTACTGCGTTCGATGGCATTCTAAACGACCCTGTTTCCCTGCGAGCAGTCGAGTTGGCTGCACTTCGTTTCGACCTGTCGCGGACGCGGGCAAAGGGGCCAAGGCAAGGCGACCTTTTCGAGGTAGTAGAAGGGCTTCAGGATGCCGTCCAGAATGTCGCCCGGCTTTCGGATCGGCTAAACCGCCTTTTCGCCCATTTCGGCGCCATGAAAGGCGCACCTGCGTGGTGCGAGATTGCTGCCCCCGCCGCCGAGGCATTCGTGGGGCTACATGACCTAGCCGCCGTCGCAGCGCGACTAGAGGCTGCGGTTCTCGCAGAACACGGCGACGACGGGGGTGGCCCGCGCTCGCTTTCAGACGCGCTCGCGGGCGATCCGCTCGACCGGCTGGCCGATGATCTTGCTGCCGTCTGGACCGGGGCCGGGCAAGGGTTCGACCGGGCCTGTTGGCGGGACTTCGAAGCTATCCTGCGCGCGCTGAACGAAGCGCTGGGTGGCGGTGATGATCTTCCCGAACGAGCCCTGAAGCGGATCAAGCGAAACCTGAAGAAAAGGACAGAACTAGTCAAAAAATAACTAAGTACTGTCCGCGACACCTTAGCGGGGCAGGGGTTACTCGTGGGGCGTAGCTGAACGAAAGGCCCCGCAATGTTCCTATCTGATCGAGCGGTCGCACGGCGCTATGCCGTTAGCCGAAACACCGTCTGGCGGTGGGTCCGGGAAGGCCACGATGGCTTCCCGCCCCCGGTCCACCTCAGCCCGAAATGCACCCGCTGGTCGCTCTCGGACCTCGAAAAATGGGAAGGCGACCGCGCGCTGGCCGACGCGATCCGCGCCGTGGCGGTGCAGGAGGCGGCCGATGAATAGCGGGCGCTTCCGGCGGCTGGCCGACCTCGGCCCGCCGCCACTACGGCAGGAGATCGTGTCCGGGCTTCTGGCCGCTGGCGAGATCGGGCTACTGACAGGCGCGCCCGGCGCCGGGAAATCGACGCTTGCCGCGTCACTCAGCGCGTCCGTTTCGCGGGGTATGCCGTGGCTCGACCGCGAGGTTCGAGCGGGCCACGTTGTCTATCTTGCCGCCGAGCGCGCAGGCGCCGTACAGCGGCGCCTGCTGGCCGCCAGCGCCGATCCGGCATTCGTAAGCATCGCCGATTGGGCACCACAGCTTGCCACGGAGCGGGACGCCATTGTCGGCGAGATCAGCGCCGTGACGCCCAATCCGCGCCTAATCGTCGTCGACACAGTCGCGCGCCTCATCCTCGGGCTCGACGAGAACTCAGCACGGGATGTAGGTCGCGCGGTCTCTGCGCTGACGGCAATATCCCGCGCCTTCCCCGGCGCTGCGATGATCCTCATCCACCACCTCGCCAAGGGCGGCGGGACGGCGCGGGGCTCGACGGCGCTGGTCGCCGCTGTCGATGTCGAACTTCGCGTGGGCTCGGGCCGTGGCTTCTCCCGGCTGGCAGTCGTGAAGGCCAACTCGGTGCCGACAGGGCAGGAACTGCGTTTCCGCGTTGCCAGTCTCGCGACGGCTGACGGCTCGGACGAAGCGGTGATTGAGGGGGAGCCCACGGCTCCGGCGGAAGTGCTGGGAGCGCAGGCGCAGCGGAAATCACAGGAGGCCGACGCAAAGGCGGCGAGGCTGGCACAGCGGCTCGGTGACGATCCGTTCACGTTGACCGAGGCGATCAATGCCGCGCGGGGCGAAGGGCTCTTGGGCTCGGGCCTAAAGGCCGCTTCGGAGCGGAAGTCGGTCCAGCGGATGATAGACCGTGCAGGGCTGCGCGGGAACCTTGTCGAGGAGTGGTCCTATGCCGCTTCTTAGGGCGAGACAGACCGGGACACATCGGAAAGGCGGTCGGTGTGTCTCGGCTTCGGGACACGCGACAAACCGGGACACACGGAAGACAGAACGGAGTTTTCATCGGTTTGTCCCGGCCGGGGGAGGGCGCGACAGACCCCCTTATTGGGGGGGTCTGTCGCGTCCCGTCTGTCCCGCCACCCGGCGGTCTGTCCGGAACGGTGTTCAGGGGAATGCGCAATGACCTGCGTCGCCTTTCCCCTCGACCGCTGGCCGTGGCTGCACCCTGAGGCGGCTGCCCTCGACCTTGTCGAAGGGGCCGCGCTCGGAACGACCGAGCGCGCCCGTCGCCTCGTGGCTTGGCAGGCCGCCATTCGTTCCGACCTTATCGGTCGCGTAGGTGAGGCCGAGGCACGTCGCGCCTTGGCCGCATGGACCGGCACCGTCCTCGATCACGAGGAGCGTCTTCGCTGTTCCGCCGTCGCCTCGGTAGGATCAGCCGGGACCGTGCGACCGCTCGCCCCCGCCGCCCTTCGTGGCGTTGTGTCCCGTCCGCCGGTCCATCTGTCGCCGTCACAGGCGATCGCCATTCAAGCCCTTCGCCGCGTTTCCGGCGGGCATCGGTTGGTTCCCGTGGCAGAGTGGCGGCAAGCCTTCGACGACATGCGCCGGCATGCGTCTCAGCAGCCCAACGCGATGTGTCAGTCATTCAACCGCGCCCGGCGCCGTCTGCTCGAACTTCGGCTCATCGAGGTCCAAGGGAAACACGTCAGGATCCGTCCGGGGGTCTTCTGATGGGCGCGCGGGACACCCTGCTTCACGCCTCGGCCACCAAGCCGCAGTGGGGCGAGGCCGATGACGGCCTCGGCCCGGCGGTCGATCTCGTCGCTCTTGCCGAGGTCGGGCTGGTGTCGCGCGACCCCGGCGCCCGGCGGGCGGGCGTCCTGATCCTTCGATGGCTGCACGGCCCAGAGGCCGGGTCGCTGGAAGCGGTCCTCGGGGTCGCTGGCCCCGGCTGGTCCCATGCACGGCGCCGTCTCCGTCAGGATCGCCGAGACGCGGCGTTGCGCGGCTTGCGGGCGCGATGCTGGCCCGACCTAGGGCATGAGGCGGCGGCCAAGATGTTGGCAGCGTCATGGCGGCGCGCCGAGCGCGCCAGCATGACGCCGTCGCGGGAGCCCGAGCAAACCCTGCATCGGTTGGTGAGCGAGGGCCACGCCGCCCTGTCGGCCCGTCGCCTCCGCTCGATCCTCGCGGCAGAGACCGCTGGCCATCTTGACCCCGTGGAGATGGCCAGCGTTCGGCCCGATGGTGGCGTCAGTTGAAGGAGGCACACATGGACCAAACGCAATTCGACAGCGCCGCCCGGCTTGCCGCGCTCAACCTCATCCGGCAGGAGAAGCTTGCCTGCGTCAGGGCGCTGTCCGACCGCGTGATGGACCTCGGCCAGCGCCGTCAGCGCGCGCTAGGCCGTATCGAGCGGTTGGAACTCGACGGCATCGGGCACCGCGACAAGACAACGAGCGATGAGATCGCCCGTCTCCACGCGGAAGTGGCGGCCATTGTCGACGAGCAGCAGCGCTGCGCTGAACAGCGCGACGCCGCCGGCGCACAAAGTCAGGCCGCCGGGCGCGTCTACGACGCCGCGCTGAAGTTCGCGAGGGAACACGGCCTGCCGCTGCCCATCGAGACCGATGACGGGTCGCGCGCAGTCGTCGGCACCGGACAGGGGGTCATCAGATGATCGCGCGCAAGAGCAAGAAATCGGCGACCTCGCCCGCGACCGAGGCGCGCGCCGCAGTCGAGGAACTGCGCGCCCTTCGGGTCCGGCTTCTCGACCAGCGCGACCAGATCGCCAGCCGACCAGTGCCTCTCGCGCTCGCGCAGGCCGCTATCTCTGACGGCCTCGCCCGGATGGCCGAGCAGTCGCTGGCGACGATCAACCTTGCGAGCCTTTGCCGCCCGGCGGATGGCCGTAGCCCGAGGCTGCCGTCGCTGTCCAGCGACCAGCTGCTGGCGCTGATCTTGGCTTCGAACACTGGCGCGGTCGCGGACGTGATGAAGGCACTGCTGGCCGAAACCTACGGCGATGACCCCGGCCTCGACCCCGGTGAACGGGACGCGGAACTCGCCCGGCTGGATCGGCAGATCCTCGACGCGGAAATGGCCGAGGAAGCGCTGGTCAGGGACTGCGAAGCGGCCGGTATGGCGGTCCTTCGCCGGGCCGACGCGAGCCCGGAGGCGACGCTCGCCAGCGACGCCGTGCTCGCGCGCTGACGTGCCCAAGGCACCGGTCGGACACAGAAAGGAGATCGACAATGTTCAGCCAATCCAGCTTCACATCGACGCGCCGCGCGGCGGCGGCCGAGGCCCGCGAGGCCGCACGCGCAGAGGGGCGGGCCGAAGGCGCAGCCGCCGAGCGCGCGCGGATCAAGGGCATACTCGAAAGCCCCGAGGCCGCCGGGCGGTGGGACGTGGCAATGAAGCTCGCACTGGAAACCGACATGGCGGTGGAACCCGCGCGTCAGTTTCTGCGCGCGGCGCCCATCCAGCCCGAGGCCAGCATCCCGGGCATCGAGCGGCGCGAGGAAGGTGTAGCCACGATGGCCGAAGGCCCCCCACCCGCCGCCGAGACGCCCATTGACCGGGTGTGGGCGTCGGCGCTGCGCGCCGTCAACGGGTCGCGCGACCGATGACCGTAAGCGCGATCACCGCGCCCGAGACCTCGGCCTCGGGCGCCGCTGACCCCAACCTGAAAGGACCGCCGACATGACCCCCACCCAACTCGCCAACACCTACGCTGACGCCTTCGCCGCCGCGCTGTCGGCGCCCGACGACGCCCACGCCGACGCCGCCGACGCGCGCGGCTGGGACGCGTTCGACCGCGCCGTCGAGTGCCGCGCGACGACCCGCGCCGACCAGCGCGCTAAGGTCGAACTCGCCCGCGCGATGATCGGCCGCGAGTGCCCCGAGCAGGCCGCCCGGCTGCTCGCGTCGCTGGCGCGTGACCTCGCCGACACCTGATCGGCGGGCTCGGCGACAGGCCGGGCCTGTGGGTTGATCCGCCCGCCTCATGGACATGGCGAAGTGATCCGGCCACTCGGCGGTGCCGCAAAACACCGAGGCGTCGCGGCCATTTTCGGGTCTCCTTTCCGGGCGTGGCGACGAGGCCGGGGCGGGCCACAAGCCCGCCCCGATCCTGATCCCCATCTCTTTCTGCGCCAGACGCCTACGCGGGCCTCAGTGGGATGAAGGCCCAATCCCCGGCCGGTGATCTGCCGCTGATGCCACCGGCTCGGTCGTTGCCGTCGCCTGTCGGACACTTCTGACCGGCCACCTGTCCGTCTTTGCCCGTCACGCCCAGAGTGCCCCCTTCCCTGAGACCCCCACCCTGTTCCTGCACAATCCTCTTGCCAGTTTCCCCTGACCGACTGATCGGGATCTGTGCGCAAGCGCGCGGACGGGCCGGACCCGCAGAGACGCGCTCAGAGGGGCCGTGGAGCCCCAAGTCGGTTCGCGGCATTCGCCCTACCCGGAATGGCGAGACGGGGCTGGACGGGGCGGAGAGAGGGGCGCGACCCCCTTTAGGGACCGTATGGGCCGCGACAGGAGCCACGCGGGGCGCCGCCCCGTATGTCCTCGATTTTTTGCAAAATTCGAAACTCGGTTTGCTTTGTTCTGGGAGCGTCCGGGTATTTCTGCAAAACGACGCCTGACAAGGGGCCGCGTTGGTTCTATCCTCCTGCCATCAGCAGGGGAGCCCGCGCCATGTTCGACGCTTCGATGCCCGCCCGCCGCGTGCCCGGATCGGCGCTGCCCGTCGGGGCGCCCGGCTGGACGCCCGAGACCGTCGAGGCCGAACTGATCGAGGCCGCGCGCTGGCTCTATCACGCAGGCGGCCGGGCCGGGCCGCTCGGCTTCGTCGGATCGCGCCTGCATGACGCGCCCCTGTCCCTTCACGAGCACATCGAGGCCTTCGGCGGCCCGCCCGAGCGGGCCGATCTCGATGACGAGAAGGAGGAGGAACACGAGGCCGAGCGCCTGCACTACAGGATGCTGCCCGCCGCCCGTCTCGATCAGCTTGACGCCGCGCTGCGCTGGCCCGCGCGCTACGTCGCGCCGCGCCACCCGGACGCCGCGCGGGCGCTACAGGCGTGGATCGCGGCGCAGGCCGCGCGCCGGGGCTTCGCGCCGATCTGCCGGGAGCGCGGCTTGAACCGGACGCTGGCTTATCGGTGGAAGGATCGGGCGCTGTCGCTGATCGCGGTCGGATTGACGATCAGCCGCGTGCCGCCGCGCTAGGCCGCAGCACGCGCTGCTCTGCGTCAAGCAGGCGAAGGCGTATCTCGATGGCGTGCTGGCGATGGGGTGGGAGGAGGCACGCTCGCGCATCCGCGAGCGTGACCTGATGGAATGGTTCGGAAGCAAGGGCAACTTCTGCACCGCCGCAGCGTCAGGCGCAGGAGAAGGCTCCATCCGCCGCTTCCTCGGCGGCGCCTTCAAGGACGGCCACGCCGTCCGCGACGCGCTGGTGATCCTGAACCGGCCCAGCGTGGACCCCCGCATCGCCGGGCGCTCAAGTGGGAGATGGCGTGCTCGCGAATTGGCGAGCATGAACTGGGAGGGCGGACCGCCGCATGTCGGGCGCGCGACCTGCCGAACCGCGCTGCTGCGCTCGGCTAGGAGGGGCGGCCTCGCGGATTGGCGAGACCGAATTGGCTTCGTGGTTCGGCCGCAAGGCGTGTCGGAGATGGGGCGGGAGGAGGCGTCCTCGCGGATTGGCGAGGACACCCTTGTTCAGTGGTCTGGCGACAGGCGTGCGGCTAGTTGACCTTTCCGCCACGGGTGGGGCTGAACTGGCTGGCGAATTCGCGAGCCAGAAATGCCTGCATGGTTGGGAAACGGAAGCCTATCTCGATGGCGTGCTGGCGATGGGGTGGGAGGGGGCAGCCTCGCGGATTGGCGAGGCTGAATTGTGCCACTGGTTCGGGAACCGGCAGGGCTTTGGCTTCGCCGCTAAGGACGGCGCAGGCGAGCCAGCTATCCGCCGCTTCCTCGGCGGCGCCTTCAAGGACGGCCACGCCGTCCGCGACGCGCTGGTGATCCTGAACCGGCCCAGCGTGGACCCCCGCGTTGCCGAACACACGAGGCTGGGTCTACCCTCGACGCCGGATCGGGGCGGTGCCCGACATTGGGTGCCGGGCAGAGCAACACGGAGACGCCGGATCATGCCGAAGGCGGGCATCAGC
The DNA here is from genome assembly GCA_030431935.1 of Alphaproteobacteria bacterium. Taxonomy (GTDB): domain Bacteria; phylum Pseudomonadota; class Alphaproteobacteria; order Rhodobacterales; family Rhodobacteraceae; genus ASV31. The sequence continues at coordinate 24,551 of JAUIIC010000014.1, read as the reverse complement.
GACGAGGCGGAGTTTCGGGACGCGGCCCTTGTCGCATTCACGGACGCCGTGAACCTGCACCGCTACGTCGCCATTATTGAGGCGGGGAACGCGCCCGAGGTGGTGGCGTCCATCAACGAGGCGCGCGCCGGGCGCACAGCGACGGCCATTCGACAGGTGCTCTTGGAGGCGCTGATCGGCAAGGCCATCCGCGCTTGGCTGCCAGTGCGGAAGGCATCTGACCGACACCTGCGAGCCATGGTCGAGTATATCGAGAACACCGGGGCGGAGGCGCTGTCCAGCACGCCACGTCCCGCCGATCTGGAAGCCGCCATTGTCCGCTTCCGTGCGGCCGAGGGGGCGGCCGACCTAGATCTTGTCAGCCACATGCGCCACAAGCAGATCGCGCATCTAGCGCAGATGGACCCCGGCCGCAGACCCCCGACCTTCAACGCCGTCTTCGCCGTCGCGCTGACAACCGCAGGCATCCTCGAACAGATCGCCCACGGCGCGGGCGTTACAACACTTACCGTCGAGAGCCAGATGGGCGAGCATCGGGCAGACGCGGCCCGGTTCTGGTCGTAATTGTGGGTGCACGCTAGAATGAGGCCAAGGCCTTGGCCCTGATCGGCGACGAGGACACCAACCGCCACCAACTGCCAAAGGACGTTGAGAAGCCTCTAGGAGCTGAATACATCTGGCGGGAACGTCGACCTCATTGCTAGTGTCCGTGCATGGCAGAGACGAAGCGCAATCCACCATGGACCCGCGACGAGCTTCTCGTGGCTCTGGACTATTACTTGGACAATCCGGACGACTATTTTTCGCCTACGGGAAACGGTGTGCTCGGCCTTACGGCCAAGATCAGCCATGTCGCCAAGGCGTTAGGCCTGACGGGCTCTGACACGCTCCGCAATGCCAACGGCGTGTCGATGAAACTCCTGAACTTTCGCGCCCATGACCCGAACCACAACACCAAGGGTCTGATCCGGGGAAACAAGCTCGAAGAGGTCGTCTGGGCTGAGTTTGCCGACAACCCGACTGCTCTAAAGAAGGTGGTGGCCTCGATCCTCGACGTGACGCAGGTAGCAACGGCAGAAGATGCGCCATTTTTGCCCGAGGACGATTTGACCGAAGCCGTCGAAGGACAGCTCCTAACCCGGATGCACCGGTACCGTGAGCGGAACGCGACCATCGTGAAGCGCAAGAAGGCGGCCTACCTGAAGCAACATGGGCATCTGTGCTGCGAGGCGTGCGGCTTCGACTTCCATGCCACCTATGGCGAGCGGGGAGGCGGATTTATCGAATGCCATCACACCAAGCCTGTATCGGAACTGGCTGCGGGCGAGACGACCAAGCTGGCCGATCTGGTCCTTCTCTGTGCAAACTGCCATCGAATGGTGCACGCATCGCGGCCGTGGTGGACGGTCGAGGACTTGAAGGAGGCTCTTTCCGTCCGTCGCTGAGCGCGACCGTCAAACTCGCTCGACACACCGACAAAGACCTTCAAGAGGCCCGCCGCATGCGCGATGCGTAGCGCTAGCAGCCCTGCGTGATCCAGCAGGCGCTGGACGAGATGGTGGAGCGGGGCGAGGAGCCGACGCGGGCGGCGCTGAAAAGGCTGATGCTGACGAACCCATGTGCCGCGCGCACGGCGCGGCTTGGTCATGTCCGCGCCGCGCTCGACACCACGGTGGTCGACCCCTACGGTCAGGATGCCGACTGGCGGGCCGGGGCGCTGACAGACTACGAAATCCTCGCCAGACTGTTCTGGCTCAATAAGGCGAGGACCTCAGGTGGCGCCAATGGAGGAGGAGCGACATGACCGAGCACCCGAGTGTTTGGGGCGTCCACATGGGCGCGCACGTTGGAGACCGCCCGCTTGAAAACGGGTATGTTGCCATCGGATGGACGGCACTCGGTGATCTGCGCCAGTATCCCGACCGTGAAGCCCTCAAGATCGCATTGGCACAACACTACCCGGACAAGAAGGCAGGGTCGCGGCCGGTCGACGCAGGTATCCTGTTCCGCTTCACCCATGAAATGCAGGCGGGCGACATCGTAGTCTATCCGTCGAAGAACGACCGCATGGTCAACATCGGGCGCTTCACCGGGGCGTTCGACCATGTCGCGGATGACCCGGATGACTACCCAAACCGGCGTCAGGTTGAGTGGCTAGGTCACTTCCCCCGCAGCGATTTCAGCCAGAGTGCCCTGAACGAGATCGGGGCCTTCATCACTGTCTTCCTGATCCAAGGAAACCGGGGGGAGTTCCTTGCCAAGATCGGCATGGCCGCTCCGGAAGATGCAGGTCCAGCGGAAGGCGTGCCGGAAGAAACCCCGGATGACGACACGGCTACGGTCGCCGTCTCCCAGCAGGCCGAGATAACGACCGGCGACTTCGTGATCCGCCAGATCATGAACAAGCTCTCGGGCTACGACTTCGAGGAGTTTGTCGCCCACCTGCTGGAATGCATGGGCTACACCGCGCGCGTCACACAGCGGTCAGGCGATGGCGGCGTTGATGTGATCGCCCACCGCGACAAGCTGGGCTTTGAGCCTCCGATCCTGAAGGTTCAGTGCAAGCGCAAGACAGACCAAGTTCCCCGCCCCGAGGTTGATCAGTTGCTGGGCACCTTGGGCGAAGGGGAGTTCGGCCTTTTCATTTCGCTCGGGTCATACAGCCGCCAGTCGATTGATCTGGAACGCCACCGGCCCAAGCTCCGGCTCATCGACGGAGACGACTTCGTGGAGTTGGTGCTAGAGAACTACGCCCGGCTCTCGCCGCGCTACCGCTCGATGATCCCGCTCAAGCAGATATATGTGCCCGACCTATCGGGCAGCTAGGCCGCGTGACGGCGCCGCGTCCTATCACTGGCCGTAGATCGTCGTCCCCGGCGGGCAGGTGGTGTAGAAAGCCACCGTGCCGTTTCGGATGATGGCTAGGTCCGCGTTGCTTGGCTGCTCGTATCTCCGGTCGATCCGCATCACCATGATCCGCTGCCGGAACCTGTAGTCCTCCTCACCGCAGTCTCCGTCATAGAGGCGTGCGTCTGGCATGTCGCGGATCACGGTCGGGTTGGATAGCGCGCACCCGCCCTCCCAGAATTCCATGAGGTCGCCGGAGAACACCACGCGGCTGTCGGACGCGGGCCGCAGGCATCTCTGGTAGTCACGGTCATAGACGCCCTCGAAGGGCGTCGCCCCTGCCTCCTGCGCCATCATCGCCGCGCCCATCGTGATCGTTGTGAGCCTCATCTTCACCTCCTTCCTCACCGGCAATGGCAGGGTGTGCGAGGCCGCTCTTGGGCGTCAAGATGCTTCCCGCCCTGATCGGATCGCTGAGGTCCACTGGGCGCAAGCCCATGCGCTTGCCAACCGCGCGCGGGCCGAAATGCGGCTGGCCGAGGAATACGATGCCGCGCAGGAGCGGGGGGAGGTGGCGCGTCTTGGTGCTAACCAGCACCGAGAGGAGGGTGTTGCGGCCTCCAACACCCTCGGCCTTCGCCGCGACGAAATCCACGAGGCCCGCCGCCTCCGTGACGCCGAGCGCGCCGATCCCGGCGTGATCGAGCGCACGGTGAACGGCATGGTCGAGCGCGGCGAGGAGCCGACGCGGGGCCGTAGCATGGCAGGGGCGGGTCCTCCTCCTCACGCCCGCCACCGAGCCGCTTAGCGCCGCCATGACGGCCACCACGCCCCATCCGGCATTCGGAGGCCGCCGACAGCCTCGGGGCCGCAGAGCGCCCCTCAGGGCGCGTCTGGCGGCTCGCCCCGGTAGACGGTGAGGAGCGCGTCCACGGCCTCCTCAGGCTCGCCGAGGATCGCCGCCGCCTCGCGCAGCATCCACGCCCCGACCTCGGTGCGCGCGACCTCCTCGCGGTCCTGCCAGATCTCCGCCGCCCATGCCGCGCGATCCTTAGGGATCAGGTCCAGCGACTTGCCGCGTTGCCGTCGTCTGCTCATCGGTGCCTCCCGCCTCGGGCGGGCAGGATAACCGACACCGAGACCAGCAGCGGGTAGGCGGGTGGCCGCAGGGAGGGCGCGGGGCGAACCATGCTAGGCGGTAGGGGTGCGGCAGCCTGCCGCACCAATCTGTATCACGTTGTTCCGTTTAGGTCCGCAGGGGATGGCAAGCGTTTTGGCGGGTAGAAGCAAGGCCACGGCAGAAAAGCTAGGCTTTTCAATAGGTTGCGCGGAAATATGGCAGCCCGTAGGGGAATCGAACCCCTCTTTCCAGGTTGAAAACCTGGCGTCCTAACCGATAGACGAACGGGCCAGCGCTTTGGCGTGCGGCGTTATCTAGAAAATCTGCGGGAGCGTGGCAAGGGGATTCTTTGCGGTATTTCCATTGTTTCAGCCGGCGGGGGCAATGTCCTCGAGACGCAGTTGCGGGCGTTGCCGGCCGCCCCAGTCGTTGATCTCCAGCCGCCCGGCCAGGTGAAAGCGTGCGCCGCCGTGCGCGTCGAGCGCGGGGCCGATCGGGCCGTCGAAGGCCCCGAAGGCGATCGCCTCGAGCCGGGGGCCGGTTCCGTCCGAAAAGGCGATCTTGAGGTGCGATTCGCCGACCCTGCGGGCATGGCCGATGATCTGCGAGGGGAAGGCGAAGCGCGGGGCGGGGGCGCCGGCGCCATAGGGTCCCGCCGCCTCGATCCGGTCGATCAGTTCGACCGTGGCCGCGCCGGGCATCAGGAGGCCGTCGAGCGTCAGGTCGCGCGGACCCAGCGCGCCAGCGCCCTGACGGTCCAGCAATTCCGCCAGCCGCTCCATCGCCGGGTCCAGCTTGTCGGCGGCCACGGTCAGCCCCGCCGCCATCCGGTGGCCGCCGCCCTTTATCAGCAGGCCCTCGGCGGCCAGCCGCTGCACCGAGGCGCCAAGGTCGATGCCCGAGACCGAGCGGCCCGAGCCCTTGCCCTCGCCGTCGTGCAGGCCGATCACGATGGCGGGCCGGTTCGTCGCCTCCTTCAGACGCGAGGCCACGATGCCCACCACGCCGGGGTGCCAGCCCTCGCCCGCGGCCCAGACCAGCGGGCCGTCGAGGCCGCGCGCCTCTGCTGCGGCCAGCGCCGCGTCGAGCACGCGCGCCTCGATATCCCGCCGCTCGGTATTGAGCGCGTCGAGTCGTTCGGCCAGGGCCGCCGCCTCGGCGGCGTCCTCTGTCGCCAGAAGCCGGGCGCCCAGGTCGGCGCGGCCCACGCGCCCCCCGGCATTCACCCGCGGCCCCAGCAGGAACCCCAGATGGTAGGGCGTCGGCGCGGCGTTCATGCGCGCCACGTCCGACAGGGCGACCAAACCGGGGCGCCGCCGTTGCGCCATCACCTTCAGCCCCTGGCGGACGAGCGCGCGGTTCACGCCGACCAGCGGCGCCACGTCGGCCACCGTGGCCAGCGCCACCAGGTCGAGGAAGGTCATCAGGTCCGGGCCCTTGCGCCCGGCCTCGCGCATCTGCCGGTTCGCCTCGACCAGGGCCAGGAAGACGACGGCGGCGGCGCAGAGGTGGCCCAGGTCGCCGGGCTCGTCCTGGCGGTTGGGGTTGACCACGGCAAGGGCGGGCGGCAGCGTCTCGGCGCCCAGGTGATGGTCGAGCACGACAACCTCCGCGCCATCGGCCGCCGCGATCGCGTCATGGCTCAGCGTGCCGCAATCGACGCAGACGATCAGCGCGTGGTCGCGCGCTAGGACCTGCATCGCCTGCGGGTTGGGGCCATAGCCCTCGTCGATGCGGTCGGGCACGTAGAGCGTCGCGTCATGCCCCTGCGCCCGCAGCCATGTCAGCAGCAGCGCGGCGGATGCCCCGCCATCCACATCGTAGTCGGCGAAGACCGCGACAGGCTCACGCCGGGTCAGGGCGGTGACAAGCCGGGCCGCGGCGCGCTCCATGTCCTTGAGGCTGCGCGGGTCGGGCAGCAGGTCGCGCAGGGTGGGGGAGAGAAAGGCCTCTGCTGCCTCGGGCGCCACGCCCCGGCGGGCCAGCACATGGCCCACGGGCAGGGGCAGGCGGGTCTGCTGGGCGATGGCCTCGGCCAGGCGGTCCTGCGCCGGATCGGGCCCGACCCAGCGCCGCCCGGTGACAGAACGTTCGACCCCGAGAAAGGCCGCCATGCCTAGTCGCGCGGGGCGCGCGGGTTGCGGTAGAGCATCCGCCGGATCGACCCGGTCTTGGAGCGCATGAGGATCGTCTCGGTCGTCAGGTGCGTCGGTTCGCGCTTGATCCCGCGCAGGATGGACCCGTCGGTGACGCCGGTGGCGGCGAAGATGACGTTCGAGGTCACCATCTCGTCACGGGAATAGACCTTGCCGAGGTCGGTGATGCCCGCTTTCGCGGCGCGTGCCCTCTCGTCGTCGTTGCGGAACAACAGCCGCCCCCACATCTGCCCGCCCATGCACTTGAGGGCAGAGGCCGCCAGCACACCCTCGGGCGCGCCGCCCGACCCCATGTACATGTCGATGCCGGTGATGTCGGCTTCGGCGCAGTGGATCACGCCGGCGACGTCGCCATCTGTGATGAGGCGGATCGCGGCGCCGGTGGAGCGGACCTCGGCGATCAGGTCCTCGTGGCGGGGACGCTCCAGGATGCAGACGGTGATGTCGCGCGCGCTGCAGCCGCGCGCCTTGGCAAGCGCGTGCACCCTTTCAGACGGGCTCATTTCCAGCGACACCACATCGGGGACATAGCCGGGGCCGACGGCGAGCTTGTCCATGTAGACGTCGGGGGCGTGCAGCAGCGTGCCTCTCGGGGCCATGGCGATCACGGTCAGGGCGTTGGGCATGTCCTTGGCCGTCAGCGTCGTGCCCTCCAGCGGATCCAGCGCGATATCGACCTCGGGGCCGGTGCCGGTGCCGACCTCTTCACCGATGTAAAGCATTGGCGCTTCGTCTCTTTCTCCTTCGCCGATAACGACCACGCCGCGGATGTCGAGCTTGTTGAGCTGGTCGCGCATGGCGTTCACCGCGGCCTGGTCGGCGGCCTTTTCGTCGCCGTGGCCGACAAGGCCGGCAGAGGCGAGGGCGGCGGCCTCGGACACGCGGGCAAGGCCCAGCGACAGCATCCGGTCGTTGAAATCAATGGGGGGCGTCATGCGCAATATCCTGTGGGCAAGGGCGGGTGAACTGCGCGCATCTAGCCTGTCCGGGGGCAGGGGGGCAACAGTGACAGCGCTAACCCCGGCGTGCTTTTCGACCGGGCCGGGCGGGAGAAGGCGGCGTCGGCACCCTGTCCGGGCCAGTTCGGTGCCATGTCGGCATGACGTCGGCATAACGTCGGCATCGCGTCGGCGCGGGAACTCCGCCATGCGACGTACCCGCGGTGGAACTGACTGGTCCGGGTTGAAGGGGGAGGGGCTGTCCTTGCGGCGCGGGAAAGCGGCTCCCGCGACGACGGGGCGTCGGGTGTCCGGGGGGCTGACCGGGGCCGGCGGCCGTGTCGGCATCGCGTCGGCATGACGTCGGCAAAAGGTCGGCGCGGGGATCGGGGAACGCCGCTCTGCGGCGTGCCTCCGGCGGGAGTATTTGGGAACAGAAGAATGCGGGGGCGTGCGCTGGTCGGGGCGTCGGGAGGGTGGCGTGGCGGGTGGAACGCCGCTCTGCGGCGTGCCTCCGGCGGGAGTATTTGGGAACAGAAGAATCTGGGGGGCGCGCTTGGGGGACGTCGGGAGGGTGGCGTGTCGGGTGGAACGCCGCTCTGCGGCGTGCCTCCGGCGGGAGTATTTCGGAACAGAAGAATACGGGGGCGTGCGCTGGTGAGGGCGTCGGGAGGGTTGCGTGTCGGGTGGAACGCGGCGGTGTGGCGTGCTTCCGGCGGGAGGGTTTGGGCAGAGAAGAAGAGTGGGGTGTGGGGTCGGGCGGGGCGGGCGGCGTCCGTGGAGTTGGGGGCGGCGGGGCCGGGGCGAGCGGGGCGACGGGGCAGGGTGGAGTGCGGGGTTTCGGGCGGGCGGTCGGGCCCGCGCGGTGGCGGGCGCCCGCAGAGGGGCGCCCGGCGGGGGCAGTCGGGGCGCGGGACGCGGTCAGTTGGGGAAGATCGCGTCGCGGATGCCGTCGAAATCGAGCAGGCCTATGCAGGGGATGTCGCCGTCGCAGCGGTCTCCGTGCAGCACGCCGCCCGGAACGCGGGTGTAATCCCCTGGGGCCGAGGCGGTTTCGCTGCCGTCCTCGTGGATGTGGACCCAGTTGCCCTGCACGGTCAGGCCCCAGTAGTCATTGGTATGGGTATGCGCGGGAAGCGCGACACCGGGGGCCATTCGGAGCAGCCAGACGGCATCGCCCGCCTCTTCGCTGCCCCATGCAAGGGCAAGCTGGACGCCGGGAAGGCCGGTCTCTTGCCAGGGGGCGCTGGCCGGGGTCACAAGGGTATGGTCGTGCGCGTGCTCCGCGGCGACGGCGGGAAGAGACAGGGCGAGGGTGGCGGCAAGCGCAAGGAGCGTCTTCATGTGAGGTGGTCCTCTTGATCGGGAAGGGGCAATGCCCCGTTTCAATTTATCGTACCTAGTGGTACGAATATATGGGCGGCGGCGTCAATAATAAATTACCATGTGGTATGAAAATGCAGGATGACGAAGCGCCACGGCGGCGGGGACGGCCGAAATCGCTGGATCGGGAGCGGCTGGTCGACATCGCCATGCGTGCCTATTGGGAGGCGGGCCCGCAGGGCGTGTCGGTGAACGCGCTTTGCCAGATGGCGGGTATTTCGAAGCCGTCGCTCTACCGCGAGTTCGGGGGCGAGGACGGGCTGATGCGTGCCGCGCTCGAAGCCTATGCCGCAAGCGTGCTGGACCGTGTGGTCGGGCTTCTGGACGGGCCGGGCAGCTTTGCCGAACGGCTGGATGCCATGGCGTCGTTCTTCGCGGAAGACCCGGTGTTCGCCCACGGCTGCCTGTTCACCAAGCTGCGCGCCGCGAAGCCCCTTGCCGGAGACGACACGCGTGCGCTGGTCGTGGCGATCGAGGCGGACACCCGGGCCGCATTTGCCGCTTTCCTGCAGTCGGCGCGTGACGGCGGCGACTGGGCCGGCTGTGTGCCGGTGGCGCTGGGCGCGCGCTATCTCGACGCCCAGTTCGGGCTGGCGTTGGCCAGCCGTGCGGCGGGCGTGCCGGTGGCCGAGGTGCGGGCTGTTCTGGACCTTGCGCTGTCGGTCTTCGTGGCGCGCGCCGCCTCCTAGGGGCGGGGCGTGATGGGCGGACGCTCTGGCGACACCGATTGCACCGGCGGACGGACGGGGGCATGGTGCATGTCCGCCCCGACTGGCAGGCAAGGGAGAGCGTGATCATGACATATGTCCCCAGTGCGACCCGTTACGACAGGATGGAGTATCGCCGGCTCGGCCGCTCGGGGCTGAAGCTGCCGGCGGTGTCGCTGGGGCTGTGGCACAATTTCGGCGAGGACACGCCGCATGACGTCAAGCGGGCGATGTGCCGGACGGCCTTTGACCTCGGCATCACCCATTTCGACCTGGCCAACAACTACGGCCCGCCGCCGGGGTCGGCGGAAGAGGCCTTCGGCCAGATCCTGCGGACCGATTTCTGCCACCACCGGGACGAGCTGATCGTGTCGTCTAAGGCCGGTTACGGCATGTGGCCCGGACCCTATGGCGAGTGGGGCAGCCGCAAGTACCTGATCGCCTCTTGCGATGCATCGCTGCGGCGGCTGGGGCTCGACTATGTGGACATCTTCTATTCGCACCGCTTCGATCCCGACACCCCGCTGGAAGAGACGGCGGGCGCGCTGGACCAGATCGTGCGGTCGGGCAAGGCGCTTTATGCCGGGATCTCCAGCTACAACAGCGAGCGGACGCGGCAGATCGTGGCGATCCTGAAGGAGTTGGGCACGCCCGTGGTGATACATCAGCCGTCCTACAACATCCTGAACCGCTGGATCGAGCGTGACGGGTTGCTGGACACGCTGGACGAGGCCGGCATGGGCTCGATCGTGTTCACGCCGCTGGCGCAGGGGATGCTGACCGGCAAGTACCTGGGCGGGGTGCCCGGGGACAGCCGGGCGGCTGCGGGCAAGTCGCTGAACGCCGGGCTGATCTCGGAGGCGGCGGTGGCGCGGCTGCGGGCGCTGAACGAGATCGCGGCGGCGCGGGGGCAAAGCCTGGCGCAGATGGCGATCGCCTGGGTCCTGCGCGGCGGGCGCGTGACGTCCGCGCTGATCGGTGCGTCGCGGCCCGCACAGATCGAGGACTGCGTCGGCGCGCTGGCGCGGCTGGAGTTCACCGCCGAGGAGCTGGCCGAGATCGACCGGCTGGCCTTCGAGGACGGCGTGAACCTGTGGGCGGCCTCGTCCGAGAACGTGTGACGGGAGGTGCGGGTGCCCGGGTCCGGGGCGAGACGCCCTAGCAGGGGCGGGGCGTCTCGGTCATCACGGGCAGGAAGTGGAACACCTTGCGCACCCATTCGGGGTGCAGGATGTGGCCGTCGCGCTCCATGATCTCGGCCACGGGGGTCAGCGGCACGGCGTAGGGGCCGCGGACGAAGGCGACCTCGGCCTGGGGCGGGACGTCTTCGAGCATGTCGAGGAACTCGTAGTAGACGAGGCTGATGTCGGTGTGCTCAAGCGCCGCGGTCAGCGTGGCCGAGCCGCGCGCATCGGTGACCAGCACGATGTCGTCGAGATAGGTGAAGGGGCCGATGGTGTCGCGGAAGACAAGGTGGTTGCTGACCCCGCCTTCCAGCCGCAGGTTGGCGAACATGTTCATGCTTTGCGCCGTCTTCAGCCCGAAATAGGGGCTGAGGCAGTTCAGGAAGAACACCAGCGGGATGAGGTTCAGCGCAAGGGTGGGCGACCAGAGCTGCACGCGCTCATGCTCGTGGGCGGCGCGGTGAAAGCCCGCCACGGCGATGATGGCGAGCGGCCATGTCGCGAGCAGGAGCCAGACGAAGGCGGCCATGCGGTAATCCCAGTCGCGGGCGAAAAGCCCGATGAGCCCGATGGCGGCCACGATATAGGCCACACCGGCGGGGCGGCGCAGGAAGGCGTCGAGCGCGCGGTAGCGGGGGTGGCGGGAGATGCGCAGGGCGACGGCGGGCGGCAGGTAGAGGATGTGCAGCACGATGGCCAGCGTGGTGAACACCGGGTACATGGCGTAGCCGCTTTGCGCCAGCAGGGCGTGGAAGCCGATCCCGGCGATGATGCCCAGGTGCCGCCAGCGCGGCACGATCAGCATCAGCATGATGACGCCCTCGACGACGAAGGTGCCGTAGATCGCGAGGTAATGCATCCAGGCGGTGTCGATGGCGGCCAGCGGCGCCGGCATCTCTCGCCAGAGCGCGACGGCGCAGCTGGTCTCGGGGTTCAGGAAGTCGGTGTTGATCTTGTGGAAGATCCCGAAGGTATACATGATGAGCAGCAGCACCCGCCCGGTGGGGCGGACGGCGGCGAAGAATGTTTCCCAGCTGGAGCCGCGCAGCATGTGCCAGGCGCCGCCCAGTAGGAAGGTGGCGATCAGGAAGTTCGCCAGCATGGTATGGTTGGAATGCACGGGCGCGTGCAGCCAGCTGTCGGCGGCCAGCGCAAGGACGGACAGCACGAAGATGGCCTTGGCGGCGGGGCGCACCACCAGCGCAAGCCCGAGCAAGAGGAGCGGCACCGAGGTCGGCTGCAGGTCGAAGGCGGTGGCCCGGAACATGTAGTAGAGCACGTTCAGGATCAGGAAGAGCCCGAAGAAGCGGGCGAAGATCTCGAACCCGGCGTTCTCGGCGGGGTCTGCGGCGCGCATCGGCGAACGGCCCAGCGCCAGAAGCGCGGCGTTGCGGCCCGCGCGCAGCACCGGGTAGGCGAGGCGCGCCAGCGCACGGTGCCGGAAGAGCGTGGCGGCCAGCCGGTTCAGAAGACCCGCGCCAGAGGACATGGCGCTGATGGCATGGACCGCATCGGCGCCGTGATAAAGCCCGGCGGGGGTTTCCACGACCATGCCGGTGTCGGGGTCGAGGCCTTCGGCGCCGAGGCGCGCGCGCGCGGCGGCATCCTGGCGCAGGTCGATCAGCGAGACGGGACCGGCGGCGGCGCGCAGGCGCGACATGGCGACATAACGGGTGCAGAACGGGCAGTCGCCGTCGTAGTAGATCGTGAAACTCAAGACGGGTCCTCCACCGCAGGTCGCAAGACGTATCCTGCGATCATGCCCCGGTTTCTGGACCTTATTGTGGCGAGAAGACGAACGGATCGGGCAGCGCGGCGATTTTGTTTCCGCCCGGCCGGTGGCGTCAGACCTCTTCGATGCGGATCGCCACGGGCGCGCCCTCGACCACGCCGGTGGCGGGCAGGCCGGCCAGCGCGGTGTCCAGCGCGGCGCGGGTCGTCTTGTGGGTGACGATCAGCACCGGCGCGGTGGATTCCACGTGGCGGGTCTGCCGCATCCGGTCGATCGAGATGCCCGCCTCGCCCAGCACGGTCGCGACCTTGGCCAGCGCGCCCGGCTTGTCCTGCAGCGCCATGCGCAGGTAGAAGGCGGCGGGCGTGGCCGTCTGCGCGGCGACCGGTTTGACCAGCGAGTGCGCAGGCTGGCCGAAGGTCGAGAGGCGCAGCCCGCGCGCGATGTCGAGGATGTCGGACATGACAGCGCTGGCGGTGGGGCCTTCGCCCGCGCCGGCGCCCTGCAGGACGATCTGGCCCGCCGCGTCGCCCTCGAGCACGACCATGTTGGTCGCGTTCTCCAGAGTGCCAAGGGGGCTGGCGGCGGGAACCAGGCAGGGCGACATGCGTTGTTCCAGCCCGCGGCCGGTCATCTGCGCCACGCCCAGAAGCTTGATCCGGAAGCCCAGGTCGCGGGCCTGCTCGATATCGGTGATCGAGATCGCGCCGATGCCTTCCAGCTCGACATCCCCGAAACTCACTTGCGTGCCGAAGGCGATGGCGGCCAGAAGCGCCAGCTTGTGGCCCGCGTCGATGCCGCCGACGTCAAGCTGGGGGTCTGCCTCGAGATAGCCGAGCGCGTTGGCTTCCTCGAACACCTCGTCATAGCTGAGGCCCGCGTGTTCCATGCGGGTCAGGATGTAGTTGCAGGTGCCGTTCATCACGCCCATGACGCGCTGCACCTCGTTGCCGGCAAGCCCTTCGGTCAGGGCCTTGACGACGGGGATGCCGCCGGCGACGGCGGCCTCGAAGCGCAGTGCGACGCCGGCGGTCTCGGCGGCCTCGGCCATGGCCTGGCCGTGCACGGCGAGCATGGCCTTGTTGGCCGTCACCACGTCCTTGCCATGGGCGATGGCGGTCTCGACCGCGGCCTTGGCGGGGCCGTCCTGGCCGCCCATGAGTTCCACGAAAAGATCGACGTCGTCGCGGCGGGCCAGAGCGACGGGGTCATCCTCCCAGGCGTAATCCGACAGGCGCACGCCGCGGTCCTTGTCGCGGGTGCGCGCGGATACGGCGGAGATCGTGACCGGGCGGCCGCTGCGGCGTTCCAGCAGGGCGGCGCGGCGCTGGACGATGCGCAGGACACCGGTTCCGACGGTGCCGAGACCGGCGATACCAAGGCGCAGGGGGGTGGTCATGGGCGGCGCTCCGTCAGGTGGGTCTGGCGGCCTGTTAGCGTCTTATCGGGGGCGGTGCAACGCGGCGGCGTTCAGATGCCGCCGAGCTCTTTCGCGCGTTGCAGCAGAAGCAGGCGGCGCGCGTCGAGGCTTTCGTCCTTGAGCGTGTCGGTCCGGGCGAGAAGCGCGTCGATGCGGGCCTGAAGCGCGGCGGGATCGGTCTCCGGCGTGTCGGGGGCCGGGTCGGGCGCGGTGGCGAGGGCCGTGGCGTCGGCCTCTGGCGCGGCCTGCACGGGTGTCTCGGCGGAGGTGCCCGCGACGGCGCTGTCCTGCAGTTGCAGGCGGGCCAGCGCGGATTCCGCGATCAGGCGTTCGGCGTGTTCCTGCTGGGAGCGGGCGGTGTCGATCAGCCCGGGATCGAGTGCCGCGACGGTGGCGCCGCGCGCCTGCAGCGCCAGCCCCGCGGTTTCGAGCGCGGCGCCGGTGGCGGCGCTGTCCTCCAGCACCGGGTCTGGCGCCGCGGTGACGGTGTCGAGCGGTTTCAGCGACAGGTAATCCGCCCCGCGCGCCTGATCGGTGATCTGGGCGTCAAGCTCGGGGAAGGTGCTGCAACCAGCGAGGGCGAGAGCCGTGCCGGCGAGAAGGGCGAGGCGGCGCATAGCGTCCAATCCATTAGGTTCCTTTCAAAATAGTCTCAAATCCACGCTGCCACAACCCGCGGGTTGAAATGAACGCGCGTTCAGATATTGAGGTCGCATGGCGCGCAAGAGTGGATCGCATTCCGACATCACCGGCCCGCGGATCCGCGCCGCGGCGGAACGGTTGATCGCCCGGCAGGGGTTCGCGGCGGTCTCGATGCGGCAGATCGCGGCCGAGGTGGGTGTGCAGGCCGGGGCGCTCTACCTTTACACGCCGGACAAGCAGACCCTGCTGTTCGACCTGATGCGCGAGCACATGGAAGGCGTGCTGGCGGCCTGGGAGGCGGTGGACAAGCCCGCCGATCCGCTGGGGCGCCTGCAGGCCTTCACGCTCTTTCACATCCGCTATCACCTGGACCGGCCGGACGCGGTGTTCATCTCTTACATGGAACTGCGCAACCTCGACCCCGGGAATTACGAGATCATCGCGGGGCTGCGCGGCGCCTATGAGGACGCATTGGAGGACATCCTGCGGCAGGGTGGGGAAACGGGAGACTTCCGCGTGCCCGATGTCAGCCTGGCCGCCAAGGCGGTGATCGCGATGCTGAACGGAGTGAACACGTGGTATCGCGAGGGCGGGCGGCTGAGCCGCGACCGGGTCGAGCGGATCTACTGGAACATGGTGCGGCGCGCGGTCGGGGCCTGAGCGCTCGCCAAGCGGGCGGGATCGGTCTAGACGGGGGGGCAAACCGCTGGAGACCCATTGGACATGACGGACGAGGTTCTGGCCCGGGTGCGGGCGACGCCGGCGCGGCGCGTGATCGCGCTGGCGATGATCTACGCGCTGGGCGGCATCCTGGTCTACCTTGCCTTTGCCACGCCGCCGCAATCGCTGGGCTGGCAGGCGTTCCTGGTCGCGGCGGGTGTGGCGGCGCTCTGGCTGGCAGAGCGGATGCGGCGGGCCACGGCCGGAGAGGTGCTGCTGACGCGCGATGCGCTGACCGACGGCGAGGGCGAGGTGCTGTGCCTCATGGAGGACGTGGTGGGCATCGACCGGGGCATGTTCGCCTTCAAGCCGTCGAACGGGTTCGTCCTGCGGCTGGCCGCGCCCGCGCCGCGACGCTGGGCGCCGGGGCTGTGGTGGCGGCTGGGCCGACGCGTGGGCATCGGCGGCGTGGTGCCGTCCGGGCAGGGCAAGTTCATGGCCGAGATGATCGCGCAGCTTCTGGTGCAGCGCGACGGCGACCGCTAGGTCCGGAACGCGGGTGCCGAGGCACCCGGCACCGGGTCAGTTGGCCCAGGCGATGGTGGGCGCGTAGCGCGGCCGGGATACGACCAGCTTGTAGATGTTGAGGTCTTCCACAAGATAGTCGACGATCGGCGAATAGGGCATCCAGGTTTCCACCACGATCACGCTTTCGCCGTTGGACAGCGTCGGAATGCGCGCGCTGATCTCGGACAGGGTGGCGGTTGTCAGCGCCGGAAGCTCTCCGGTGCCGTAGGACCAGCGCACTTCTAGCTGGTTGTCACCGCCGTCGAACCAGACATGGGTGGCCCGCATCTTGGTTGCGGCCCGCGCGCGGGTCATCTGGGTGTGCAGGTTGTTCAGGCCCTCGATATAGGCGGCGTTCACGGCCTCGGTCTCGCGCGAGAGCGCGTCGACGATGGTGTAGCTGGACGTCGTGTTCGCGTGCTGCGAGCGGTAGACGTCGGTCAGCGCAAACAGCGCGAGGAACGACCATACGAGGAACGGGATGACGACGACGGCCTCGACCGCGATGACGCCGTCCTCGGCATCGCGGAAGCGCCGGAGACGTGGGAGAAACGGGAAACTGGTCATGAGTTGGGCTCGTTCACGAAGGCGGAAGCAGAGACCATGGCATAGTCTGTCTGGTTGACCCGCTTCAGCTGGGCGCCCAGCCCCACCGTGGGGAAGAGCGGTTTGAAGACGGCGCAGATGCGCACCATCATCAGCTGGTTGTTGTTCCCCGCGGTGTATTCCTCGGCCGCGACGAACCCTCCATCCCGGTCGCTGCAATCCATCGCCGTGGGCGACAGGTTCCAGGTCTGGGTGTCGATGGGCTTCAACTCGACCGTGATGGCGTTCTCGCAATCGGCGATGACCGCCGCGCGGTCGCACACCAGGCTGGCGATCGTGGCCCGCGAGGGGGGCGTGTTCGAGGCCAGCCGCAGGTGGCGCACGACGTCGGTGGTCGCGCCGTCCAGCCGCACCTGCCGCACCGCGTAGACGCTGGTTTCGAAGGCCGTGCAGAACAGCAGGATCACCAGAGGGAAGAGCGTGACGAATTCGACCGAGGTGTTGCCGTCCTCTTCGCGGGCGAACCTGGATTTCAGGAACCGGATCATTGCGTCAGCCTCAGGTGATTGATGGAGGTGATGATGGCTCCGAAGGCGGTGCCGATGTCGAACCGGTCGACGTCGAAGTGATGTGAGGGCGACGTGGCGCAGGAGCGCAGGAGGTTGTTCGAACTGGTGGGCGCCTCGACCGCGAGGGTGTAGATCACGATGCCCGACGCCTTGGTCGCGGCGCAGATATCGAGCAGGCGGTCGTCCTTTTCAGAGCCGCTGACGGACGTGTAGGGCTCGTTGTCCCAGGCATAGTACTGGCTGGACCAGCCGTTCACGAGATAGCGCAGGTAGGCGTGGTAGCGCACCGAGAAGCGGTTCCAGAGCTGGGGATAGGTCATCTGGTAGCTGCCGTTCCAGCCGCCGTCGGGCGAGTTGCTGAAGCGGTGGTTGCGCATCCGCCAGAAGTCTTCCCAGTGGCGGCCGTCACCGTCCTGGTTCATGTACTCCTCGTCCTGGATCGACACGCGGTCGACGTCGGTGTTGTGCATCCAGACGTCCACCAGCCCGTCACGATATTGCGGACGCAGGCGGTATTCGCTGGTGTTCTGGCCGTCGGTCATCAGCACGACGACCTTGATGCCGGGGTATTCCTCGAGGCTGTGGGGGCGGCCGTCGAACTCTGCGTTGACGACACCGTCGTCCACCAGTCCCGCAAGGATCGGGCGTGCCGAGGTGTCCAGCAGGGCCGCGCCCCATTTCAGGCCGTTGTCGATGCCGGTGTTGCCGTCGGCCTCAAGGCTGTAGATCTTCTGGCGCAGCGCCACCGGATCGTTCGAGTAGGGCAGGATTTCCGCATACTGCTCGGTCCGGCAGACGAACTGTTCGGGCCAGGTGCTGTTATGGTAGCTGGAGAACGGGTCGAAATGGCCCGCGCGGCGATATTCCTCGGTCATCGACAGGCCGACGGTTTCGAAGTGGTCGGCGTCGAACTCGATGCAATGGGAATAGTCGTGCTCGTCGGTGACGTTCAGCTGGGCGAGGATGTCAGGCCCCGCCGCGACCGTCGCGGTGTAGGGAACGATCGACACCATGCTTTCCGAGGTCGGAAGCGAACCGAAGATCGCATCGACGAAATCGGCGCTGGCGTCCTGCAGGCGCGTAAGCTTGTCGCCGCGCATCGAGCCGGAGATGTCGAGAACCATCGAAAGCTCGACGGCGCTGATCTTTTCGGTGGCGGTCGAACTGACCGAGGCGGTGAAGTTGTTGATGCCGGCCATGCGCAGGAAGGTCGTGGGCACCTGCGAACTGGTGTTGGCTGTCACCTCGCGCGCGGTGACGACGCCGGCGATCTGCACGCTGTCCAGCTCGTTGGACAGCCCGGCGGCTGCGAAATAGTCCTGCACCACGGTCGTCGGGTTGCGCTCTTGCGTGCTGGCGGCGGCGGCCAGCGTCGCGGTATCGGCGACGGCCTGAAGTTCCGCGCGGCGTGTCTCTGCGCGCATCAGGTCGACGGCGAACCCGCCCACCAGCAGGATGCCGATGAGCAGGAAGAAGGAGAACATGACGAGCGATCCGTCTTCGTCCCGCTGGAAGCGCGCGAGATGGTCGCGCTGGACGCGCGCAAGATGGATGTCCCGTTCCGCTGGCTGCGGAGCGTCGTCTGGGTCTGGCACGGTGAGCACTCGCATGACTTCCACTTTCTGATCTGCCCGCACGACGAAGCGGTTGCGCCGGTGCGCCGGGCGGACGTGTTCGCAAGCACTGTGGAAAACTTTTCAGGCCGCAATTGGGCGGCGGGCCGGACTTTTTCGGGGCAGGGCCCGGCTTGTGGGCCCGGCCGCGTGCCGGCGAGGGGGCAATGCCTTGATTTTCAAGCCGACTTGCGTGGCCATGCGAGCGGGATGCGTTCGCGAACAAGGGACCGTGCGCCGGTTCGGGGCCCTCAAACGTGGCAAATCCATGGCGCTCGGGTTGCCGGCTGTGCAATGGTGGCGTCACACCGATCCGTTTTGTCAATCAGGGTGAAACCATGGAGTCCCGCGCCGTTCCCGAACCCGGCTTCCGCGATTCGGTCAACCTGATGTTCAACCGGGCCGTCGCCCTGATGGACCTGTCGCCCGGGCTGGAGGAAAAGATACGGGTCTGCAACTCGACCTACACGGTGCGCTTCGGCGTGCGGCTGCGCGGGCAGATCCAGACCTTTACCGGCTATCGCTCGGTCCATTCCGAACACATGGAGCCGGTCAAGGGCGGCATCCGCTACGCGCTTTCGGTGACGCAGGACGAGGTCGAGGCGCTGGCGGCGCTGATGACCTTCAAATGCGCGCTGGTCGAGGCGCCCTTCGGCGGCTCCAAGGGCGGGCTGTGCATCGACCCGCGCCAGTACGAGGAGCACGAGCTGGAGCAGATCACCCGCCGCTTTGCCTATGAACTCATCAAGCGCGACATGATAAACCCCGCCCAGAACGTGCCGGCGCCGGACATGGGCACATCGGAGCGCGAGATGGCCTGGATCGCCGACCAGTTCGCCCGGATGAACACCACCGACATCAACGCCAACGCCTGCGTCACCGGCAAGCCCACCCATGCCGGCGGCATCGAGGGACGGACCGAGGCGACGGGGCGCGGCGTGCAGTATGCGTTGCGCGAGTTCTTCCGACACCCTGATGACGTGGCCGCCGCGGGCCTGTCGGGCACGCTCGACGGCAAGCGGGTGATCGTTCAGGGGCTGGGCAACGTGGGCCATCACGCGGCGAAGTTCCTGTCGGAGGAGGACGGCGCGCGGATCGTGGGCATCATCGAGCGGGACGGCGCGCTTCTGTCGCCGCAGGGGCTGGACGTGGCGGCGGTGCATGCCTGGATCCGGGGACACGGCGGCGTCACGGGCTATGCCGACGCGCACTATGTCGAGGACGGCGCCTCGGTGCTGGAGGCCGAGTGCGACATCCTGATTCCGGCGGCGCTGGAGGGCGTGATTCACCTGGGCAACGCGGCACGCATCCGCGCGCCGCTTATCATCGAGGCGGCGAACGGGCCGATCACGGCGGGCGCCGACGACGTGCTGCGAGAGAAGGGCACGGTGGTGATCCCCGACCTTTATGCCAACGCCGGCGGCGTCACGGTCAGCTATTTCGAATGGGTCAAGAACCTGTCGCACATCCGCTTCGGGCGGATGCAGCGCCGCCAGGAAGAGGCGCGTCACCAGCTTGTGGTCGACGAGCTGGAGCGGCTGTCGGCCGACAGCGGCGTGGGCTGGACGCTGTCGCCGGGCTTCAAGGAACGCTACCTGCGCGGCGCGGACGAGCTGGAACTGGTGCGCTCGGGCCTTGATGACACGATGCGTGTGGCCTACCAGGCGATGCGCGAGGTCTGGCACGACCGCGAGGACGTCAAGGACCTGCGCGTGGCGGCCTACCTGGTCGCGATCGACCGGGTCGCACAGAGCTATCGCGCCAAGGGGCTTTGAGGGGGAAGCCCGGGCAGGGGCATCGAGCCCCCGCCCGGGCTGCCTCTGGCGGGAGTATTTCGGAACAGAAGAAGCCGGGGTGTCGCAGGGACGCCGCGGCCGCCCGATCGGTGATTGCAACCGCCGCACGCTCCTGCTTAGGTCGGGCGCGAACCGGAACGCGAGGGGCCGCGATGCGCTATTCGGCGTGGGAAATCCTGAAGCAGGGACTGACCGGAAATGCCGGGTGGAAACCCGTCTGGCGCGACCCCGCGCCGAAGGCCGAATACGACATCGTCATCATCGGCGGCGGCGGGCACGGGCTGTCGACCGCCTATTACCTGGCGCGCGAGCACGGGCTGACGAACGTGGCGGTGCTGGAGAAGGGCTATATCGGAGGCGGCAACGTCGGGCGGAACACCACGATCGTGCGCGCCAACTACTTCCTGCCCGGCAATTCCGAGTTCTACAGCCATTCCCTGAAACTGTGGGAAGGGCTGGAGGAGGAGCTGAACTACAACGTGATGCATTCCCAGCGCGGGCTGATCAACCTGTTCCATTCCGACGGGCAGCGCGACGCCTTCGCCCGGCGCGGCAACGCGATGATAAACCAGGGCGACGACGCCATCCTGCTGGACCGCGAGGGCGTGCGGCGGCATCTGCCCTATCTCGATTTCGACAACGTGCGGTTTCCGGTCTACGGCGGGCTTCTGCACCCGCGCGGCGGCACCGCGCGGCATGACGCGGTGGCCTGGGGATACGCGCGCGGGGCGGATTCGCGGGGCGTGGACCTGATCCAGAACTGCGAGGTCACCGGAATCGACATCGAAGGCGGAAAAGTGAAAGGCGTCCGCACCACCCGTGGAGAAATCAGGGCCAAGAAAGTCGGAATTGTGGTGGCGGGGAGGAGCGGTCAGGTGGCCGCGATGGCCGGGATGCGGTTGCCGATCGAAAGCCACATCCTGCAGGCCTTTGTCACCGAGGGGCTGAAGCCGGTGATCGACCATGTCGTCAGCTTCGGCATGGGGCATTTCTATATCAGCCAGTCCGACAAGGGCGGGCTGGTGTTCGGCGGCGACCTGGATTTCTACGCCTCTTACGCGCAGCGCGGCAACCTGCCGATGAAGGAACACGTGATGGAGGCGGCGATGACGCTGATGCCGGTGATCGGCAAGGCGAAGGTGCTGCGCAGCTGGGGCGGGATCATGGACATGACGCCCGACGGCTCTCCGATCATCGACAAGACGCCGGTCGAGGGGCTCTATATCGATTGCGGCTGGTGCTATGGCGGGTTCAAGGCGGTGCCGGGATCGGGGTTCTCGTTCGCGCATCTGATGGCGACCGACCGCCACCACGCCCCCGCCGCCCGCTATCGGCTGGACCGGTTCCGCACCGGGCACGGGCTGATGGACGAGGAAGGCACCGGCAGCCAGCACAACCTGCACTGAGGCATGTGGCGCGAATGATGCAAAGCGATTTACACTATTCTGGTCAAGAGCTTTCGGGTCACTGTGAAGGTGTGGAATGAGGTTGCCCTGTCCCCTGTGCGGAGACCGTGACATCCGCGAGTTCACCTACAAGGGCGGCGCCGAATACCTCGACCGCCCGGCACCCGAGGCCGATGATGCGGCCTGGGACGCCTACCTGCACCTGCGCGAGAACCCCGCCGGGGCGACGCGGGACCTGTGGTATCACGGCGGCGGCTGCGGCGCCTGGCTGGTGGTGGAGCGCGACACGGTCACACATGCGGTCACGGGGGCACGGCTGGCGGCCGACATGGCGGAGGGCGGCGCATGAGGGTCGAGGGGCGCGGGCTGATCGACCGGGACCGCCCGGTGCGCTTTACCTTCGACGGCGAGACCGTGACGGGGTTCGCGGGCGATACCGTCGCCTCGGCGCTTCTGGCCAACGACATCCTGCTGGTGGCGCGGTCGTTCAAGTATCACCGCCCGCGCGGCATCCTGACGGCGGGCTCGGAAGAGCCGAACGCGCTGGTGACGACGGGACGTGGCGCGGCGCAGGTGCCCAACACGCGCGCCACGGTGCAGGAGATCCACGACGGGCTGGAGGTGCGCAGCCAGAACGCCTGGCCCAGCGTGAGACGCGACGCGCTGGCGGTGAACGACCTGCTGTCGCCCTTCCTCGGCGCGGGCTTCTACTACAAGACCTTCATGTGGCCCAAGGGGTTATGGGAGAAACTTTATGAGCCCGTGATCCGCCGCGCCGCCGGATTGGGCGCGCTTTCGGGCGACCATGACACCACCCGCAGCGACCGGGCCTTCGCCCATTGCGACGTCTTGGTGATCGGGGCCGGTCCTGCAGGGCTGATGGCGGCGCTGACCGCGGCGCGCGCGGGTGCCGACGTGATCCTGGCCGACGAGGGCGCGCGGATGGGCGGGCGGTGCCTGGCCGAGGAGATGGAGATCGACGGGCTGCCCGCCGCCCATTGGGCGGACGAGGCCGTCGAGACGCTGGCGGCGATGCCCAACGTGCGACTGATGCCGCGCACCACGGTCACCGGCGCCTATGACCAGGGCACCTACGGGGCGCTGGAACGCTCCGGCCTGCACCTGGCGGAGCCCGGCGACGTCCCGCTGGAGACCTTCTGGCGGATCGTCGCGAAGCGCGCGGTGCTGACGGCAGGCGCGCTGGAACGGCCCATCGCGTTCCGCGACAACGACAGGCCGGGGATCATGCTGGCGGGCGCCGTGCGCGCCTACCTGCACCGCTGGGGCGTGGCGCCGGGCCGGTCCGTCACCGTCTTCGGCAACAACGACGACGCGCACCGCACGGCGCGCGACCTGCACGCGGCCGGGGTGAAGATCGCCGCGGTGATCGACACCCGGCCAGAGGTGCCGACGGACGCGCCCTGGCCGGTGCTGGCGGGCGGTGCCGTGACGGCCACGTCGGGGCGCCACGGCCTGAGGGAGATCGCCGTGCGCCATCGTGGCGGGTCGCGCACGATCTGGACCGATTGCCTCGCCGTATCGGGCGGTTGGAACCCGGCGGTGCACCTGACCTGCCACATGAACGCGCGGCCCGTCTGGCGCGAGGACATCGCGGGTTTCGTGCCCGCGCCGGGTGCGGTGCCGGGGCTGGACCCTGCGGGCGCGGCCAACGGGGTCTTTTCAACGGCGGGCTGTCTTGCGGACGGCAAGCGCGCGGCAGAGGCGGCGCTGAAGGACATCGGGCTGAGGCCGAAACGCGCGACGCTGCCCAAGGCCGAGGACGGGGCCTATGCGCTCGACCCGATCTGGGTGGTGCCGGGCAAGGGGCGGGCGTGGCTCGATTTCCAGAACGACGTGACGGCCAAGGACATCCGGCAGGCGGCACGCGAGAACTTCCGCTCTGTCGAGCACATGAAGCGTTATACCACGCAGGGCATGGCCACCGACCAGGGCAAGAACTCGAACATCGGGGCGCTGGCGATCCTGGCCGATGCCACCGGGCGCACGATTGCCGAGACGGGCACCACCACCTTCCGCCCGCCCTATACGCCCGTGTCGATCGCGGCGATGGGGGCGGGGGCGCGCGGCAACGGCTTTGCGCCGCAGCGCTTCACCACCAGCCATGCCGCAAGTGTCGCGCGCGGCGCGCCGATGATCGAGGCGGGGCTGTGGTACCGGCCGAGCTATTTCCCGCAGCAGGGAGAGACCACATGGCGCGAGGCCTGCGACCGCGAGGTGCGGATGGTGCGGTCGTCGGTGGGCATCTGCGATGTCTCGACCCTTGGCAAGATCGACATACAAGGGCCTGATGCGGCACGGTTTCTCGATTTCGTCTATACCAACACCTTCTCGACGCTGAAGGTCGGGCGCGTGCGCTATGGGCTGATGCTGCGCGAGGACGGGCATGTCATGGACGACGGCACCAGTGCGCGGTTGGCCGAGGACCATTACGTCATGACGACCACCACCGCGGCGGCGGGCGCGGTGATGCAGCACCTTGAATTCGTGCACCAGTGCCTCGTGCCGCAGATGGACGTGGCGATGATCTCTGTCACCGAACAGTGGGCGCAATTCGCCGTGGCCGGGCCGAAATCGCGCGAGGTGCTGAACGCGGTGCTGGACAGCCCGGTGGACGATGCGGGCTGGCCCTACATGTCCTGCGGCGAGATCGGGGTGTCGGGCGTGCCCGGGCGGCTGTTCCGGATATCCTTCTCGGGCGAGCATGCCTACGAGGTCGCGGTGCCCGCGCGCTATGGCGAAAGCCTTTGGCGGCTGTTGCTGGCGCAGGCCGAGATGGTCGGCGGCGGCCCCTACGGGATGGAGGCGCTGAACGTCCTTCGGATCGAGAAGGGGCATATCACCCATGCCGAGATCCACGGGCGCACCACGGCCTTCGACATCGGGATGGACCGGATGGTGAGCCAGAAAAAGGACTGCATCGGGCGGCCCGCCTCGGAACGTCCGGGCCTGTCGGGGGCCGAGCGCGAACAGCTTGTCGGCCTGCGCCCGGTCGATCCGCAGCAGGCGCTGACGGCGGGCGCGCATCTGTTCGAGGAGGCCGCCGTGGCGGTGCGGGAGAACGACCAGGGCTATGTGACCAGCGTGGGCTATTCGCCGACGCTGGGCAGCTGGCTGGGCCTTGGCTTCCTGAAGAACGGGCGCGCGCGGCACGGGCAAAGGGTGCGGCTGGTCGATCACCTGCGCGGGGTGGAAACGGTCTGCGAGGTGACCGACCCCGTCGCCTTTGACCCCGAGGGAGGGCGGC
>JAUIIC010000013.1 GCA_030431935.1 Alphaproteobacteria bacterium | reverse complement strand
CTTCTGCGTGTAGGTCACGAGGTCTTCGAGCGTGAAGCCGTCATGGGCGGTGATGAAGTTGACCGATGACGTGGCGCCGCGCCCCAGCCGGTCGAACTCGTCGGCGGAGCCCAAAAGGCGCTTGGCCAGCATCGGGGTCATGCCCGCGTCGCCGCGCCAGAAGCGGCGGACATCGTCGCGGAACTTGTCGTTCCATTCGTGGAACGGATGCGGCCAGCCGCCCAGCTGGTAGCCGCCGGGGCCGAGGTCCCAGGGCTCGGCGATCAGCTTGGCGCGCGCCAGCACCGGGTCCTGCCGGATCGCGTCGAGAAAGCCCGACCGGCGGTCGAAACCATGCGCCTCGCGCGCCAGCACGGTGGCCAGGTCGAAGCGGAAGCCGTCGACATGCATCACCTCGACCCAGTAGCGCAGGCTGTCCATCACCATGCGCAGCACCATCGGGTGCGTCAGGTCCAGCGTGTTGCCGGTGCCGGTGTCGTCGATGTAGTAGCGCCCGTTGCCCTGCAGCCGGTAATAGCTGGCATTGTCGAGCCCCCGGAAGGCGAGCGTCGGGCCAAGCTGGTTGCCCTCGCCGGTGTGGTTGTAGACCACGTCGAGGATGACCTCGATCCCGGCGGCATGGAACCGGCGCACCATGCTCTGGAATTCCCAGATGCCGCCGTTCGAAAGGTAGCGGGGCTCGGGCGCGAAATAGCCGATGGGCTGGTAGCCCCAGTAGTTCCTGAGCCCCTTGTCGATCAGGAAACGGTCGTCGACGAAGGCCTGCACCGGCAGAAGCTCCACCGAGGTGACGCCAAGCCGCGTCAGGTGGTCGAGCATGGGTTCCGAGGCGAGGCCCGCGAAATAGCCCGCCACCGAGGGGGCGACGTCGGGGTGGCCGCGTGTCAGGCCCTTGGGATGCGCCTCGTAGATCAGCGTTTCCGAGCGCGGCACGCGCGGCGGGCGGTCGTCGCCCCAGTTGAAGCTGGGGTCGATCACCACCGATTTCGGCACGTTCTGGGCGCTGTCGCGGCGATCGAGCGTCAGGTCGGCATGGGGCGCGGACGCCATGTAGCCGTACAGCCGGTCGGACCAGCGCAGCGGGCCGTGCAGCTTCTTGGCGTAGGGGTCCAGAAGCAGCTTGTGCGGGTTGAAGCGGTGCCCGGCCTCTGGCGCATAGGGGCCGTGGACGCGGTAGCCATAGCAGGTGCCGGGGCGCAGGTCGGCGACATAGACATGCCAGATGTCGCCGTCGCGTTCCTTGACCGGGATCCGCGCCAGTTCATGCTCGCCGTCCCGGTCGAAGATGCACAGCTCGACCCGCTCGGCATGGGCCGAGAAGACGGCGAAGTTCACGCCGGCGCCGTCGAAGGTGGCGCCAAGCGGATCGGGGCGCCCCGCCGACAGGCTGTGCCCGGGCAGCCGGGTCGGCAGATCGGCGCGCATGGGGCTCACCCCGAAAGACCCTCGTAAAGCGCGGCATAGGCGGCCGAGGACACCTCCCACCCCACGGGCTGGCGCATGCCGGCCCGCTGAAGCGATTTCCAGGCGCCGGGGTCGGCATGAAGCTGGCAGAGCCGCCGCAGCGCCTGCCGCAACGCCAGCGCGTCGGTGGGATGAAAGACAAGCCCCGTCGCGGTGCCCGCGGCCAGCGCCATCGGGTTGGCGGTGATGACGGTGTCGGCCAGCCCGCCGGTGGCGGCGACCACGGGCACGGTGCCGTAGCGCAGGCCATACATCTGGGTCAGGCCGCAGGGCTCGAACCGCGACGGGACCAGCACCGCGTCGCCGCCCGCGAACATGCGGTGCGAGAGCGGCTCGTCATAGCCGATGCGCACCGAGACGCGGCCGGGATAGGTGGCGGCGGCGCGCTGCATCGCGCCTTCGAGCCCCGGCTCGCCCGAGCCGAGCACCGCCAGCCCGCCGCCCGCCTCGATGAAATCGGGCAGCGCGGCCTCGATCAGGTCGATGCCCTTCTGCCAGGTCAGGCGGCTGACCACGATGGCAAGCGGGCCGGGCACCTCGCCCATGCCGAACTCTTGCAGGAGCGCGGCGCGGTTGCGGGCCTTGCGGCGCATGTTGCGCGCGCCGTAGGGCGTGATGTGGGGGTCGGCCTCGGGCGACCAGATGGCGGTGTCGACACCGTTCAGGATGCCGTGCAGATCGCCCGCGCGCGCGGCGATCACGCCTTCGAGCCCCATGCCGAAATCGGGGCGCATCAGTTCCTCGGCATAGCGCGGGCTGACGGTGGTGACGGCGTCGGCGGTGACAAGCCCGGCCTTGAGCGTGCTGATCTGGCCGAAGTATTCCACCGCGCCGGGATGGAACGCCTCTGGCGGAAGCCCGAGCGCGCCCAGCCGGTCGGCGGGGGTCACGCCCTGGAAGGCGATGTTGTGGATGGTGATGACGGATTTCACCGGGCTGCCGGCATAGCGCAGGTAGGCGGGCGCGAGCCCGGCCTGCCAGTCGTGGGCGTGCAGGACCTGCGGCACCCAGCCGTCCGACAGTGCCCCGTCCGTCACCGCCTGCGCCGCGCGGCAGAGCGCGGCAAAGCGTTCGGGGTTGTCGGGCCAGTCGCCGCCGGGGCCGGAATAGGGGCCGCCTGCGCGGTCGAAGAGATGCGGCGCGTCCAGAAGCAGGATGTCGAGCCCCGCCGCCTGCCCGCCCAGGATGCGCGCGGGCCCACCGTAAAGCGTGCCGAGGTCGGCCAGCGTCTGCGCCTTGTCCAGTTGTGCGGCAAGCCCGGCATAGGCGGGGATCAGGACCCGCATCCGCCAGCCCTGCCCCGCCAGCGCGGCGGGCAGCGCGCCCACCACGTCGGCCAGCCCGCCGGTCTTGACCAGAGGGGCGCATTCCGAGGCGACGGACAAGACCTGGCCCGTCATCGGCATGCTCCCTTGCCCTGCGGCTGCGCCCCCGTCGTCATCGCGTCAGCCCAGCACCGCCGCGCGAGCGTCGAGCATCTCTTGGGTGATGAGCGTGATGCCGCCTTCGCTGACGCGGAACCAGCGCGCGTCTTCCTCGGGGTCCTCGCCCACGATCAGGCCCTCGGGGATGACGACGCCACGGTCGAGCACGCAGTTCTTGAGCCGCGCCTTGCGGTTGACCTGCACGTAGGGCAGCACCACGGCGTATTCGAGAGCCGAATAGGAATGGCAGTGGACCCCGGTGAACAGGAGCGAATTGCGCACCTCGGAGCCCGAGACGATGCAGCCGCCCGACACCAGCGAGGACACGGCGCTGCCGCGGCGGGCGTCCTCGTCATGGATGAACTTGGCGGGCGGCACCGCCTCGGCATAGGTCCAGATCGGCCAGCTGGTGTCGTAGATGTCGAGTTTCGGGATGAAGTCGGTGAGGTCGATATTGGCCTGCCAGAAGGCGTCGATCGTACCGACGTCGCGCCAGTAGGGCTCATCCTCCAGCCCGGCCTTGACGCAGGAATCGGCGAAGAGATGGGCGCGTGCCTTGCCGTTCTTCACGATCGCCGGGATCAGGTCGTTGCCGAAGTCGTGGCTGGAATTGGGGTCGTTCGCATCCTCGATCAGGAGCTTGCGCAGGAAATCCCAGTTGAAGACGTAGATCCCCATCGAGGCCAGCGCATGATCGGGGTCGCCGGGAATGGCGGGCGGGTCCTTGGGCTTTTCGAGGAAGGCGGTGATGGTGCGTTTCGCGTCGACATGCATCACGCCGAAGGCCGTCGCCTCCATCCGCGGGACGGTGAGGCAGCCCACGGTCACGTCCGCGCCGCTTTCGACGTGGTCGCGCAGCATCAGCTCGTAATCCATCTTGTAGACGTGGTCGCCCGCCAGGACGATCACGTAATCCACGTCGTAGCTGTCCACGATGTCGATGTTCTGGGTCACGGCGTCGGCGGTGCCGCGATACCACATGTTCTCGTCCACCCGCTGGCTGGCGGGCAGGATGTCGAGGTATTCGTTGCGCTCGGCGCGAAAGAAGTTCCAGCCGCGCTGGCAGTGGCGGATCAGCGAATGGGCCTTGTACTGGGTGGCGATGGCCATCTTGCGGATGCCCGAGTTCAGCGCGTTCGACAGCGCGAAGTCGATGATCCGCACCTTGCCGCCGAAATAGACCGCGGGTTTGGCCCGCCGGTCGGTCAGTTCCTTGAGCCGGCTGCCGCGCCCGCCCGCGAGGACGAAGGCCATGGCGCGGTTGGAAAGTCTGGTGTTCACGGACGGTTGCATGCGGGTCCTCCCCTGTCAGCCCGGTGTCAGCATGATCGCGGATAGCGGCGGCAAGGTGACCGGCGCCGAGTTCAGTTGCCCGTGCCACGGCGTGGCATCGGCGGCGACGGCCCCCATGTTGCCGCGCCCGCCGCCGCCATAGGCGGTGGCGTCGGTATTCAGGATCTCGCGCCACTGGCCGCCCTGGGGCAGGCCGACGCGGTAGCCCGTCCGCTCCATCGGGGTCATGTTGACCACGACGACCACGGGCGGATCGCCCACGCGCCCGCGCCGCACCCAGGCATAGACCGAGCGGTCGGCATCGCCGGCTTCCAGCCAGACGAAACCCTCTGGCCGGCAGTCGTTGACGTGGAGCGCGGGCGTGGCGCGGTAGACGGCGTTGAGGTCGCGCACGAGCCGGCGCAGCCCGTCGTGGCGCGGGTCGTCCAGAAGGTGCCAGTCGAGCGAGGCGGCGTGGTTCCACTCGGCCCACTGGCCGAACTCGCAGCCCATGAACAGGAGCTTCTTGCCCGGATGCCCCCACATGAAGCCGTAATAGGCGCGCAGGTTTGCAAATTTGTCGGTGTCGCTGCCGGGCATCTTGGCCAGCATGCTGCCCTTGCCGTGCACGACCTCGTCATGGCTGATCGGCAGGATGAAGTTCTCGGACCAGGCGTAATGCAGGCCGAAGGTCATCTGGTGGTGATGGTGGCGGCGGTAGACCGGGTCGCGCGACATGTAGTCGAGCGTGTCGTTCATCCAGCCCATGTTCCACTTGAAGCCGAAGCCGAGCCCGCCGTGATCGACGGGCCGCGAGACGCCGGGATAGGCGGTGGATTCCTCGGCCGCGGTCAGGATGCCGGGGGCCTCGCCGTAGCAGACGCTGTTCATCCGCTGAAAGAGCGCGATCGCCTCGTAATTCTCGCGCCCGCCGTCGCGGTTGGGGATCCATTCGCCGTCCTTGCGGGAATAGTCGCGGTAGAGCATCGAGGCCACGGCATCGACGCGCAGTCCGTCGGCGTGGAATTCCTCCAGCCAGTAAAGCGCGTTCGAGATCAGGAAGTTCGCCACCTCGGTCCGGCCGAAGTTGTAGATCAGCGTGTTCCAGTCCTGGTGGAAGCCCTCGCGCGGGTCGGCGTGTTCGTAAAGCGCGGTGCCGTCGAATTGCGCCAGACCGTGGATGTCGGTGGGGAAATGCCCGGGCACCCAGTCGAGGATGACGCCCAGCCCCTTTTCATGGGCGTAGTTCACGAGCGCCGCGAATTCCTGCGGCGTGCCGTGGCGGATCGTGGGGGCGAAGAGGCCGATGGGCTGGTAGCCCCAGCTGCCGTCGAAGGGATGCTCGCTGATCGGCATCAGCTCGATATGGGTGAAGCCCATGTCGGCGGCATAGTCGACCATCTGGCCCAGTTCGAAATAGCTGAGCGGGCGGCCCCCTTCGGCGCGCTTCCAGCTGCCCAGATGCACCTCGTAGATCGACACGGGCGCATCGACGGAGTTGCGGGGCGCGCGGCTGGCCATCCAGTCGGCATCGGTCCAGTCGGCGCCGAGACGGCGCACGACGCTGCCGGTGGCGGGCGGGTGCTCGCCGCCGAAGCCCACAGGGTCGGCCTTGAGCGGCAGGATCGCGCCGCCCTGCGCGCGGATCTCGTACTTGTAGACCGTGCCCTCGGCCAGGCCGGGGATGAACAGCTCCCACACGCCGGTGGCGCCGCGCCGCCGCATCGGGTGGCGGCGGCCGTCCCAGACGTTGAAATCGCCCACGACAGAGACGCGCTCGGCATTGGGTGCCCAGACGGCGAAATGCACGCCTGCCGTGCCCTCATGGGTGATCGGGTGGGCGCCCAGCACCTGCCAGAGCCTGCGGTGCGTGCCCTCTCCCAGCAGGTATTCGTCCATCTCGCCCAGCACCGGGCCGAAGCGGTAGGGATCGTCCCATGTCCATTCCGCCCCGCTGGCCTGGGCCCGCAGGGTGTAGGCGCCGGGCACGGGGCCGGCGAAAAGGCCGGGCACGCCAGCGACCGGGCTCAGCGCGACCTCGCCTTCGGGCGTCCGCGCGTGGACGGTCTCGGCGCCGGGTTGCAGGACGGTGACGGTGCGCTGCCCGTCGCGCATGTGCGGGCCCAGCACCGCGAAGGGGTCGCCATGCGCCCCGGCCGCAATGGCCGTCGCCATTCCGAGATCGAGGCCTGTTGCGCTGTGCTTCGCTGTGCTGGGCATCGACGTCTCCCGAGGGTCAGAGCGCGGGCTCGACCGACCAGATGTCGGCCATGTAGCCGCGGATCGTGCGGTCGGACGAGAAATACCCCATCCGCGCCGTGTTCAGTGCCGCCATGCGCGTCCAGCGGTCCGGATCGCGCCAGGCCTCGTCGACCTGATCCTGCGCGGCGACGTAGGCGGCGTAATCCGAGGTTACCAGAAAATAGTCATGGTTCCACAGCCGGTGCAGCATCCCGTGATACCGCTCGGGCGCGTCGGGGCTGAAACGGCCCTCGGCGATCAGTTGCAGGACGTCCTGCAACTCCTGGCAGGCCTCGATCGCGTGGCGGGCGTGTTCGACGTCGCGGCGGCGCGCCACGACCTCTTCGGCGGTGAGCCCGAAGAGAAAGAAGTTCTCTGCCCCCACCTGCTCGCGGATTTCCACGTTGGCGCCGTCCAGCGTGCCGATGGTCAGCGCGCCGTTCAGCGCGAATTTCATGTTGCCGGTGCCCGAGGCTTCCTTGCCGGCGGTCGAGATCTGTTCCGACAGGTCGGTGGCCGGGATCAGCTTTTCGGCCATCGAGACGTTGTAGTTCGCCGGATACACGACCTTGAGCAGGTCGCGCGTGACCGGGTCGGCGTTGATCGTGGTGGCGACGTCGTTGATGAAATGCACGATCTCCTTGGCCACTGCATAGCCCGGCGCGGACTTGCCGCCGAAGATCTTGACGCGCGGCACCCAGCCGGCACCGGGTTTCGCCCGCATCCGGTGCCACAGGCCCACGGTCTGCAGGATGTTCATCAGCTGGCGTTTGTACTCGTGGATGCGCTTGATCTGGACGTCGAAGACCGCGTCGGGATCGACCGCGATGCCGGTTTCCCCGGCGATCCAGTTGGACAGCTGCACCTTGTTGTGGCGCTTGGCGGCGGCGAAAGCGTCGCGGAAGCCCGCGTCCTCGATGTGGGGTTCCAGTTCGCGCAGGCGGTCCAGGTCCGCCTCCCAGCCCGTGCCGATGGTGTCGGTCACCAGCCGCGACAGCCCCGGGTTGGCCAGCCGCATCCAGCGGCGCGGGGTGACGCCGTTGGTCTGGTTCACGATCCGGTCGGGGTGCAGGCGGTTGAGGTCGGCGAAGACCGTTTCCTTGACCAGTTCTGTGTGCAGCGCCGAGACGCCGTTGACCTTGTGCGACATGACGAAGGCCAGGTCGCCCATGTGCACCTCGTTCTGGCGGACAATGCCGACGCGGTGCGGGCGGTTGGGCCAGGTGCGGCGGTGCCAGCTGTCGATGCGCTCGATGATCTCCATGTGGCGGGGCAGCGTTTCGCCCATCAGCCAGGTCGACCAGCGTTCCAGCGCCTCTGGCAGAAGCGTGTGGTTCGTATAGCCCAGCACGGCCTGTGCGATCTCGACCGCCTCGGCGAAGGCGACGCCGTGATGATCCATCAGAAGCCGCATCAGTTCGGGCCCGGCGATGGCGGGATGCGTGTCGTTCATCTGGATCGCCACATGGCTGGCCAGCCGGCGCGGATCGTCGTGATTGGTCATGAAGCGGCGCAGGATGTCCTGAAGCGCCGCCGAGGTCATGAAGAATTCCTGCTTGAGCCGCAGTTCCTTGCCGCGCGGGGTGGTGTCGTCGGGATAAAGGACGCGGCTGATGGTGCGCGCCAGCGCCTCGGGTTCGGCGGCGGCGGTGTAGTCGCCGGCGTTGAAGCGTTCGAGGTCGAACAGCGTGGTGGGACGCGCCGACCAGAGCCGGAGCGTGTTGGCCCATTTGCCCTGCCAGCCCACGATGGGCGTGTCATAGGCGGTGGCGATGACGCTTTCGCCCGGCAACCAGCGGGCGCGCTCGCCGTCGTGTTCCACATGGCCCTTGAAGCCGATCTCGTAGGCGACCTCGGGGCGCTCGAACTCCCAGGCGTGGCGCTGCACCAGCCAGTCCTCGGGCGTTTCCACCTGGCGCCCGCCCTCGAAGCGCTGGCGGAAGAGGCCGTGTTCATAGCGGATGCCGTAGCCGTGGGCGGGCACGCCGAGGGTGGCCATCGATTCCATGAAGCAGGCGGCGAGCCGCCCCAGACCGCCATTGCCGAGCGCCGCGTCGGGCTCGTCCTCGACCAGCGCGCGAAAGTCGACACCGTGGCGCGCCAGCGCGGTTTCCGCCGCCTCGCGCAAGCCAAGGTTGATGGCGGCGTCTTCCAGCAGGCGGCCGATCAGGAATTCCAGCGACAGGTAATAGACCCGCTTGCGGTCCTGCCCGTAGGTCTTGCGCGTGGCCTCGAACCAGGGGCCCACGATGCGGTCGCGCAGGGCATAGGACAGCGCCATGCGCCAGTCATAGAGGCTGGCGTGGTCGGCATCCTTGCCCAGCGTGTAGGTCAGATGCGTCAGGATGGCCGATTCCAGCTCGGCCGGGGAAAGCAGGGTATCCTTCACGATCGCACTTTCTTTGCCGCTTTCCGCCTGACGTAGCGTGACTGCGGCAAGGGTAAAAGTGCTAATCGTGCATGGCACGTTAGCGCTATCATCATACGTGTCTTTTGTGGCGCGCCCGGTGGGGCGCGCGTCAGACGAAGCGGTTCACCAGGTTTTCCAGCCTTTCCTGTCGGCCCGAGCGCGGCTGCGGGTCGAGGTTGCCCTTGCGCACGCAGTCGTCGCAATGCTCCAGCGTGGCGCGGGTCAGCAGCGCCTGCGCGTCCTCGGTGTCCCAGCCCGCGTAGCGTTCGGCGCGCAGGCGTTCGAGCGTCCCATCCTCCAGCATCGCGGCGGCGGCCTTCAGCCCGCGCGCGCAGGCGTCCATGCCGCCCACATGCGCCAGGATCAGGTCCTCGGCGTCCAGCGACTGGCGCCGCAGCTTGGCGTCGAAATTGGTGCCCCCGGTGGTGAAGCCGCCGGCCTTCAGGACCTCGTAATAGGCCAGCGCCATTTCCGGCACGTTCACCGGAAACTGGTCGGTGTCCCAGCCCGACTGGTAGTCGTTGCGGTTGATGTCGATGGACCCGAAGATGCCAAGCGCGGCCGCCAGCGCCAGTTCGTGTTCGAAGCTGTGGCCCGCAAGGATGGCGTGGCCCTGCTCGATGTTGACCTTGACCTCGCCCTCCAGCCCGAAATCCTTGAGGAAGCCGTAGACCGTGGCGACGTCGTAATCATACTGGTGCTTGGTGGGCTCCTGCGGCTTGGGCTCGATCAGGAGCGTGCCGGTGAAGCCGATCTTGTGCTTGTAGTCGACGACCATCTGCAGCATCCGCCCCGCCTGTTGGCGCTCGCGGGCCAGATCGGTGTTCAGAAGCGTCTCGTAGCCTTCGCGCCCGCCCCACATGACGTAGTTCTCGCCGCCCAGCCGGTGGGTGGCGTCGAGGCAGGATTTGATGGTGGCGCCGGTATAGGCAAAGACGTCCGGGTCGGGGTTGGTCGCCGCCCCGGCCATGAAGCGGCGGTGCGAGAAGAGGTTCGCGGTGCCCCAGAGAAGCCGGGTGCCGGTGGCCTCCATCTTCTGGCCGAAATAATCGGTGATCTCGTCCAGCCGCGCGGCGGATTGGGCGAAGCTGTCGCCCTCGGGGCGCACGTCGGCGTCGTGGAAGCAGAAGAAGGGCTGGCCGAGCCGGGCGAACATCTCGAAGGCGGCATCGGCCTTGAGGCGCGCCATCTCCATGCTGTCCTGCGGATACCAGGGCCGTTCGAAGGTGCGCCCGCCGAAGGGGTCGCCGCCCTCCCAGGCGAAGGAATGCCAGTAGGCGACGGCGAAGCGCAGGTGATCCTCCATCCGCTTGCCCATGACCACCTCGTCGGGGTCGTAGTGGCGGAATGCGAACTCGTTGTCCGTTTCAGGGCCTTCGTAGGCGATGTTCGGGATATCGTTGAAGAAGTCGGTCATTGCAGGCCCCTGATGGCGTCACGGGCGGCGCG
This sequence comes from Alphaproteobacteria bacterium, assembly GCA_030431935.1. Taxonomy (GTDB): domain Bacteria; phylum Pseudomonadota; class Alphaproteobacteria; order Rhodobacterales; family Rhodobacteraceae; genus ASV31. The sequence continues at coordinate 24,198 of JAUIIC010000013.1, read as the reverse complement.
GTAGCGCGCGTGCCCCTCGTCGAAATGCGCGATGAGCGCGGGATCGGGTTCGATCTGGCGGGCGATGGTCGGGCGCGTGGCGACCTCGGCGGGCGCGGCGCCGGTGGCGGCCATGATCGCCAGGCGCGCGGCGCCGAAGGCGCCGCCGAAATCGCCCGCGACGGGCAGATCGACATGGGTGTAGAGCACGCTGGCCAGAAGCCGCAGCCAGTAGTCCGACCGGCTGCCGCCGCCCACCGCCAGCAGGCTGTCGATGGTCGTGCCGGTGGCCGCCAGCGCGTCGCGGCAGTCGCGCAGGGCGAAACTGACGCCCTCCAGCACGGCGCGGGTGGCGGCGGCGGTGTCGGTGGCGTGGTCGAGCCCGGTGAAGGCGCCGCGCACGGCGGCGTCGTTGATCGGCGTCCGCTCTCCGCCGAGATAGGGCAGGAACAGGGTGCGGCCCGGCGGCTCCAGCCCGGAAAGCGCGCCGGTCAGGCGGGCGGCGTCCTGCCCGACGAGCCGCGCGAACCAGTTGAGCGCATCGGTCGCCGCCAGGATCACGCCCATCTGGTGCCAGGTCCCGGGCAACGCGTGGCAGAAGGTGTGGACGGCGGTTTCCGGCGCGGGGCTGTAGCCGTCGTTGGCGGCGAAGAGCACGCCCGAGGTGCCCAGCGAGACAAACGCCTGCCCCGCCGCGATCACGCCCGCCCCGATGGCGGAGGCCGCGTTGTCGCCGCCGCCGCCGGCCACCGGCACGCCGCGCGGCAGCCCCCAGCGTTCGGCCAGCGAGGCGCGCAGGGTGCCCGACACCTCGGACCCCTCGACGAGACGGGGCATGTGGCCGCGCGTCAGCCCGGACTTGGCCAGCAGGTCCTCGGACCAGTCGCGGGCGCCGGTGTCGAGCCAGCTTGTGCCCGCGGCATCCGACATCTCGGCCACGTGTTCGCCCGTCAGCCAGAGCCGCAGGTAATCCTTGGGCAGCAGCACCCGCGCCACCTGGTCGAAGAGCGCCGGTTCATGCACCCGCGCCCAGGCCAGTTTCGGGGCGGTGAAGCCGGGAAAGACGATGTTGCCGGAAATCGCGCGCCAGTCGGGGTCGGCGTCCATCGCGGCGGCCTCGGCATGGCTGCGCGTGTCGTTCCAGAGGATCGAGGGCCGCAACACCTGGTCCGCGGCATCCAGCAGCGTGGCGCCGTGCATCTGGCCCGACAGCCCTATCCCCCGGACCGCGCCGAGGTTTTCCACCGCCAGCGTGTCCAGCACCACCTCGGCCGCCGCGATCCAGTCGGCGGGCGCCTGTTCGGACCAGCCGTCATGCGGGCGCGACACGGACAGCGGCGCGCTGGCCTCTGCCAGGATCGTCTGATCCTCGGCAATCAACAGGCCCTTGAGACCCGAGGTACCAAGATCGAACCCGATGAACATCACGGACGCTCCTTGCGCATCACTTGTAGATCCGGGCCGCGAACAGAACCGCCCCCACCAGCATCACCAGCCACACGAGCAGCCGCAGAAGCGCGAGGCCCACGGCGGCGGCGGGGTTGGTGTGCGCCGCGAAGACCTTGACCAGCGGCACCATCATCCAGGCCGAGAGGTAGTAGCCCCCCACCCCGGCCAGAAGCACGATCCCCCAGGCCGCCAGCTTGCGCATGATCCTCTCCGTCCCGTGACCTCAGGCCGCTTCGGGCATCTTGCCCAGGATGATCATGCCCAGGAGATCGTCCTCGGTGACCTTGTCGACCTCGACCGTGCCCACCAGCTTGCCGTTCTTCATCACGCTGGCGCGGTCGCAGAGCGCCTTGACCTGGTGGATGTCGTGGTCGATCAGAAGGATGCCGATGCCCTGCGCCTTCAACTCGTCGATCAGGTCGGCGACCATCTGGGTTTCCTGCACCCCGAGCGCGGCGGTGGGCTCGTCCATGATGAGGATGCGGGCGTTGAAATAGACCGCGCGGCTGATGGCCACCGACTGGCGCTGGCCGCCCGAAAGGCCCGCCACCGGCGTCGAGAACCGCCGGAAGTTGGGCGTCAGGCGGCCCATGATCTTGCGCGTCTCGGCCTCCATCCTGGCGTCGTCCAGAAGGCCCAGCGGCGTCACGATCTCGCGCCCGAGAAACAGGTTGGACGCGGCGTCGAGGTTGTCGGCCAGCGCGAGGTACTGGTAGATCGTCTCGATCTGGTAGTGGCGGGCGTCGCGGGGGCTGTTGATCTCGGCCTTCTGGCCGTTGACGTAGATGTCGCCGCCGTCGCGCGGCAGGGCGCCCGACAGCATCTTCATCAGCACCGACTTGCCCGCGCCGTTGTGGCCGAGCACGCCCACCACCTCTCCGGGGAACAGGTCGATGGTGACGCCATCGACGGCGCGGATGCCGCCGAAGGCCTTCTGCATGTTCCGCATCTCGACAAGCGGGGTGCCCGAACGGTCAATCTGGGTCATGGTCACGCTCCGGTCCTCTTGCGGTAGACGATGTCGACATAGACGGCGAGCACCAGCACCACGCCCACGACGATGTTCTGGTAGGGCGCGTCGACGCCGACCATGGCCATGCCCGATTGCAGCGACTGCATGATGAGCGCGCCGAGGATGGCGCCGTAGATTGTGCCCACCCCGCCCGCCAGCGCGGTGCCGCCGATGACGGCGGCGGCGATCACGCGCAACTCGTCCAGCGTGCCGATGTCGTTGGAGTGGAAGGTCTGGCGCGCGCTGGCGACCACGGCCGAGACCGCGCAAAGAAGGCCCACGATGGCGAAGACCTTGACGGTCAGAAGCCGGGTCTGGATGCCCGCGAGCTGCGCCGCCTCCGGGTTGCCGCCGGTGGCGAAGATGTAGCGGCCAAGGCGGGTGCGGCTGGCCACGAAGGTCATGGCGACGGCCACGATGACCAGCAGGAACACCGAGATCGGCACCCCGTAGCCGGTGGTGAAGCCCTCTGGCATCACCTCGCCCCGGTCCTCGAACATGCGCTCCAGCCGGCGGGTGGGGATCTCGTAGGCGTTCAGGATCGCGACGAAGCCCATGATGAGCACGGTGACGATGCCCGCCAGCGTCATCTCGGCCCAGAACGGCTTTACCGGGAAGTCGTGCGACAGCTTGGCCCGCCGCGACGAGAACAGGCCATAGCAGGCCGCCGCCACGGCGAGCAGTCCGAAGACCCAGCTCCACGTCACGCCGAGCGTGCCGTTGATGCCGCCGAGCAGCTGGAAATTGGCGTCGAGCGGGCCGATCGTCTGGCCGCCCGTCAGGTGCCACGCCACGTTGCGCCAGACGAACAGGCCGCCGAGCGTGACGATGAAGGCCGGAATGCCCAGGTAGCCGATCATCCAACCGTGAAAGGTTCCAATGGCGACGCCGGTCGCAAGCCCGACGAGGATGGCAAGGGGCGCGATGGCCGGATGCTCCAGCCCAAGGCCCAGCCAGTTCGGCACGATGATCGTCTGGGTGACGGCCATCATGGCGCTGCAGGTGGCCAGGAGCGAGCCCACGGACAGGTCGATGTGGCGGGTGACGATGACAAAGACCATCGCGGTGGCCATGATCGCCACGCTGACGGTCTGGATCGTCAGGTTGAAGATGTTGCGCGGGGTCAGAAAGCGCCCGTCGACGACCCAGCCGAACGGGTTCCACGAAACCTCGCCGGTCAGCGCCTGCGAGTTGATGCCGGTCCAGATCTGGAAGACGAGGCAGATCACGGCGAAGGCGCCGATCATGCCCAGAAGTCGTGTGTCCAGTTCCAGAGCCGCCAGGAGGCCGCGCTTTTGCAAGCGTGTCGGTTCGTTGATGTCGTCGGTCATCTCGGTCTTTCGGTCACGCTGGATGTGCAAGGGGCGTCCCCGCCCGCCCGGGGCGGGGACGCGATTGCGGTCAACCGATCAGGGGATCAGTTGCAGGGTGCCGGGCCGCCCGACACGCCCTGGCAGAGCGTTTCCAGCGGGATCCAGCCGGCGTCGACGACGACCGACAGGTTGTCGCGGGTCACCGGCACGGGGGCCAGCAGAACCGTGTGCATGCTGTTGCCGCCGGGGGTGTCGAACATGATCGACCCTTCCACGTCGGCCATGGCGGTGCCGCCGGCCAGAGCCACGGCGATTTCGCCCGCGGCCTTGCCCAGTTCACGCGCGTCCTTCCAGACCGACACGGTCTGCGTGCCGAGCGCGACGCGGTTCAGCGCGGCATGGTCGCCGTCCTGACCCGACACCGGGATGCCTTCCATGCCCTGCGCGGTCAGCGCGGCGACGACGCCGCCCGCGGTGCCGTCGTTCGAGGCGACGACCGCGTCCACGTCGTTGTTGTTGGCGGTCAGGATCTGTTCCATGTTCCGCTGGGCGTTGGCGGGCAGCCAGCCGTCGGTATAGGCCTCGCCCACGATGGTGATGGCGCCCGAATCGATGGCGGCCTGAAGGACCTCTTGCTGGCCGCCGCGCAGGAAGTCGGCGTTGGCGTCCTGGGCCGAGCCCTTGATCATGACGTAGTTGCCCGAGGGCTGCGCCTCGAACACGGCGCGGGCCTGCATGCGGCCGACCTCGACGTTGTCGAAGGTCAGGTAGAAGGCGCGCGGGTCCTCGATCAGGCGGTCATAGGCGATGACCGGAATGCCTTCGTCGGCGGCGGCCTGGATCGCGGGGATGATCGCCTCGCCGTCCTGCGCCAGAACGATCAGGGCATCGACGCCCTGGGCCATCAGGCTTTCGATGTCGGCCAGCTGCTTGGCTGCCGACGACTGGGCGTCGGTCGAGATGTAGGCGGCGCCGCCGGCCTCGAGCGCGGCCTTCATCGCCGCCTCGTCTGTCTTCCAGCGCTCTTCCTGAAAGTTCGACCAGCTGACGCCGACCGTGATGTCCTGAGCCAGAGCGGCTGTGGTAAAGCTCGCGGCTGCCGCGGCCGCGAAAGCTAGCGCTTTGCGCATGAGTAGTCCTCCCAAAGTCAACGCCCTTGCGGGCGGTCAGATCAGATGACGTGACGGCCGCAGCATGCCATATTTTCTTCAGCAGTCAAAATTTATCTCATGCTGCAAGTGCGAAATGCACGCAGATTGGGCAAGTGCACTCAAAAAACAGGTTGGAGATCGACGTTTTCCCCGTATTCTCCCCCTTGTTAAATTTGTCGGGTGAAAGAATGGACGCCGGAATCACCCTGCCAGAGCCGGACAGCCTGCCCGCGGGCTGCGGCCCGCTCATCCTTGCGGACCGGGAAACGGCACGCCCCCTGCGCCAGCAGGTCTTTGAGCATGTCCGTGCGGCGGGGGCGATTCCGCGTGTCGATCTGTCCAAGGAACTGGGGGTCAGCCCGGCGTCCGTCACGGCGGCGGCGGCGGAACTGATCGAGCTTGGCCTGATCCACGAAATCGACCGCCCGCGGCGCGACGGCGACGTCCTGCGCGGACGTCCGCCCGTGGCGCTGGGGGTCCGGCCCGCATCGGGGCGCGTCGCTGGGGTGAAGCTGTCCGACCGGGTGCAATCCGCGATCATCGTCGATCTCGCGGGGGGTGTCCTTGCCGAGGCCAGCATCGAACGCCCTCTCCTGGGGCAGGATACAGAGCGCTTGCTTCTGGACGCCACCGAGATCCTGGACGCCGCGCTGAGCCTCGCGGGACTGTCGCGCGACGATGTCGCGGCCGTGGGCTTCGGCTTGCCGGGCGTGATCGACAGCACCTGCGGGCACGTCCACTGGTCGCCGTTGATGCGCGAACGGGGCATCGACCTGGGTCCGGCGCTGGCCGAGCGGCTTCGCCGCCCCGTCTGCCTCGACAACGACGCCAACCTCGTGACGCTGGCCGAACTCTGGTTCGGGGCCGGACGCACGCGCAGCGACTTTGCCGTGGTGACGATCGAGCACGGGCTGGGCATGGGGCTGGTGCTCAATCACCGGCTGGTGCGCGGCGCGCGCGGCCTCGGGCTCGAGATCGGGCACACCAAGGTGCAGATGGACGGGGCGCTGTGCCGCTGCGGGCAGCGCGGCTGCCTGGAGGCCTATGTTGCCGACTATGCGCTGGTGCGCGAGGCGACGACGGCGCTGAACTGGGGCAATCGCGGCGTGCAGTCGCCGCAGATTCTGCTGGAGTCGCTTTACGACCACGCCAAGGCGGGCAACGAGGCGGCGCGCGCGATCTTCAATCGCGCCGGGCGCTATCTTGCGCTGGGGCTGGCGAACGTCGTCACGCTTTACGACCCGTCGCTTATCCTGCTGTCGGGCGAGCGCCTGCGCTACGACTACCTTTACGCCGAGGAGGTGCTGGCCGAGATGCTGGCCCTGACGCTCGACACGGGGCGCGTGGCGCCCGAGGTGGAAATCCGCGCCTGGGGCGACCAGGTCTGGGCGCGGGGCGCGGCGGCGATGGCGCTCGACCATGCGACGGGCGCCGTGCTGGCGGCCGAGGCCACGGCATGAGGGCCGCTGTCCTCCTGTGCCTGGCGGCGGCGCCGGCCCTGGCGGAGGGTCCGGCGTTCGTCGACCGCAGCGCCGATCTGCCGATGGCCCATGTCTACGACGGAGGCTGGGCGCATTTCGTGGGCGGCGGCGTGGCGGTTCTGGATTGCGACGCCGACGGGTTCCCGGACCTGTTCGCGGCGGGGGGCGAGACACCTGCGGTGCTCTTGCGCAACGTCACCGGCGCCCCGGGCGCGGCGCTGCGGTTCGAGGTGGCGGACCTGCCCGAGATCACCGGCGTCACCGGGGCCTATCCGCTCGACATCGACGGCGACGGCTGGGGCGACCTGTTCGTCCTGCGCTCGGGCGGGAACATGGCGCTGCGGGGCGGGCCGGGCTGCGCCTTTGCCGACGCGACCAAGGCCTGGGGGATCGACCCGGGCGATGCCTGGTCCACCGCCTTTTCCGCCACATGGGAACCCGGCGCGGCCCTGCCGACGCTGGCCATCGGCAATTACGTCGACCGCGAGGACCCCAAGGGCCCGTTCCGCGCCTGCGACGACAACGCGCTGATCCGGCCCGAGGGAGACCGCTATGGCCCGCCCCTGCCCCTGTCGCCGGGGTTCTGCGCGCTGTCGATGCTGTTCTCGGATGCCGCGCGGCGCGGCACGCCGGACCTGCGGGTGTCGAACGACCGGCACTATTACGTGCGCGGCGGGTCCGAGCAGATGTGGATCATGCCCGAACTGCGCCTGCTGGGCGCCGAGGACGGATGGCAGCCGGTCTCGATCTGGGGCATGGGCATCGCCAGCGCCGACATCACCGGCGACGGCCTGCCAGAGGTGATGCTGACCTCGATGGGAGACCAGCTGTTGCAATACGCCACCGGCGGGCATGGCTGGCGCGACGCGCCCTATGCGGTGGGCGCCACCGCGCACCGCCCGCACATGGGCGACGACGGCCGCCCCTCGACCGGCTGGCACGCGGAATTCGGCGACGTGGACAACGACGGGCTGCGGGACCTGTTCATCGCCAAGGGCAACGTGGACCAGATGCCGGAGAACGCCATGCGCGACCCGAACTCGCTGCTCCGGCAGCTGCCGGACGGGCGGTTCGAGGAGGTGGCGGGCAGCGCGGGCGTGGCCTCCATGCACCGGGGGCGCGGCGCGGCGCTGGCGGACCTGAACCGCGACGGGCGGCGCGACCTGGTGGTGGTCAACCGCCGCGCGCCATTGGAGGTCTGGGAAAACGTCACCGAGGGCGGGACATGGCTGGCCCTGCGCCCCCGGCAGGACGGTCCGAACCGCGACGCGATCGGCGCCTGGATCGAGCTGCGCACGCCGGACGGGCGGGTGCAGACGGCGGAACTGACCGTGGGCGGCGGGCACGCGGGCGGCACGCTGGGGCCGGTGCATTTCGGGCTGGGCGCGGCAGAGGCGGCCGACGTGCGGGTGATCTGGCCCGATGGCGCGGTGTCGGACTGGCTGGCGGTAGACGCGAACGCGATCCTCGGGCTGGAGCGTGCGGGCGACGGGCTGACCGTCAGCGCTCAGTAGACGCCCAGCGCGGCCAGCGACACGTCGGCCTCATGGTCGCGGCCATAGGCGACCAGCCCGACCGAACGCACGCTGTCGGGCGCGGGGCGCGATGGCAGCATGCCGCCCGACCTCTCGAACGCGTCGAACGGCAGGCGGATGTCCTGCCAGCCCGCGCCCGTATCGAACCCGGCCTGGTAATACTGCCACGGCAGCCGGGTGGAGCGGGTGCGCAGGTGGATGAAATAGCGCTGCCCGTTGCCGCGCACGCGGATCAAGAGGCCCTGCGCCCCGGCGGGCAGGCCATCCTCGAACGCCGTGCGGGACTGGATGAAGCCGCCGTTGTTGGCCGTGCTGACGGTTCCCGTCAGCCGCAGCGCGCCGCCCTCCATCCGCGCCTGTCCGGTGGACACGCCGCCCATGACGGTGTCGGCCAGATAGCTCCACTCCAGCTCGCCCGCGGCTGTCATCTGCCCGGTCATCAGCCCTGCCCCCGTCGCGGGCCGCGCCACCAGCGCGGCCATCGCGAGCCCTAGAAATCCCCTGCGGTCGGTCATCGCCCATCCCCTTGCCTGCCCGCCATAGATGGGGTGCGGCGGCGCCGGGGCAAATCCCGTCAGCGGTCCACCGCCAATCCGCTGGGCACGCTGTCCGGCACGCCCAGCCGCCCGTCGATTGCCTGCGGGTCCGACAGGCTGGCGAGGAAGGCGATCAGCGCGTCGATCTCGGCCTCGGTCAGCGGCCCCGTGCCCGGCTCGGCGGCGGCGGAGATGGCGGCGGCCTCGTCCGGGTCGTCGAGGATGCGCCAGTCGGCCGCGCCGGGCAGGTCCGGCAGCACCGCCTGCGCCCGGTCATAGCGCGCGATGGCCTGCGCCGGTTCGGCATGGGCGGCGAGAAAGGCGCGCATGTCCGAATAGGCGCCGGTATGGCCCCAGGGGCCGGTCTCCATCACGTTGCGCAGGGACGGTGTGCGGAAGGCAAAGCGGTCCTCCTCGCGGCCGGTGACGCGGATGCGCCCCTCGTCGCGGGCGTGGCGTTCGAACCGGGCGGCCTTGCCGGGGCCAAGCTGGGGCATCCCCATCGCGTGGAAGTCGTGGTCGGTCTGAAAGGGGCCGGAATGGCACGCGGCACAGCCCGCCTCGCCATAGAAGAGCCCCAGCCCCGCCATCGCCGGGGCGGGCAGGTCCCGCTCGCCCCGCAGGTAGGCGTCGAACGGGCTGGTGTCGGACCGCCACTCCAGTTCCATGAAGGCGGCGACGGCGTTCGAGATATCGGTGAAGGCGATGGGCCGGCCCGCCGCGATCTCGGGATAGACCGCGCGGAACCGCTGGTCATAGGCCGGGATCGCCGCCACCCGGGCCGAGATCAGGTCCCACGCGCCGCCCTCGCCGGTGATGAAGCCCTGCCGCACCGCCTGCGAGATCTCGTTCTCGTCGTAATGGCCGGCCATCTCGTCCTGGCTGAGGACGGGGAACATGGTCTGGGCGGACAGGAGGCTGGCGAAGCCCTGCGCCATGTCATCCTCGAGCGGCGTGCGCAGGCCGCTGGCGCGGGTCGGGTCCACCTCGATCCGGCCGTCGTGGAACATCACGGTGAACTCGCGCGCGCCGAGGTTGAAGAGGCCCGGCGCATTGCGGGGGATGCGCTGTTCGGGCGGGTTGTCGGGGTCGACCACGCGCTCGGGCCCCAGGCCCACGCCGCCCTCGCCCAGCGACAGCGACACGCCGTCCCCGGTGCCGAAGCGCGGGTGGTGGCAGGTGGCGCAGGACGTGTTGCGGTTGCCCGAAAGGATCGGGTCATAGAACAGAAGCTGGCCCAGTTCCGCTTCGGCCCGGTCCACCGGCAGGTACATGGCGTCCGTGACGGGTGGCGGCAGGTCGCCCCCAGCGGCCGCGCCCGCCGCCAGCGTCATCACCACGCCCGTCATTGGTCCCCGGATCACCCGCATCGCGCAACTCCACATCCACATGGGGCAGAGACTGGCTCAGCCGCGGGCCGCGGGCAAGCGCGCCGTGCGCCGCAGCCCCCTTGCCCGCCGCGCCGTTTGCGGCCACGTTTCCGCAAAGGCAACAGGGAGGCCGCCGCGCATGCTGACGCTGCACAATTATTTCCGTTCGTCCACCTCGACCCGGCTGCGGGCGGCGCTGAACCTCAAGGGGCTGGACTACGACTATCGCCCGGTGTCGCTGCTGAAGGCAGAGCAGAAGGCGCCCGGCTTCCTCGCACGCAACCCCGCGGGGCTGGTGCCGGTGCTGGAACTGGGCGACGGCACCTGCCTCACGCAGTCGCTGGCGATCATCGAGTATCTCGACGAAACCCACCCCGAACCGCCGCTTCTGCCCGCCGACGCTCTGGGGCGCGCGCGGGTGCGGGGGCTGGCCTACATGATCGCCTGCGAGGTGCATCCGCTGAACAACCTGCGCGTCCTGCAGTTCATCGCGTCCCAGTACGGCGCAGACGACGCGGGCAAGGCCGCCTGGTTCCGCCACTGGGTGGCAGAGACCTTCGGCGCGCTGGAAACCACGCTGGCCGCCAGTCCCGAGACCGGCATCTTCTGCCACGGCGACACGCCGGGGCTGGCCGACCTGTGCCTTTACGCGCAGGTCTGGAACAACCGCCGCTTCGACGTGGACCAGTCGGGCTATCCCACGATCAACCGTATCTTCGAGGCGCTGGACGGGATCGAGGCGTTCTCACGCGCCGCACCCCCGGCGCAGCCGGATGCGGTTTGAGGACGGCTGCCATGTCACCAGGAAGGATCTACGTCCCCACCAGGCGCCCGGAAGACTGGCGCGACCTCTTGGCCGACCCGGTTCTGCATTGGCGCGAGGGACGCTCGGCCATGGCCGCCGCACTGTCGTGGGAGGCCGCGTCAGGGCTGCCCGGGGAAATCGCCGCGCTTCTGGGCCCGGAAGCCGAGTTGCTGCTCGCCATCCCCGAGCACCGCGTGCCGCTGCCGGGCGGCGCAAGGGACAGCCAGTGCGACGTCTTCGCGCTGGTGCGGGTCGGGAGCTCTACCCTGGCGCTCGCAGTCGAGGCCAAGGTGGACGAACCCTTCGGGCCCACGGTGTCCGAATGGCTGGAGGATGCGAGCCCGGGAAAGCTGGCGCGGCTAGAGTTCATCCAGGAGCTTCTGGGCCTTGACGGCCTCCTATCGGCGGGCCTGCGGTATCAGCTGTTTCACCGCACCGCCGCCGCCGTGCTGGAAGCGCGGCGTTTCGGCACCGATGCGGCCGCGATGATCGTGCAGTCGTTCTCGCCCGAGCATCGCTGGTTCGAGGACTTCGCCGCCTTCGCCGGCTTGTTCGGGGACGCCCCGGCCATCGGGCAGCCGGTGACCGTTGCGCTTCCCTGCGGGATGCCCCTGACCCTGGGCTGGGCCGCGGGCCGGGCGCCGTAGCCGGCCCCGTCGACCCTAGCGCGGCGCCATGCGGATGGCGCCGTCCAGCCGGATGACCTCGCCGTTCAGCATCGGGTTGCCGACGATGTGCAGCGCCAGCGCGGCGTATTCCGACGGATCGCCCAGCCGCGAGGGAAAGGGCACCTGCGTGCCGAGGCTGTCCTGCACCTCTTGCGGCAGGCCTTCGAGGAGCGGCGTCAGGAAGAGGCCCGGCGCGATGGTCATCACCCGCACGCCCTTGTCGGCCAGGTCGCGCGCCATGGGCAGGGTCATGCCCACGATGCCGCCCTTCGAGGCGGCATAGGCCACCTGCCCCACCTGCCCGTCATAGGCCGCGACAGAGGCGGTGTTGACGATCACCCCGCGTTCGCCATCGGCGCTGACCGGCTCGCCCCGGACCATCAGCGTGGCGGCCTGGCTGGCGCAGTAGAAGCTGCCGATCAGGTTGATCCCGATGGTTCGGGCGAAGACCGCCGGATCGTGCGGTTGCCCGCGCGAGGTGGTCTTGGCCGCCGGGCCGATGCCCGCGCAATTGACCAGGATGTGCAGGCCGGCGCCGGCGGCCTCGACCGCGGCAAAGCCCGCCGCCACGCTGGCCGGGTCGGACACGTCGACGCGCTGGAAGCTGCCGCCTAGCGCCTTTGCATGGGCCGCGCCCCGCGCCTCGTCCAGGTCGAAGAGCGTCACCCGCGCACCCGCTTCCGCCAGTGCCGCCGCCGTCGCCGCGCCAAGGCCCGATGCCCCGCCGGTGACCACCGCCACCGTATTCGTCGTGATCCGCATGTCGTCCCTCCCTGGTCGCGGGGGTTGCGCCGCCCCGCCGAATTCGGTCTCGTGGTGCCAGCTATGCGCAACCCGCGCGCGCTTCACAACCCCTGCCCTTGCCCGGAGATCGCCCATGTCCGCCCTGCCCGCCCCCGGTCTTTCCCATGTCTGCGACATCACCGTGGACCTGTCCCCGCCGATGGAGATGGGGGCAGGCCGCGCCGGGCGGCGGCGCATCATCCCGATCACCGGCGGGACCGTGACCGGCCCGCGCGTACAGGGCCGCCTGCTGCACCTCGGCGCGGACTGGCAGACGATCTTTGCCAACGGGCTGGCCGAGCTTGACGCGCGCTACGCGATCGAAACCCACGACGGCGCGCTGATCGAGGTGGTGAACTACGGCTTCCGCCACGGCCCCGACGAGGTGATCGCCGCCATCGCGCGCGGCGAAGAGGTGGATCCGTCCCGCTATTACATGCGCACCCAGGCGCGGCTGGAAAGCGCGGACCCGGCCTATGAGTGGGTGAACCGATCGCTCTTCGTGGGGACCGGGGCGCGGCTCGCCTCCGAGGTGCGCCTGTCGCTCTTCGAGCTGACCTGAACGCCTGCCGCGCGGGCACCCTGCCGCTTTTTCGGGGCCGCGCGCGGGCCGGACGGCAGATCGGGCTTGCAAGCGGCGGTCCCGGGCCGATACCCCGGCGCAACGGTCGGACCAGGGGAGACGGGACATGAGTGAATGGTGGCGCGGCGCGGTGGTCTACCAGATCTATCCGCGATCCTTCCAGGACCATTCCGGCGACGGGATCGGCGACCTCAAGGGCATCATCCAGCGCCTGCCGCACGTGGCGAGCCTTGGGGTCGACGCGATCTGGTTGTCGCCCTTCTTCGCCTCGCCGATGAAGGACATGGGCTATGACGTGTCGAACTACACCGACGTGGACCCGATGTTCGGCACGCTGGCCGATTTCGACGAGATGGTCGCCCGTGCGCACGAGCTGGGCCTGAAGGTCATCATCGACCAGGTGCTCAGCCACACCTCGGACCAGCATCCCTGGTTCCAGGACAGCCGACAGGGCCGGTCGGGGCCCTTCGCCGACTGGTATGTCTGGGCCGACCCGAACCCCGATGGCAGCCCGCCCAACAACTGGCCCTCGGTCTTCGGCGGGTCCGCCTGGGCGTGGGAGCCGCGGCGCCGGCAATACTACCTGCACAACTTCCTCGACACCCAGCCCGACCTGAACTTCCACACCCCCGCCGTGCAGGACGCGCTGCTGGAGACCATGCGCTTCTGGCTGGACCGCGGGGTGGACGGGTTCCGGCTCGACACCGTGAACTTCTATGTCCACGACGCGCTTCTGCGCGACAACCCGCCCCATGCGCCCGAGCCCGACGGGCAGATCCCGGTGAACCCCTACGACATGCAGGACCACGTCCGGTCCAAGAACCAGCCCGAGAACCTGGGCGTGCTGGAACGGATGCGCGCGCTGACCGAGGAATACGTCGACCGCGCCATGGTCGGAGAGGTCGGCGACCGCGACCACGCCATCCGGCTGATGTCGGAATACACCGCCGGCGACCGGCGCCTGCACATGGCCTATTCCTTCGACATGCTGGGGCCCGAGTTCACCGCCGCGCATTTCCGCGACAAGATCGAGAGCTTCTTTGCCGGCGCGCCGGACGGCTGGCCCAGCTGGTCGTTCTCCAACCATGACGTGCCCCGGCACGTCAGCCGCTGGGAACGGCACGGGCCGGATGCCGACAGCGTGGCGAAGCTGGCCATCGGGATGCTGGCGTCTTTCGAGGGGACGATCGGGCTCTACCAGGGCGAAGAGCTCGGGCAGACGGAAACCGACCTGATGTACACCGAACTCACCGACCCGGTGGGCCTGCGGTTCTGGCCCGAGAACAAGGGCCGCGACGGCTGCCGCACGCCGATGACCTGGGAAAGCCACCGGCCCAACGCGGGGTTCTCGGACGGCACGCCCTGGCTGCCGGTGAAACCGCCCCAGGCCGCGCGCAACGTGGCGGCGCAGGAGGGCGACGCGGGATCGGTGCTGCAGCACTACCGGCGGGTGCTGGCCTTCCGCAAGAGCCGCGAGGAGCTGGTGCGCGGGCGCACGGCGTTCCTCGACCTGCCGGAACCGCTGCTGGCCTTTCACCGCGACACCGGCGGCTCTCGGCTGACCTGCGTCTTCAACCTCTCGCCCAAGGGCCGGACGCTGACGGTGCCCGCGGGCCTAGAAGCCGTTGGGCCCGGGCAGGCGGCGGCGCTCGACGGCACCGCGCTGACGCTGGGGCCGAACGGCTACGCCTTTCTCGAGGGCTGGCCGCAGGGCTGAGCCCCGCCTCTGCCAGGGGGCCAAGCGCCTTGCAAGGCGCTTGCAGGCGGTTCCGCGAACCGCCTGCGCAAAGCCGCTTGCAAGCGGCTTGCCCCCTCACCCCGCCTTGCGCGCCCCTGGGGTGCCGTCCACCGGCCCCAGCGCCCGCATCGCGCCGTACTGGCTGAGGAACACCTGTCCCGTCAGCTCGTCGAGGAAATGCGACCGGCGCAGCCGGTCCATGACCGGACCCTTGACCTCGGACAGGTGCAGCTTGATGCCCATCTCGCCCAGCCGATGGTTGATGGCTTCGAGGCTTTCCAGCGCCGAGGTGTCGATCTCGTTCACCGCGGTGCATTGCAGCACGACATGCTTCAGCGCCTTGTCGGCCACCACCCGGTCATAGACGTAATCCTCGAGGAAGCGGGCGTTGGCGAAATAGAGGCTCTCGTCGATGCGCAGGCTCACCATCTCGGGATGGGTCAGGACCTTGTGCCGGTTGATGTTGCGGAAGTGCTCGGTCCCCGGCACCAGCCCGACCTCGGCCACATGCGGGCGCGAGGACTTGTAGAGGTGCAGGAAGATCGACAGCACCACGCCCGCCGACACGCCGATCTCGACGCCGAGGCCCAGGGTCAGCAGGATCGTCGCCGCGACGGCTGCGAAATCGGCCCGCGAATAGCCCCAGGTGCGCTTGAGGATGGAGAAGTCGACAAGGCTCAGGACCGCGACGATGATCGTGGCGGCGAGCGTCGCCTTGGGCAGGAAGAACAGAAGCGGCGTCAGGAACAGCGCGGCCAGCGCGATGCCCACCGCGGTGAAGGCGCCCGCCGCCGGCGTCTCGGCGCCCGCGTCGAAGTTCACCACCGACCGCGCGAAGCCGCCCGTCACCGGGTAGCCGCCCGAGACCGCCGCCGCTACGTTCGAGGCGCCAAGGCCGATCAGTTCCTGGTCCGGGACGATGCGCTGGCGCTTCTTGGCGGCAAGGGTCTGGGCGACCGAGACCGATTCCACGAAGCCGATGATCGAGATCAGCACGGCCGAGCCCATCAGGCTGACCCAGATGTCGAGATCGAAGCTGGGCAGCGTCAGGGGCGGCAGCCCCTTGGGCACGTCGCCCACGATCGCCACGCCCCGGTCCTGCAGCCCGAAGCCCCAGGTCACCAGTGTTGTCACGGCCACGGCGCCCACCGGCCCGGCCTTGGCCAGGATGTCGGCCAGGCGCGGCTTCAGCCCCAGGGCCAGAAGGCGCGGCTTCAGCCCCTTGCGCACCCAGAACAGGAAGGCGGTCGTCGCGACGCCGATCACCAGGGTCCAGAGGCTGACCTCCGGCAGGTGACGCAGCAGCGAGACCACCAGTTCCAGAAGGTTGTGGCCATGCGCCTCGACGCCGAGGATGTGCTTGAGCTGGCTGGTCGCGATGATGATCCCCGAGGCGGTGATGAAGCCCGCGATCACCGGGTGGCTGAGGAAGGTCGCCAGGAACCCCAGCCGGAACGCCCCCATCGCCAGCAGGATCAGCCCCGACAGGAAGGCCAGCGTGATGGCCGCCATGGCGTATTCCGCGGTGCCCTGCAGCGCCAGGTTGCCCACCGCCGCCGCCGTCATCAGCGACACCACCGCCACCGGCCCGACGGCCAGCGCCCGCGAGGTGCCGAAGATCGCGTAGGCCACCAGCGGCAGGATCGAGGCGTAAAGCCCCATCTCGGCGGGCAGCCCGGCCAGAAGCGCGTAGGCCAGCGACTGGGGGATCAGCATGATCGTCACGATCACCGCGGCGACAAGGTCGCTGGTGGCGGCATCGCGGTCGTATCGCGATCCCCAGTCGAGGATCGGCATGTAGCGTTTCAGCGATGCAGCAGAGATCCGGGGACGTGTCATCTTGTCTTGTCCTTCCTGCCGGCGCCTGCGCCGGACGGCACGCCCGCCCCGCTGCCCGGCCGGGCCGGGGCGGACGTGTCACATGGGTTACGGCGGTCCGGGATCAGGCCCGGGCCGTCACCTTCTCGGGCTTGGCCATCCACTCCTTGCCGCGCAGCATGGCCTTCCAGTAGACGGGCGGCAGGATCTGTTCCTTCAGAAGCCAGGCCGCGCGGCTGGGCTTGGTGCCGTCCAGCAGCCACTTGGGGAAGCTCGGCAGAAGCGTGCCGCCATAGCCGAACTCGGCCAGCACGATCTTGCCGCGCTCCACCGTCAGCGGGCAGGAGCCGTAGCCGTTGTATTGCGCGATGGGCGCGTGCCCGCGGATGTCGGCCACGATGTTCTCGGCCACCACCGGGGCCTGGATGCGCGCGGCCGCGGCGGTCTTGGCGTTGGGCGCGTTCATCACGTCACCAAGCGACCAGATGTTGTCATGGGTCTTGTGGCGCAGCGTGGCCTGGTCCACGTCGACCCACCCGGCGGCATCCGCCAGCGGCGAGACGCGGATGAAATCGGGCGCGACCTGCGGCGGGACCACGTGGAGCATGTCGAAATCGACGGTGACCTCGGTGGCCTCGGTGTCGGGTTTGGCGACACGGAAGGTGGCCTTGTGCGCGGGGCCGTCCACCGACACCAGGGTGTGGAAGAAATTCAGCGTGGCGCCGTATTTCTTCACGTAGCTTTCCAGCGCCGGGACATAGTCCTTGACGCCGAAAAGCACGCCGCCCGCGTTCATGAACTGGATGTCGATGTCCTTGAGCACGCCGCGCCGGAACCAGGCATCCCCCGACAGGTAGAGCGCCTTTTGCGGCGCGCCGGCGCATTTGATCGGCATCGGCGGCTGGGTGAAGAGCGCGCGGCCCTCTTTCAGGCCCTGCACCAGCTCCCACGTATAGGGGGCGAGGTCGTAGCGGTAGTTCGAGGTGACGCCGTTGCGGCCCAGCGTTTTCACCAGCCCGTCGACCCCGTGCCAGTCGAGCTTCAGCCCCGGGCAGACCACGAGGCGCTTGTATTTCACCACCCGGCAGCCATCGAGGATGACGGCGTTCTGCTCGGGCTCGAAGGCGGCGACGGCGGACTTGATCCAGTGCACGCCCTTCGGGATCAGGCTGCCCATGGTGCGCGCGGTGTCCTCGGCATCGAAGATGCCGCCGCCGACCATCGTCCAGCCGGGCTGGTAGTAATGGATGTCGGCGGGGTCGAGGATGGCGATCTCCAGCCCCGGCATCCGCGCCTTCAGCGACGAGGCCACGGCGATGCCCGCCGCGCCGCCGCCCACGATCACCACCTCATAGCTGGCGTCGCCGGTGTCGGTGGGCGTCTTGCCGCCATTGGCGATCCGCCGCACGACGCCGGCCATGTCGTAGCCCGCGGCCTTCGTGGCCGACAGGATCTCGGCCACCGGCCTGTGGCGCGCCTGCGCCAGCGACCAGAGCGTGGCCGAGCGCGTGCCGGTCCGGCAATAGGCCAGAACCGGGCCCGGCAGGTCGCGCAGCGCGCGGCGGAACGCCTCGGCATCGGCGTCGGCCACCTTGCCGGGCGTCACGGGCATGTAGAGCGCCTGAAGCCCGGCGGCCCGCGCCGCGGCCTCGACCTCTTCGAAGGTGGGCTGGTCGGCGGCCTCGCCGTCGGGGCGGTTGCACACCACGGCGCGAAAGCCCGCCGCCGCTATGCCTGCCAGATCGTCCAGCGCGATCTGCGGGCTGACGGAGACACCGTCATCTATGGTCCTGATGTCCATGTCGCATCATCCTTGCGGCGGGGTAAGGGGCGCGCGGAAAGCCGTCCCGCGCGCCCGCAAGGCATCACAGCTTGTTCAGCGGCACCTTGAGGTAGGTGGTGCCGTTGTCCTCTGCCTCGGGCATGTCGCCGGCGCGCATGTTCACCTGCAGCGAGGGGATGATGAGCCGGGGCATGTCCAGCTGCGCATCGCGCTCGGTGCGGAACTTGACGAAGTCCTCCTTGGACTTGCCGCCGCCGACATGGATGTTGTTGGCCTTTTCCTCGGCCACGGTGGTTTCCCACTGGTACTCGCGCCCGTTCGGGCCGTAGTCGTGGCACATGAAAAGCCGCGTCTCGTCGGGCAGCGAAAGCACCTTCTGGATCGACTCGAACAGCGTTTCGGCCGACCCGCCCGGGAAGTCGCAGCGCGCAGAGCCGCCGTCGGGCATGAACAACGTGTCGCCCACGAAGGCCGCGTCGCCCACCACATGCGTCATGCAGGCGGGCGTGTGGCCCGGCGTGTACATGGCGAAGGCGGTCATCCCGCCGATCTGGTAGGTGTCGCCGTCCTTGAACAGCCGGTCGAACTGGCTGCCGTCGCGCTGGAACTCGGTCCCGGCGTTGAAGATCTTGCCGAAGGTGTTCTGCACCACGGTGATCTGGTCGCCGATGCCGATCTTGCCGCCCAGTTCCTTCTGCAGGTAGGGCGCGGCCGACAGGTGGTCGGCGTGGACATGGGTCTCTATGATCCACTCGACCTTCAGGCCCTGCTCGCGGACATAGGCGATGATCTCGTCGGCGCTGTCATAGCTGAGCCGGCCGGCGGCGTAATCGATGTCGAGCACCGAGTCGACGATGGCGCAGGCATCGCTCGCGGGGTCTTTCACCACGTAGCTGATGGTGTTGGTCGCCTCGTCGAAGAACGCCTTGACCTGGGGCTTGACGGTCATCTCTACGGGATAGTCGAACATGGTCTTTCCTCCAGTGGTTCGTTTCAGGTCAGGCCGCGGCGGCCTGGCGGCGGGCACTTGCCGCCATCAGTCCCTTGGCCAGGAAGATCCCCGCCACCAGCGCGGCGGTGAAGACAAGAACATCGACATTGCCGGTGCCGAGCGCGGGCAGCGCGCCGCCCGGGCAGAAGCCCGCGATGCCCCAGCCCACGCCGAAGACGGCCGAGCCGCCGAGCAGGCGGGCGTCGATCACCCGGCTGGTGGGCACGTTGAACACGGGCTCGAAGATCGGCGCGGGGCGCTTGAGCACCAGCTTGTAGCCGAAGAAGGCCACCAGCAGCGCACCGCCCATCACGAAGGCAAGGCTCGGGTCCCAGGTGCCGGCGACGTCGAAGAAGTTCAGCACCTTGGCCGGGTTCGACATGCCCGAAATCGAGATTCCGACGCCGAAGACAAGGCCGATCAGGTAGGTTGCGATCAGTTTCATCGGATTACATCCCCAGCACGTGACGGACCACGTAGACGGTGATCCCGGTGAACAGCATGAAGGTCAGCGTGGCCACGATGGACCGGGGCGACAGGCGGGCCATGCCGCAGACGCCGTGTCCAGAGGTGCAGCCCGACCCGTAGGTGACGCCGACGCCCACGATCAGGCCGCCGACGATCATCATGGCCTTGGACACGGGCACCTCGATCGCTGGGAAATCACCGGCAAAGGCCAGGTAGACCAGCGGCCCGGTGACCATGCCGGCCAGAAGCGCCGCGCGCCAGGCCCAGTCGGTGGACGACGACGGCGACAGGAACCCGGCAAGAATGCCGGTCGCGCCGAAGACACGGCCGCGCGCGGCCATCAAGAGCACCGACGCCAGGCCGATCAGAAGCCCGCCAGCCAGCGAGACGAGGGGGGTGAACTCGGTTTCCATCAGAAAGGGCCCCCGATGCCGCTGCACTGTGTTCCCGTATTGGTCGTCATGGATGTCTCTCCATCGTTTCCGGCGCCTGCCGCGCCCTGATTTATATTCATGATTGCGAATGTATGGTCAACCCCCCGAATGACAAGGGCCGCCCGGCAGATCGCGGGCGGCCCTGTCGTTCACACTCTCGTGAGCCCGCCGAAACGGGCGATCCCTACCTGTTACTGGCCGGCGGCTTCGCGCGCGATCTCGTCAAGAAGCGCCTGGATCTTCTGCATGGCGCCATCGGGATAGTTGCGATAGCCCACCATCACCGCGCCGTCGCGTTCGGCGACGAAGACGCCATAGGGGCAATAGCCGATGTTCATCGGGTCGTCCTCCATCACCTCGCGCGACAGAAGCGCCGAGCAGAAGAGATAGATGTCGGCCGCCTCGAACAGCTTGACCTCGCTGCCCACGTCCTCGCCCGTGCGGTTCAGCATCTCGCCGGTGTGGCTGACATAGTCGATCACCAGCCCGCGCCCGACGATCGCGCTTTCAAGGCCGAAGGCGGTGTCCTCGAAATCGCTGTCGCTGATGTAGGTGGTGACATCCGCCGCCATCACGGGCAGTGCCAGCGCGCCGGCGGCAAGGGTGCAGAGAATACGCGTCATCATGGCAATGGGCCTCCCTTTTTCATGCAGACAGTCTGGCGGCCTTGCCGGAGCGATGCCTTGATCGGCGTCAAGTCGCGTGTATCGGGACCGCCCGCCTGGGGCGGCCCCGGGGGGATCAGCCGAACATGTCGGCGGTGATCCCGGCATACCAGCCGATGCTTTCCTCGTAGGTCGCCTTGCGCAGCGCGGCGTCCTCTCCGGTCTGGCTGACGAAGCTGCCGGTCGAGGCGATCTTTTCCTCGGTCGGCTCGTAGGACGCGCCCACCTTGATGCCGTCGTCGGTGGTGATGAGCGACCAGCAGGTGTTGGCGTACTTGGCCGGGAAGACCCGGCTGCCGGTCAGCGCGCCGCGGATGGCGTTCGACGCCACCTTGGCCTGGCTGTTGGCCGAGAAGCCCGATTTCGGCATGTCGCCCGCGATCGTGGCATCGCCGAGGACATAGACGTTCTCGTCCATCTGGCTCTGCATCGAAGCGGGGACGATCGGGCAGAAGCCGCTGTCGTTGGTCAGGCCCGCCATCTCGGCGATCCGGCCCGCCTTCTGCGCCGGGATCACGTTGCAGACGTCGACCTTTTCCACCACGCCGTCGATGCTCAGTTCCATCGCGTCCGGGTTCACGCTGACGTTGT
Source organism: Alphaproteobacteria bacterium (assembly GCA_030431935.1). Classification (GTDB taxonomy): domain Bacteria; phylum Pseudomonadota; class Alphaproteobacteria; order Rhodobacterales; family Rhodobacteraceae; genus ASV31. The sequence goes on along the minus strand of JAUIIC010000013.1, from coordinate 3,045 downwards.
TGCCCCCGAAATCCGGGCCGATGCGGTCGATCATGCCGGTGAAGTGGTTCTGCCAGCCTTCCTCGAACAGCCCCTGCTTGGAGAACTTCTCCTTCGGGTCCGCGATCAGGATCTTGGCCGTGGGATTGGTCTGCTTCAGGACATGCGCCACCATCGAGATCCGCTCATACGGTCCCGGCGGGCAGCGGTAGGGGTTGGGCGGGGCGACCATGGCGTAGACGCCGCCCTCGGGCATGGCGTCGATCTGCGCCCGCAGAAGCTGGGTCTGGCTGCCCGCCTTCCAGCTGTGCGGCATCTTGTTCTGGGCCGAGATGTCCCAGCCGGGCACCGAGCCGTCGACGAAGTCGATGCCGGGCGAGACCACCAGCACGTCGTAGGACAGGGTCGCGCCGCCGGCCAGGCTGACGGTCTTGGCGTCGCGATCCACGCCGATGGCCCAGTCATGCACCACGTTCACGCCGTAGTCCGAGGCCAGCTTGCCATAGCTGTGGCCGATGGACGCGAAATCACGGAACCCGCCGATGTAGAGGTTCGAGAAGAAGCAGGTGTAGTAGGTGCGCGTCGGCTCGACCAGCGTGACGTCGATGGCGCCATCGCTGTCGCCCGCGATGTAGCGTGCCGCCGTGGCCCCGCCGGCGCCGCCGCCGATCACCACCACCTTGGGCTTGCCATGTGCCGCGCCCCAGACCGTGGGCGCCGACAGCGTGGCCGCAGCCCCCGCCGTCACGGCAAGGAAATTCCGTCTGTTAAGTTTCATGTCGTCCTCCCTGGTTACTCACACCGCGCGGGTCTTCCCCGCACGGACCGATGGGCAGTCTACTCGCTCAACTGCCCGAAATATGCGGCGAGTGCCGCGATTTCCTCGTTGTTCAGACGCCCCGCGATCATCTGCATCACCGGATGCGGACGCAGCTGCTGCTTGTAGGCGTGCATCGCCACGACAAAGGCCTCCTCGGGCCAGAGCGTGATCGACGGAATGCCCTGGTTCGCGCCGCTGGCCTGGTGGCAGGTGACGCATTCCCCTGCGAGGTATTCGCCGTATTCCGGGTCGCCCTGGATCGCCAGGATCTCGGGGTCGAGGTCATGATCGGTCGCCGTGGCCGTGGCGGGCGCCTCGGGGATGTTGGCAGGGCTGTCGGAATAGATGCGCAGGAAGGCCAGCAGATCGGCGCGCTCCTGCGGGTCGGGCAGGCCGTCGAAGCTCATCCGCGTGCCCGAGACCAGCGCCAGCGGGTTCTCGATGTAGGCGTCGAGCGTTTCCAGCGTCCAGACCAGTCCGTCCGCGCCCATGCGCGTCAGGCTCTGGGAATAGGGAAACCCCTCGATCCCGGCCGCATCGCGACCGAAGATGCCGTTCAGCTGCGGTCCGATTCCGTCTTCGGCCCCCTGCCCGACCTGGTGACAGCCCGAGCAGCTCATGAAGACCTCTTCGCCCGCGGTCGGGTCGCCGAAGGACACCGCCACCTCTGCCGGTGCCTCTGCCGCCGGGCTGGCACGAGCCGACGCCGCTGCCGCCGCAAGCGCGGTGGCTTCCGAGGCGGCGCGTTCCGCCTCCTCCTGCGCCGCGGCAAGCGCCGTCTCAAGTTCGGCGATCCGCTCGTTCAGCGCGGCCTCGCGCGAAACGATTTCCGCCTCGGCGGCGCGGCGGGCCTCGATGCTTGCAACCTGGCGCTGCAGCATGTCGATCTCGGCGTCGCGGTGCTGGCGGCTGGTCACGCCGTAGGCAATGCCCAGAACCAGCGCGACACCGCCGAGTGACGTTGCAAGAAGTGGAAAGGTCTTCGACATGTTCTCTGCTCCCCCCGGCAGTGTGCCCTGTCAGGGCCCGCCGGGTCTACTGGCAAGAATGGCGCAGCACGCCCGACTCTGAAAAAGGGGCCGCCGCCATCGGGAGAAACCCCGCGATCGCGACGGCCAGGAGGGAGTGTCTCGAACCACCCGAACTCATGCACCCAAAACCTTACTCTGTGAAGGTCGCCAGATAGGCCTCGACCGCCTTCAGGTCGTCCTCGGACTTGATCCCGCGGAAGGACATCTTCGTCCCCTTCGCGAAAGCCTTGGGGTCGGTGAGGAAGGCCGACAGCGTCTCTTCGTTCCAGACCATGCCCTGCTCGGCGAACTCTCCGAACACGCTGGAATAGCGGAACCCGTCGACGGTGCCGGCGACGCGGCCCATGATGCCGTTCAGCTGCGGGCCAGAGCGGTTCACCGCCCCCTCGCCCACCTGGTGACAGGCCTTGCACTGGCGGAACACCTTCTCGCCCGCGGCGACAAGCGCCGGATCGGGGGCGCCGGCGTCCGCCGGGGCGGCGGCGGGTGCCGCGGTCTCGGCGGTCTCGGCCACCGCGACCTCGGTCGCTTCAGCCGCCGGAGCGGGCGCGGCAGCCTCTTCGGTGCCTTCCTCTTCCGGCGTCACGTCCAGCACGGTGGCGCGCATGGTGATCTCGACGCTGTCCTTGCAGTTCTCCATGCAGGGCTCGGGTTTCCAGAAATGCGCCTCGACGGTGTCGCGGTCGTCGATGATGAACCCGTCCTTGTTGGGCATCTCGAAGCTGGCGAGATTCTCGTTCGACAGAAAGAAATCGTCGTCCACCAGGTCGTTCGAGTAAAGGATGTAGGCCGTCATCGCGTAGACGTCGTCGGCCGACAGGGTCTGCGCCGCGCCGAAGGGCATCGAGCGGTTGATGTAGTCCCAGGCCGTCGACAGGTGCGGCCAGTAGGAGCCCACGGTCTTCAGCGGGTCCTCGTGATCCAGCGTGTCCATGCCGCCGGCCAGCTTGGGCCAGTTGTCGACGCCCTCGGCGAAAGAGCCGTGGCAGACCGCGCAGTTCGCTTCGAACACCTCTTCGCCGGTCCAGACGTCGCCCGAGCCCACCGGCAGGCCGCGCCCGTCGGGCAGGACATCGAGATCCCAGGCTGCGATTTCCTCGGGCAGCGCGGGGCGGCCAAGGCCGAACTTGCCGTTCCGGTCGCCGTCCTGGGCGATGGCCGCCAGCATCGGCGAGGGCGGCGGCGCGGTATAGGCGGCAATCGCCTCGGTCCGGT
>JAUIIC010000246.1 GCA_030431935.1 Alphaproteobacteria bacterium | reverse complement strand
GGCGGCGCGCAGGTCGACGTTCTGGCGCGCTCGGCCTTCGAGCGCTACCGCGAGGCCTGCGGCCTGTCGCCCGAGATCGCCGAGGGGCTGTATCCCGGGGACTACCTCGTGCCCGTGGGCGAGGCGCTGAAGGAAAAGTATGGCGACAGCCTGCTCGACCGGCCGGAATCCGACTGGCTTCAAGACGTGCGCGATTTCGCGACCGACCGGATGATGGACCTGATCCGCGAGGATCTTGCCGCGCTCGGCGTCGAGATGGACCTCTATTTCTCGGAGAAGTCGCTTTACGACACGGGCCGGATCGAGGGCGCGCTGGCCGCGCTCAAGGACAAGGGCCTGATCTACGAGGGCGTGCTGGAGCCGCCCAAGGGCAAGACCCCCGAGGACTGGGAGCCGCGCGAACAGACGCTTTTCCGCTCGACCGCCCATGGCGACGACGTGGACCGCCCGGTGATGAAATCGGACGGCAGCTGGACCTATTTCGCCCCCGACATCGCCTATCACTACGACAAGATAGAACGTGGCTTCGACCAGCTGATCGACGTCTTCGGCGCCGATCACGGCGGCTATGTAAAGCGCATGAAGGCCGCCGTCAGCGCCCTGTCGGACGGTCGCGTGCCGCTCGACATCAAGCTGACCCAGCTTGTGCGGCTCTACAAGAACGGCGAGCCCTTCAAGATGTCCAAGCGGGCGGGCAACTTCGTCACCCTGCGCGACGTGGTCGACCAGGTGGGCGCGGACGTGACCCGCTTCGTCATGCTGACGCGCAAGAACGACGCGCCGCTCGACTTCGACTTCGACAAGGTGCTGGACCAGTCCAAGGACAACCCGGTCTTCTACGTGCAATACGCCCATGCCCGGGTGCAATCCGTCCTGCGCAAGGCCGCCGAGGCCGGGATCACCCTGACCGACACGCCTGTCCTCACCGATCCGGCCGAGTTCGAGGTGGCCAGAAAGCTGGCCGAATGGCCGCGCCTCGTCGAGATCGCGGCGCGCGGACACGAACCTCACCGGGTGGCGTTCTACCTCTACGATCTGGCCTCTGCCTTCCACGCGCTGTGGAACCGCGGCAACGACGATCCCGCGCTGCGCTTCCTCCAGGACGGCGCGCCAGCCGCATCTGCGGGCAAAATCGCCCTGCCAAGAGCCGTTGGCGTTGTTATTTCCGCAGGTCTTGGTATCTTGGGGGTGACGCCGGTCGACGAAATGCGCTGAGAAACAGGCGCAGACCGCCGTCATCGAGCAGGCAAGGCGGACATAGGGGCGGCAAACGTCCCGGCGAGGCAGAACAATGGCACAGGCGGATCTGGGCACAGGCGCAGAGTATCCTCCCCCCGAGGGCGGATACATCTCGACACTTCTCAACTGGGTGGGCGCGCTGACATCTCTGGCACTGATTGCCGGGCTGTCGGTCTGGGGCTACCAGCTTGCGGTGCGTGACGTCAGCGGCGTGCCGGTGATCGTCGCGCTGGAGGGGCCGATGCGTGTCGCGCCCGAGGATCCCGGCGGCCAGCTTGCCGCGCACCAGGGGCTTGCCGTCAACGCCGTCGCCGCCGATGGCGTGGCCGAGGCCCCCGCCGACCGGCTGGCGCTGGCGCCGCCGCCCACCGCGCTGACCGACGAGGACCTGCCCCGGTCCCGGCTGGCCGAAGCCACCCCGCCCAGCGCGGACGAGGTGCTGGCCGAAAGCGCCGAACCTCCCGTGCCCGTCTCTCCCGAGGAAGAGGCGCTTGCGCTGGCCGACCGTCTCGCCGAGGGGGCCGAACCGCTCAGCGGCACGATCCAGACCCCGACGCCCGAGGTGCCCCTTGCCGAGGCGCCCCAGGTCAGGGTCATCCCCGATAGCGTGCCCGGCGTCCGCCTCTCTCCGCGTCCTGTGCCGCGTCCCGACATCGACCTGACCGCCCGGGCCGTGGCGATGGCCGTGGCCTCTGGCGTGGGCGGGCCTGCGATCGCCTCCATCGACGTCAACCCCGACAGCCTTCCGCCCGGAACGCGCCTCGTGCAGCTTGGGGCCTTCGAAAGCCGCGAGATCGCCGTGCAGGAGTGGGACAAGGTCGTAGACCGTTTCGACGACTACATCGAGGGCCGCAAGCGCGTGATCCAGCGGGCAGAGAGCGGCGGCAAGACGTTCTATCGCCTGCGCGTCGTCGGCTTCGACGACATTTCGGATGCGCGCCGGTTCTGCGCCGTGCTCGTGGCCGCAAGTGCCAACTGCATCCCCGTCGTGACCCGCTGAATGGGGGCGGCTGGCGCGCATATCCTGGGCTGCGCCGGCCCCGTGCTGTCCCGGGACGAGGCCGCGTTCTTCCGTGATGCAGACCCCTGGGGCTTCATCCTCTTCGACCGCAACCTGCAGGACGCGGACCAGATCCGCCGCCTGACCGCCGCGCTGCGCGACAGCGTGGGCCGCGACGCCCCGATCCTGATCGACCAGGAGGGCGGGCGCGTCCAGCGCCTGCGCCCGCCGCTCGCCCGCGACTGGCCCGCGCCGCTCGACCATGTCCGCGCGCTGGGGGCCGATGCCCGGCGGGGCCTCTGGCTGCGCTATCGCCTCATTGCCGTCGAATTGCGCGGCTACGGCATCGACGTGAACTGCGCGCCCATCGCCGATATCGCCACCGAGGCCACCCATCCCGTGCTGCACAACCGGTGTTACGGAACGCAGCGTGACACCGTCGTGCCTCTGGCCCGCGCCGTGGCCGACGGCCTTCTGGCGGGTGGCGTGCTGCCGGTGCTGAAACACATCCCCGGCCATGGCCGCGCCACCGCCGACAGCCACCTGGAACTGCCCCGGGTCGAGGCGTCGGCGGCCGATCTGGTGGCCACCGATTTCGCCGCCTTCCGCGCGCTGTCGGACCTGCCTCTGGGGATGACGGCCCATGTGGTCTATGCCGCGCTCGACGACCGCGCCGCCACCGTGGCGCCGCCCCTGATCGACGCGATCCGCCGCGACATGGCCTTCGACGGCCTGTTGATGAGCGACGACATTTCCATGTCCGCGCTGCAGGGCAGCATCGCCGAACGCTCTGCCGCCGCCATCGACGCGGGCTGCGACGTGATCCTGCATTGCAATGGCGACCTGGCCGAGATGCAGGCCGTCGCCGCCGCCGCGGGCCCGATGCGCCCCGAGGCCGCGCGCCGCGCCGACGCCGCCCTTACGCGCCGGACGCCCCCCGAAGCGGCAGACCCCGCGGCCCTTGCGGCGGAGCTGGCCGCGCTCGGTGGCGCCCATGTCTGACCCCGATCCCTGGGACAACGTCACCAGCGTCGAGGCCCGCCGCGCCGCCGAGGCGCTGATCGTCGATGTGGACGGCTTCGAGGGCCCGCTCGACCTCCTGCTCACGCTCTCGCGCACGCAAAAGGTCGACCTGCGCCGCATCTCGATCCTGCAACTGGCCGAGCAATACCTCGTCTTCGTCGAACAGGCCCGCAAGCTGCGCATCGAACTGGCCGCCGACTACCTGGTGATGGCGGCCTGGCTCGCCTTCCTGAAGTCGCGCCTCCTGCTGCCGCCCGACCCGACCGAAGAAGGCCCCTCGGGAGAGGACATGGCCGCGCACCTGGCCTTCCAGCTGGAACGCCTGCAGGCCATGCGCGAGGCCGCGGCGCGCCTGATGGCCCGCGACCACCTGGGCCGCGACTTCTTCGCCCGCGGCATCCCCGAGGACGTTACCCGGGTCAAGCGCATCACCTACACCGCCAGCCTCCTGGACCTGATGCAGGCCTACGCCCGCATCCGCACCCGCGACGACTTTCGCCCTTACGTCATGGACCGCGAGGCGATCCTGACCATGGAGCAGGCGCTCGACACGCTGCGCCCGCTGATCGGCTTCGCCGGCGACTGGACCTCGCTTGAAACCTACCTGCCGCAAGGCTGGACACATGATCCCGCCCGCCGCCGCTCGGCCACCGCCGCCACCTTCGCGGCGGCGCTGGAACTGGCCAAGGAAGGCCGGATCGAGCTGCGCCAGCCCGGCACCTTCGACCCTATCGAAATCCGCCGCAAGGACCGCCGCGATGGCTGAGCACGACCAGGACCCCAGCCTTTTCGCCGCGCCGCCCATGGCCGAGCAGGAGCGCATGGTCGAGGCGGTGCTCTTCGCCAGCGCCGAGCCCGTCACCGTGGCCGAGCTGAACGCCCGCCTGCCGCATGGCGCCGACGCCGCCGAGGCGCTGCAACACCTGCGCCGCCGCTACGAGGGCCGAGGCGTCCAGCTGACCCGCATCGGCGACGGTTGGGCCTTTCGCACCGCCACCGACCTCGGCTTCCTGATGCACAAGGAAACCGTCGAGACCCGCAAGCTCAGCCGCGCGGCGATCGAGACGCTGGCCATCGTGGCCTACCACCAGCCCGTCACCCGGGCCGAGATCGAGGAGATCCGCGGCGTCTCGGTCAGCCGCGGCACCGTCGACCAGTTGATCGAACTGGACTGGATCCGCTTCGGCCGTCGCCGCATGACGCCCGGCCGCCCCGTGACCTTCGTGGTCACCCAACAGTTCCTCGACCATTTCGGCCTCGAAAGCGCCCGCGACCTGCCCGGTCTCAAGGAATTGCGCGCTGCGGGCCTGCTCGACAGCCGCCCGCTGCCGGGGGCCGAAGACAAGACCGAAGACGACGAAGACGCCCTGCCGCCCGGCGACCAGGGCGACATGTTCGAAGACGATGAAGGAGCGACCCGATGAACGTGAACTCCCTGATCGACCTGGTGATCCGCCAGGTTATGCGCCGCGCCATCAACAAGGGCCTGAACGCCGGTATCGACGTGGCCTCGCGCAAGATGAGCCGCGGCAAGACCTCCGGCGATCCCGAGGCAGGCGCGCCGCCGGCTCGCGGGCAATCGGCAGAGGCGCGGAACACGGCGCGCAGCCTCAGCCAGGCCGCGCGGCTCACGCGCAAGCTCGGCCGGTTCTGACACCGCACCCGGCGATTTCCATTCCGGACACCCCTCGGGAGCGCCGCGTCATTCGCCCGGGCCCGGCTTCTTCTGTTCCGAAATACTCTCGGGGGGGCGCCGCCGCAGGCGGTGCGGGGGGCGGACAGCCCCCCTCCGGCCTCACCGCGCGCGCAGCGCTTGCCGGGACAGAACCCCCAGCAGGGCGGCCATCGCCCGCGTGACGGTCAGCGCGCCGATCCCGTCCACATCCGCTTCGGGCACATATTCCACCACATCCGCCGCCACGATGCGCCCGCGCGCCGCCGCGCCCCGGATCAGCGCCAGCCCCTGCCCATAGCTCAGGCCGCCCGGCGCGCGCCCGATGACGCCCGGCACCAGCGCTGGGTCGAAGGCGTCCACGTCGAGGCAAAGTGCGATATCCGCGCCCTCGGGGATCGCCTCCAGCACCTGTGCCACGCCGTCCGCGTGCAGGGCCTCGGCCGTCACGATCCGTGCGCCCCAGCCCAGCGCATCCGCCACGTCGTCGGGATGGGCCGAGCCGATGCCGCGCGCCCCCACCTGCACGATGCCGGCCACATGCGCCATCTCGGACGCCCGCCGCATGGTCGAGGACAGCCCCATGACCTCGCCCATATGCGCCCGACGCCAGTCGATATGGGCGTCGATCTGCAGGATCCACACGGGCCGCCCGGTCGTCTCCAGCGCCGCCAGCATCGGGATCGGCACCGAATCGTCGCCGCCCACCACGACCGGCACCGCGCCGGTCGCCAGCACCTTGCGCACGGCCTCGGCGATCACCTTGCGGTTCGCCGCGAAATCCGCCGGATCGAAGGGCAGGTCGCCGCAATCCACCGCCGGCAGGCTGCCCTCGGGAAAGACAGGCCCGCCGAGGTCGAAGTTGTGCCGGTCCATGTTCGCCGCCAGCGCGCCGGACGCCCGGCGCAGCGCGGCGGGCGCGCCCGCGCAATAGGCGCCCACGCCCGCATAGGGGGTCGCCCCCGGAACCCCGATCAGCGCGGCGGATG
>JAUIIC010000245.1 GCA_030431935.1 Alphaproteobacteria bacterium | reverse complement strand
CCGCCGCCGGATAGCCCAGACCGGCATATTCATGCACCCCCAGCGCGCCGTGACGCTTCGACAGCTTCTTGCCGTCGGGGCCGTGGATCAGCGGGATATGCGCCCAGACGGGCACCTCCCAGTCCATCGCGGCATAGATCATCATCTGCCGCGCGGCATTCGCCAGGTGATCGTCCCCCCGGATCACATGGGTCACGCCCATGTCATGGTCATCCACGACGACGGCCAGCATGTAGGTGGGTGTGCCATCGGACCGTAACAGCACCATGTCGTCCAGCTGGTCGTTGGCCCATGTCACGTCGCCCTGCACCCGGTCGCGGATCACGGTGGCGCCGTCCTGGGGCGCACGGATACGCACGGCGAAAGGGGCATCGGGATGTGTCGCCGGGTCCGCGTCGCGCCAGGGCGACCGGAATAGCGTCGAGCGTCCCTCGGCCCGCGCGGCCTCGCGGAACGCCTCGATCTCGTCCTGCGTGGCAAAGCACTTGTAGGCCTGGCCCCGCGCCAGCAAATCGTTTGCAACCTCGGCGTGCCGGTCCATCCGGGAAAACTGGCTGAGCGCCTCGCCGTCCCAGTCGAGACCAAGCCAGCGCAGCCCGTCAAAGATCGCCTGCGTCGCCTCGGGGGTGGAGCGCGCCCGGTCCGTGTCCTCGATCCGAAGCAGGAACCGCCCGCCCCGCCCGCGTGCGAAAAGCCAGTTGAACAGGGCGGTGCGCGCTCCGCCGATGTGCAGGTAGCCCGTGGGCGAGGGCGCAAAACGGGTGACGACGGGCGTCTGGGACATCGCGGCGCTTAACCTTCTGGCAACCATGTGGGAATACGTTCCGAGGGTCTACTCAATCGGCCCGGAGGTCGCAAGGGTGGCCCCGGCCACGCGGATATTCCACGCGCTGGAGGCGCAGCGCGGACATCTCTTTCCCTGGCTTCCCGTCTGTCTCGGGGCCGGGATCTGTCTCTATTTCGCCCTGGGCACGGAACCCGCGCCGGGCGTTCTGGCCGCTCTGGCGGCGCTCTCCGGGCTTGCGGGGCTGATGGCGCTGCGCCTGCCGGTGCTGGCCCCGGCCTTCTGGGGCGTGGCCGTGCTGGCGGCGGGTCTGCCCTTGTCGGCGATGCACACCCGTGCGGTCGCGGCGCCTGTGCTGAGCTGGCACTACTACGGCCCGATCGAGGGGCGGGTGATCGGCATCGACCGGTCCGCCTCCGACCGCGTGCGCCTGACGTTGGACCGGGTGCGGCTGGACCGGGTGCCGCCGGACAGGCGCCCCGGCAAGGTGCGCGTCTCCCTGCACGGTGCGGCCGAGGGCTGGCGCCCCGCGCCCGGCGAGACGGTGATGCTGACCGGCCACCTGTCGCCGCCCGGCGGCCCGGTGGAACCCGGCGGCTTCGACTTTCAGCGCCACGCTTGGTTTCTCGGCATCGGGGCGGTCGGCTACACCCGAACCCCTGTGGTGACCGCCGTCCCGGCGGAAACGGGGCTTCTCGCGCCCCTGCCGCTTCTGCGGCTGCGGCTTCACGTCGCCGACGCCGTTCGGGCGGCCATGCCCGGCCCGACCGGCGCCTTTGCCGCCGCCATCCTGACCGGCGACAGGTCGGGCATCGGCGAGGACACGCTGGAAAACCTGCGCCGCGCCAACCTCGCGCATCTCCTGGCGATCTCGGGGCTGCACATGGGCCTTCTGACGGGCGTCGTCTTTGCCGCTTTCAGGCTGGCCCTTGCGGCCGTCCCGCCCTTGGCGCTGCGCTGGCCCTCCAAGAAGCTGGCCGCCGTCGGGGCCATGGGCGCTGGCGCCTTCTACCTCGCCCTGTCCGGCGGCAATGTCGCGACAGAGCGCGCCTTCGTGATGGTCGCGGTGGCCCTGACCGCCGTGATCTTCGACCGGCGCGCGCTGACGCTGCGCGCCGTGGCCATCGCCGCGCTGATCGTCATGATCCTGCGGCCCGACAGCGTGACGGGCCCGGGGTTCCAGATGTCGTTTGCGGCCACCGCGGCCCTTGTGGGGGTCTTTTCCTGGATGCGGGACCGGGAGGGCTGGATGCCGCCGCGCTGGGCCCGCCCGGTCCTGGCGGTGGTGATCTCCTCGGCGGTGGCCGGGGCCGCGACCGCGCCTGTCGCCGCCGCGCATTTCAACCGGATCGCCGATTACGGGCTTGTCGCCAACCTGCTGTCCGTCCCGCTCATGGGGACGGTCGTGATGCCCGCCGCCGTTCTGGCCGCGGTGCTGGCGCCCTTCGGGCTCGGCTGGGTGGGGCTGGCCATCATGCGCCCGCCCATCGCCTGGATCCTCGGTGTCGCGGACCGCGTCGGCGGGGCCGAGGGGGCGGTGACCCATGTGGTCACGCCGCCTGCCGCCGTGCTACCGCTCATGGCGCTCGGGGGGGCGGCCATCCTTCTTTGGCAGGGGCGCGGCCGCTGGGCCGGGCTTGCCCCGGTGGCGCTTGGTGCCGCGCTCTGGTCCGTGGCCGACCGTCCGCTTGTCCTGATCTCGCCGGATGCCGGGCTCTTCGGCGTCATGACGCCCGAGGGCCGCGTGCTGAACCGGGCGCGCGGACAGGGCTTCGCCGCCGAGGTCTGGCTTGAAAACGACGGGGACGGGGCGACGCAGGCGGGCGCCCATGCCCGCCCCGGCCTCGCCCGCACCGAGGACGGCGTCACCTTTACCGTCGCCGGACTGAGCATCGCGCATCTGTCGGGGCGCGACGCGGAACAGGCGCTGCCCCGTGCCTGCGCCACCCATGACGTCGTCATCCTCGCCGCCGAGGCACCCGCGGCGGCGCTGCCCTGCACGGTGATCGACCGCGGGCACCTTGCCGGCACCGGCGCGCTTGGGTTGACGCTGCGCAAGGGCGTGCCGACCTGGACACCGGCGCAAGATCCTGACGCCAGGCGCCCTTGGACACCCGGGGCGCGATAGAGCGTTTCGCACGGGTTCGCTCGCGCCAGGGCAGACGAACGCGTTTGGTTTCGCGAACGCGCTCATCGAGGACAAACGCAGTTGGTCGCCCGATTCGCCTTGACCCAAGACGGATACTCAAGCGCCCCGGCCCCTGCCCGAGCCCCCGGCTCAATAGGTGCGGATCAGTCCCACCAGGCGGCCCTGCACCTTCACCTGGTCGTCGCGATACACGCGCGTCTCGTAGGCCGGGTTGGCGGCCTCCAGCGCGATGGCCCCGCCCTTGCGGCGGAACCGCTTCAGCGTGGCCTCGTGACCCTCGACCAGCGCGACGACGATATCGCCGTTCTCGGCCGTTTCCGTCTCGCGGATCACCACCACGTCGCCGTCGTTGATGCCGGCCTCGATCATCGAATCGCCGCGCACCTCCAGCGCATAGTGCGATCCGCCGCCGGACAGCATCCCGCCCGGCACAGCCACATGGCTCGCCACTTCGCTGATCGCCTCGATGGGCACGCCGGCCGCGATCCGGCCCATGAGCGGCAATTCCGCCACCGCATCCGACGAGACCGCCATTCCGCCCCGCGCGCGCGGGGGCGGCGCGCCGCCGTCTCCGTCTATCACCTTCGGCTGGAACCCGCCGCGCCGCCGCTGTGCGATGGCATCGGGCAGCTTCACCACCTCGATCGCGCGCGCCCGATGCGCCAAGCGCCGGATGAACCCGCGTTCTTCCAGTGCCGTGATCAGCCGATGGATGCCGGACTTTGACCGCAAGTCCAGCGCATCCTTCATCTCGTCGAAGGACGGCGGCACCCCGTCGCGTTCCATCCGCTTGTGAATGAACTCCAGCAGATCCAGCTGTTTCTTGGTGAGCATCGGCCATTCCATCCCGTCTGCGCCGCTTGCGGCATACATTCGTTCAGGATATGTTCTACCCCTGTTCCGGTTATGTGTCAACCGTGGGCGGAACGAATCGGGACATACTCGACGATTTCGCCGGCCCGACGCGCCGCGTCGCCGATCGGGCGCACCACCAGCGCATCGGCCTCCGACAGGATCGTCAGCAGCGCGCTGTCCTGCCGGTCGAACGGGGCCACGCCGTTCTCGGTCAGACGTGCGCGCATGTAATGCTCGCGCGGTCCATTCGCACCGATGTCGGTGGCCAGCGGGGCGGTCCGGCGCGGGACAGGGGCGGCGGGCAGGCCCAGCATCACCCGCAGAGCGGGCAAAAGGAACAGGTGCCCGCAGACCATTGCCGAGACGGGATTGCCCGGCAGCCCCAGCATCATCGCCTGTCCAAGCCTCCCGGCCATCAGCGGCTTTCCGGGCCGCATGGCGATCTTGTAGAACGCCCGCTCCATCCCCAGCCCGCCTGCGACCTCGGCCACGAGGTCGTGGTCGCCCACCGATGCGCCGCCGATCGTCACGATCAGGTCGGCACCTTCGGCCAGTTCGAACGCCTGTGCCAACGAGGCGCGCGTGTCGCGGGCAATCGGCAAAAGGCGCGCCTCGGCGCCCTCGGCCTCGACCATCGCGGCCAGACCGAAGGCGTTCGACGCGATGATCTGGTCCGGTCCCGGCGCTTCGCCCGGCATCACCAGCTCGTCCCCCGTGGCGATCAGCGCCACGACCGGCCGCCGGGTCACCGGAAGCTCGGGCAGGTTCATCAAGGCCGCAAGCGCCAGCTCCGCCGGACCCAACCGCCGCGGCGCGCCGATCACGTCGCCCGCCCGGAAATCCGCCCCCGCGGGCCGCACATGCGGCCCCGCGTCGAGCGCATCCCCGATCACGATCCTGTCGCCGTCGCGGCGCACGTCTTCCTGGATCACCACGCGGTCCGCGCCCGCCGGCAGCGGCGCGCCGGTAAAGATCCGCACCGCCTGGCCCGGCCCGACAGACCCGTCAAAGGCCCGCCCCGCGGGCGCCTCGCCGATCACATCGAAGGCCGCACCGGGCGCGGCCTCTGCGGCGCGCAGGGCATAGCCATCCATCGCCGAGGCGGCAAAGGGCGGCTGGTCCCGCCGCGCCGAAACCGCCTGCGCCAGCACCCGGCCATGCGCGGCGCGCAGCGGCACGGTCTCCACCTCCAGCGGGCGGCACAGCGCAAAGACCCGCGCCAGCGCCTCCTCGACGGAGATCACGCGCCCGCCTCGTAGCGGCCGGACTTGCCCCCGTCCTTCAGCACAAGCCGGATGTCGCCGATCTCCATGCCCTTCTCGACCGCCTTGACCATGTCATAGACCGTCAGCGCGGCCACCGACACGGCGGTCAGCGCCTCCATCTCCACGCCGGTCTGGCCGGTGGTCTTCACCGTGGCCTCGATCCGCACGCCGGGCAGGGCAGGGTCGGGCACAAGGTCCACCGACACCTTGGTCACCGGCAGCGGATGGCACAGCGGGATCAGCTCTGCCGTACGCTTGGCCGCCATGATCCCCGCCAGCCGCGCCACGCCCAGCACGTCGCCCTTGGCCGCGCGCCCCTCTGCCACCAGCGCCAGCGTCTCAGCGCTCATCCGGACCACGCCCGCCGCGACGGCCACGCGCGCGGTCACGTCCTTGTCCGAGACATCGACCATATGCGCCCGGCCCGCCTCGTCGAAATGGGTGAGCCCCGACATCACGCCGCCCCGGCCGCCACCGGATCGGCCAGCAGCGCCCGCGTCGCCGCCGCCACGTCCGCCTGCCGCATCAGGCTTTCCCCGATCAGGAAGCTGCGCGCGCCCAGCCTGGCCATGTCGGCCAGGTCCGCCGGCGTGAACAACCCCGATTCCGAGATCACCATCCGGTCCGCCGGCACCCGCGGCGCCAGCTCCCGCGTGGTGTCCAGCGTCGTCTCGAAGGTGTGCAGGTTGCGGTTGTTGATGCCCATCAGCGGCGAGCGCAGGTCCAGCGCGCGTTCCAGTTCCGCCGCGTCATGCACCTCGATCAGCACGTCCATGCCCCAGCCCATGGCCGCGTCCTCCAGCTCGGCCGCCTGCGCGTCCGACACGCTCGCCATGATGACGAGGATGCAGTCCGCCCCCAGCGCCCGCGCCTCGGC
>JAUIIC010000012.1 GCA_030431935.1 Alphaproteobacteria bacterium | reverse complement strand
ATAGCCAGGCAGGCCGTGTGCTGCACCAGATATTTAGGCAAAACGGGCGCGCAAAACGGTGGCGTTCAGCGGAACAGCAGCACCATTATCAGCACACAGCAGCCCACGGTGGGGGCATAGTCCGTCATTACCATCAATATCGGCTTGGGCTTCTGGTTGCTGCGTCTGGCCACACGCCGGGTGTGTTCCTCTCTGTGCGCTCCCGGATTCTCCCCAAGAGCGCCGATCTGTTTAGGCCGGTTGTGTATCATCGTGTTCTCCCCATCATCTGCCACCGCCACACGGGCGCGTGGGCCTCATGGGTATTTATCCTGAAGTGGCGCTGCTCTGTTTGTCCGTTCAGCCTTCGGATAGTGCAAGTTGGTTTGGCCTAACCGTCTGAAAAATATATATCCTTTCCCACTCGGCCGTGAGCCTTGGTCCGTGATGTGGTGGGTGGTATATTTTCGCAACGAAGTCCAATCAGTTTGTTGCAAAAATACAACAAAATATGCTACAGTCAAGCTACAGATTTTATGAAAGAGATATTTTTATATTGCTAACAAGGGTTTATAAGTCATGAGCTGGGATTCAAAATCCCCCGCCGCAAGGCGTGTCGGTTCGAGTCCGACCTCGGGCACCAGCGCAGTTGTTCGGAAGGCGTCTCGCGCATGACAGACACCTCCGCATCCCATCCGTTCAGCCGTAGCGTGGATGCGGTCGCAGCCGATCTGGACGTGGCGGTCGCAGACGGCCTGTCCGAAGCCGAAGCTGCCCGCCGCCTGGCCCGACATGGTGAGAACCGGTTGAGGCAGGCTCCGCCGAAAAGCGCGCTTGACCTGCTTCTGACCCAATTCAAAAGCGTGATCGTCTGGCTGCTGGCAGCGGCGATGGCGGTTTCCTTGCTCGTCGGCGATCATGTCGAGGCGCTGGCGATCCTGGTCGTTCTGATCCTGAACGGGACCATCGGCTTTGTGACCGAATTGCGCGCGGTGCGGTCGATGGAGGCGCTGCAACGGCTGACGGTCGTCAGCACCCGTGTCCGCCGCGGGGCGCAGATGATCGCGATCGATGCCCGCCTTCTGGTGCCCGGCGACGTCGTGCTGCTGGAGGCCGGCGACGTGGTCTCTGCCGATATCCGCCTGGTCGAGGCCGCGGCGCTGGAAATCGACGAATCGGTCCTGACCGGCGAATCGGTCCCGGTGCTGAAGACGACGGCCCCGCTTCCGCCGGATACGACGCTACCCGAGCGCAGCAACATGGCCTTTACCGGCACCGCCGTGACCCGCGGCACCGGGCTGGGTGTCGTGACCGGAACCGGCATGGACACGCAGCTGGGCCGGATCAGTGCTCTGGTCGAGGCCGCCGCGCCCGCCGCCTCGCCGGTAGAGCAGCGGCTGGTGCGGCTGGGTCACAGGCTCGTAGCGTTGACCGTTGCCCTGGCGGCCCTGACCATTGCCGCGGGGGTGCTGCGGGGCCGCGACCTGGCCGAGATGATCGAAACCGGGATCGCGCTTGCCGTGGCGGCGGTGCCGGAAGGTCTGCCGGTGGTCGCGACCCTGTGCCTGGCGCGCGGGATGTGGCGCATGGCCGAAAGAAACGCCCTGGTGTCAGAGCTTTCGGCAGTCGAGACGCTGGGCGCCACGACCGTCGTTCTGACCGACAAGACGGGCACCCTGACAGAGAACCGCATGGCCGTGGCCTGCGTGCTTCTGGACGGGGGGCGCGCCGAACCCGGAGACCCGGCGCCCGCGATGACCTGCGCCCTGGAGACGGGCGTCCTGTGCAACAACGCGGGCCTCGACGCTTCCACGAACACGGCCGAGGGGGTGGGCGACCCGATGGAGGTCGCGCTTCTTGCCGCCGCCGACCGGGCCGGGATGGACCGTGCGGAACTGCTTCGCGTCCACCCGGAGCGGCGGGAGTACGCCTTCGATCCCGACCGGCTGATGATGGCCACGGCGCATGGCGCGCCCGGGGCTGCGCGCTTTGCCGTCAAGGGCGCCCCGGCCCAGGTGATGGCAGCCTGCACCCATGTCATGACCGCGGACGGCCCCCGCCCCCTGTCCGAGCACGACCGCAAGGCCTGGGCCGCGCGCGAGGCAGAGATGGCGGGGCAGGGGTTCCGCGTCCTCGCCCTGGCGGGCAAGACCGCGCCCGATCCCGAAGACCCCTATCGCGACCTGACACTTTACGGGGTGGCCTGCCTGCGCGATCCGCTGCGCGCCGATGTCCCGCCCGCCATCGCCGCGGCCCGCGCCGCCGGAGTGCGCGTGGTCATGCTGACGGGCGACCATGCGGCCACGGCGACCGCCATCGCGGCGCAAGCGGGCCTTGGGCAGGACCCCCCCAGGGTCAGAAGCGGCGCGATCTCCGTGGACGACACGACCGACGGTGGCACGGCCCTGCTTGAAACCGACGTGTTCGCGCGGGTCTCTCCCGAAACCAAGATGCGCCTTGTCACCGCCTACCAGGCCGCGGGCGAGGTGGTGGCGATGACGGGCGACGGCGTCAACGACGCCCCGGCGCTGCGCCAGGCCGATATCGGCATCGCGATGGGCGCGAGGGGCACCGATGTCGCGCGCGAGGCCGCCGTCATGGTGCTGAGGGACGATGCCTTTCCCACCATCGTCGCGGCGATGCGCGAGGGACGGGTGATCTTCGACAACCTGCGCAAGTTCGTCATCTACCTGATGTCCTGCAACCTGAGCGAGGTGCTGATCGTGGTGATCGCGGTGGGCGTTGGACTGCCATCGCCTCTGTTGCCCTTGCAGATCCTGTTTCTGAACCTCGTCACCGATGTCTTTCCCGCCTTCGCGCTCGGGTTCGGGCGGGGTGGGCCGGACGTGATGGCGCGGCCCCCGCGCGATCCCGCGGAACCGATCGTTACCCGGGCCCATTGGGCAATGATCGCGGGGCTGGGCGGGCTCATCACGCTGGCGACGTTGGGTACGTTTCTCTGGTCGCTTCTTCTGGCGGGGCTGCCGCCGGGGCAGGCGGTGACGGTGGCCTTCGTGACGCTGGCGCTGGCGCAGCTTTGGAACGTGCTGAACCTGCGCGACCCCGAGGCGGGGGTGCTGCGCAACGACGTGACTGGGAACCCGTGGGTCTGGGCGGCGGTAGCCCTGTGCATCCTGCTGATCGGGGCCGCCCTGTTCGTGCCGCCACTCGCCGATGTGCTGCAGCTACCCTATCCAGGCCTGCCGGCCCTGTTTGTGGCCCTGGGAGGCAGCCTGCTGCCGACGCTCGTCTGGCAGGCGGCGCTGGTGTTGCGGCGGGTCGGCCGATAAGGTCCGGTGTTCACGTCCCCCGGACGATCGACGCCATCCCGGTGGTTTTCCGGCCATTGGGAAACAGCGCGCCTTGTCCCACGGCAAATTCCAGTCCTGCGGCCCACTGTTTCCACTCCCTTCAACAATAGGGCCGGTCACGCCTGACGTTTGGCTGAAACCTTGCCGCGTGTTTCGGGACCGGCAACAAAACAGTCCATTACAGTGCGATCAAGCCACGCTCGCGGCGCACTCTCCCGGGCCATCGGCTATGCGCGAGAGGTTCTGGTGGTTATCTTGGACCATCATGATTGGCGGAAACGGGGCAGCCGCAGGAAAGAAAGTGCGGGGAGACGTACAGATGGCACCACGCTTTGCCACGGGACCTGCCGGGACACCGGATGCGGCCAGCATCTGCACGCCCTGTTTCACCCCTGGAACCCAGATCGCCACGCCCTTCGGCCAAAGCCCGGTCGAGCGTCTTTCAGTCGGCGACAAGGTCTTGACCCGGGACAACGGCGCGCAGCGGATCGCCTGGATCGGCAAGCGGACGCTCGCCGTGGCCGACTTGAAAGAGGCGCCAGAGCTTCGCCCCGTCACCATCAAGGCGGGCGCGCTCGGCCATGGACTGCCGTTCCGCGACATGACGCTCAGCCCCAATCACCGGGTCCTGATCGCCGAGGATGGCGCACCGGACTCCGACGACGTGACGGAAACGCTCGTGTCGGTCCGGCACCTCGTCGACGGACGTGGCATTCGCCAGTCGCGGGCCGAGACGGTCACCTATGTCCACTTCCTGCTCGATGCCCACGAGGTCGTCCTGTCCGACGGCAGCTGGACAGAGAGCTTCGAGCCAAGCAAGCCGTCGCTCGACGGGATCGGCGCGGCGCGCCGCGCCGAGATCCTGGCGCTTTTCCCCGAGCTGGTGACGGAGGAGGGGGCCGAGGCCTTCGCCCCTGCGCGTCGCGTCATCGACCGGGACGAGGCCCTGTCGATCTTTCCCCTGAGCCGTCGTCCGGCCTGACCGCCCCCACCGTTCTGGACAGCCGTGGCCGGTCCGGGCAGGGTGGGCGTTGTCGTCAGGCAGAGGCGCTCATGAGTCGTGCACCCTGGTTTCATTGGCCGATCGCGCTGGCCGCCCTCTTGTGGTACGTCGCCGGCGCGGCGGATTACGCGCTGACCAGGTTGCGCGTCCCCGCCTATCTGTCGCAGTTCTCGCCCGATCAGGTCGCCTATTTCCAGTCGATGCCCACATGGGTCGATGCGGCTTGGGCCGTGGGCGTCTGGGTCGGGCTTGTCGGGGCCGTGCTGCTGGTGATGCGGATGGGGATAGCCGTCCTTCCGCTGGCGGCCTCCTGTGCCGCGATGGTGGCGGCCACGGTCTGGTTGCTGGTGCTGTCAGATCCGCCGATGGCCGAGGTGACGGGCATGCTCGGGGTCTGGATCATGGTTGGCGTGGCGGCCGCGTCGCTGGTGATCTACATCTACGCCCGCGCCATGCGGGTGATGGGCGTGCTGGCCTAGCCACCGCCGCGGCGCCAGGCCTCCCAGTCCTCTGGCGTGTCGAGGTCGGTCACGGCGTGCCGGGCTGGCAGCGGCACGCCGTCCCAGCCGGTCCGGCGCAAGAGATCGCGGGCCCCGGCGTCACCCGACAGGCCGCGCAACGCGTCGAACAGCGCCGCCGGAAAGACGACAGGGTGCCCGGGCGTTCCATCCGCCGCGCTGGCGCGCAAGGGGCGCGCGCCGTCCCCCGCGTGCCAGGCGGCAAGGACCGTGGCCAGGTCATCGGCCGTCAGCTCCGGCATGTCGGTGGGCAGGATCATCACCGCCGGGGTTCCGCGGGGCAGGGCCGCCACACCCGCCCGGATGGAAGCGGCCATGCCTTCAGAGGCGTCGGGGACGGGCACTTGCGCCACGCCGAGCCCCGCCAGCGCGTCCCGGCGCGCGCCTGCCTCGGCGGGAAGGGTGACGACGACCGGACCGCCCGAGGCCAGCGCGGCCTGCGCCAGCCGTGCCAGCAGGGGTTGCCCCCCGACAGGTTCCAGCAGCTTGTCGGCCCCGCGCATGCGGCTCGAACCCCCCGCGGCAAGAAGCAGGACCGCGACGGGGGGCACCCGCCTAGCGCTCCGGGATCAGCCCCCGGGGGCTGAAACGCAGCACCAGCAGCATCAAGAGGCCCATGGTGAGCAGACGCATGTGCGCGGCGCTGGCCAGCAGGTGTTCCCGCAGGGCGCTGCCCTCGTCCATCCCGGCGGTGATGAGGTCCATAAGAAGCCGTCCCAGCGGCTCGACCTGCACCCAGAGGAACCAGATCAGGAACCCGCCGAGAACGGCGCCGAAGTTGTTCCCCGACCCGCCGACAATCACCATCACCCAGACAAGGAAGGTAAAGCGCAGCGGCTGGTAGCTGCCGGGTGTCAGCTGGCCATCCAGCGTGGTCATCATTGCGCCGGCCAGTCCGCAAATGGCAGAGCCAAGGATGAACACCTGCAGGTGGCGGCGCGTGACATCTTTGCCCATGGCTTCGGCGGCGACCTCGTTGTCGCGAATGGCGCGCATCATGCGGCCCCAGGGCGAACGCAGGGCCTTTTCCGCCATCCAGAGCAGGATCAGCAACACAACGAGGAACAGCCCGGCATAGGCCAGCTTGACCGTGATCGACGAGGCGGTCGCGGGATCGGCCCCCCACGACGTCACCCGCTCGACGAAACCGGGGTCGTTCTGCAGGTCGATCTCGTAGGGCACGGGGCGCGGCAGGCCGATCACGTTCTTGACGCCGCGCGACAGCCAGTCCTCGTTCTTCAGGACGGCGATGACAATCTCGGCGATCCCCAGTGTCGCGATCGCCAGGTAGTCAGAGCGTAGCCCCAGCGCGGTCTTGCCGATCAGCCATGCGGCCCCGGCGGCCAGCGCGCCGCCGATCGGCCAGGCCACGATCACCGGAAGCCCCAGCCCCCCCAGGTAGCCCGTGCTGGCGGGATTGATCGCCTCGATCGCCTGCACGGCAGGGTCGAACACCGCGCGGAAGACGAAAAAGCCCACAACGAGGATCGCGGTCACGGTCAGCCCCCGTGTCCTGCCTTTCGGCATCCTGCCCCAGGCGAAGATGGCGCCGAAGATCGCCGCCGCCCCCAGCAGAAGCGCGAAGAGCACCTGTGCGCCGCCCGCCGCCCAGGCGTCGTTCACGGGCGGCATCGACACGATCACCGCCGCCAGCCCGCCAAGGGCCACGAAGCCCATGATGCCGACGTTGAAGAGGCCCGCGTAGCCCCATTGCATGTTCACACCCAGCGCCATGATGGCCGAGATCAGCCCCATGTTCAGGACGCCAAGGGCCACGTTCCAGCTCTGGACCATGCCGGTGACGATGATGAGCACCCCGACAAGGGCAAAGAGCAGGATATCGCGTGATGTCAGACTCATACCGCTTTCCCCCTCAACAGGCCGGTGGGACGGAACAGAAGGACGACCACGAGGATCGCGAAGGAAACCGCGAACTTGTACTCGGTGGACAGAAGCTGCACGAGCCCGTCAGGCTCCAGCGATTCCGGGAGCAGGTAACCCAGCACCTTCTTGAAGGCATAGGTCACCGTCACCTCGGAATAGGCGATGACGAAGCCGCCCAGGATCGCGCCCAGCGGATTGCCCAGACCGCCGACGATGGCCGCGGCGAAGACGGGCAGGAGCAGCTGGAAATAGGTGAAGGGCTTGAACGACTTGTCCAGCCCGTAGAGCACGCCCGCCACCGTCGCCAGCGCGGCCACCAGGATCCAGGTGATCGCGACCACGCGCTCGGGGTTGATGCCCGACAGAAGCGCCAGGTCCTCGTTGTCGGAATAGGCGCGCATGGACTTGCCGGTGCGGGTGCGGTTGAGGAACCAGAAAAGCGCGGCCACGACGATCACGGCGGTCACGATCGTGATCCCCTGGCTGGTGCGGAAGGCCAGCCCCTCGTCCAGCCCGGTCATCTCGCGGAAAGTGCGGGCGCTGATGATGAAGCGCTCGCCATCGGCGAACCGCTGGTCGTCGGGGCCGATGATGAAGCGCACAAGCCCGTTCATGATGAACATAACGCCCATCGACACGATCACGAGAACCACGGGTTTCGCCCGCTGCTCGCGATAGAAGCGATAGACGACACGGTCGGTCCCCAGCACCAGAAGCGCAGTCCCCGCGATGCCCACGGGCAGCGCCAGAAGCGCAGTGGGCAGCGGACCCAAAGTGATGCCCGCGCCCTGCAGGGCCCAGGTGACAAGGATCGTCACCATGGCGCCGAAGGCCATGGTGTCGCCGTGCGCGAAGTTCGAGAACCGCAGGATCCCGTAGATCAGCGTCACCCCCAGCGCCCCCAGCGCCAGTTGCGCGCCGTAGGAGGTGGCGGGGATCATGACGAAATTGGCAAGCGCGACCAGCGCGTTAAGGAGATCCATCACTGAATCCTATGCAGGGGCAGGGCGGTCGGGGTGTCATGTTTCATCATCATCCCCCCAGGAAGCTCTTGCGGACCTCAGGATCGGCCAGAAGGTCCTTGCCGGTGCCGGTATAAGCATTGCGCCCCTGCACCAGCACATAGCCCTTGTCCGCGATGGCCAGCGCCTGCCGGGCGTTCTGTTCCACCATCAGGATCGGGATGCCGGTGCGCGCCACCTCGATGATCCGGTCGAAGAGCTCGTCCATCACGATGGGGCTGACGCCCGCGGTGGGCTCGTCCAGCATCAGCACCTTGGGCTTCGTCATCAGCGCGCGGCCCACCGCGACCTGCTGGCGCTGTCCGCCTGACAGCTCGCCCGCGTATTGCCGGCGCTTCTCGCGCAGGATCGGGAACAGGTCGTAGACCTGCTCCATCGTGTCGCGGAAATCGTCGTGCCGGATGAAGGCGCCCATCTCCAGGTTCTCCTCGACGGTCATCGAGGTGAAGATGTTCGAGGTCTGCGGGACAAAGCCCATGCCCTTGCGCACCCGGTCCTGCGGCGACAGGCCGGTGATGTCCTCTCCGTCGAGGCGCACACTGCCGGTGTGGATGTTCAGCATCCCGAAGACCGCCTTCATCGCGGTCGACTTGCCCGCGCCGTTCGGCCCCACGATCACGGCAATCTCGCCCGGATCGACGGCGATGGTGCAGTCATGCAGGATGTCGGCGCCCCGCCCGTAACCGCCGGTCATGCCCTCACCGATCAGGAAGGCGCTGTCCCCCGCAACCTTGCGGGCGGGCCCGGTGCCCTTGACCGGCTGGGACGTTCCCATGCCGTCGGTGCGCGTGATCGAGCGGTCCTTGTTGCCGCGATCGTCCTGCCAGGCGTTCCCGCTCATGCGCCCGCTCCGATCATGTCCTTGTTCTTCAATCCGGTGCCGAGATAGGCCTCGATCACCTGCTCGTTTGCCTTGATCTCGTCCAGCGTGCCCTCGGCCAGCACCTTGCCCTCGGCCATGCAGATGACCGGGTCGCAGAGGCGCCCGATGAAATCCATGTCGTGCTCGATCACCACGAAGGTATAGCCGCGTTCCTTGTTCAGGCGCAGGATGGCATCGGCGATGGTGTTCAGAAGCGTGCGGTTCACGCCCGCGCCGACCTCGTCCAGAAAGACGATGCGCGCGTCCACCATCATCGTGCGGCCCAGTTCCAGAAGCTTCTTCTGGCCCCCCGACAGGTTCCCCGCCTTTTCATCCTTGAGATGGTCTATGGTCAGAAATTCAAGGACTTCATCGGCTTTCTTCAAAAGGGCACGCTCTTCCTCGGCGATGCGACCGCGCCCGAACCAGGTGTTCCAGAGCGTTTCCCCCGATTGCCCGCCCGGCACCATCATCAGGTTCTCGCGCACCGTCATCGACGAGAACTCGTGCGCGATCTGGAAGGTGCGCAGAAGCCCCTTGTGAAACAGGTCGTGCGGCGGCAGGCCGGTGATGTCCTCGCCATCCATCGTCACCTTGCCCGAGGTCGGCTTGAGCACCCCGGCAATGACGTTGAACAGCGTCGTCTTGCCGGCGCCGTTCGGCCCGATCAGCCCGGTGATCGACCCCGGCGCGATGGACAGTGTCGCGCCGTCGACGGCATGGAAGCCGCCGAAATGCTTGCGCAGCTTCTCGACAACGATCATGCGCTGCCTCCTGTCATGAAAAACGTGCCCGAAATCAGGGATTTCGGGCACATTCCTGTCATATGTCGCGACGGATCAGCGGAACTGAACGGTCGAGATCACGCCGTCCTTCACTTCGATCTGACGATAGTTGCCGGCGGATTCGCCGGGCCCGATCAGCTCGACCGCGGTGGCGCCGACATAGTCGATGTCCCCGCCATCGGCGATGATCTGAAGCGCCTTCGCCAGTTCGCCCGGCAGGATCGGCTCGCCCGGAGCGTTGGCCACGTGGAACACGTGATCCTTGTAGACCGCCGGATCGTCGCTGCCAGCGGCCTGCATGGCCAGAAGGATCAGCGCCGCCGCGTCATAGGATTCCGGCGTGAAGGGCGAGGTGGCGTCGAACGCGCCGGCGACGAGGTCGACGAAGACCGAGGCGCCCTCGCTGTCGGTGCCCGGGTGCTGGCCGGTCGAGCCGTCGATCTCCGAACCGAAGTTCGCTTCGAGAGCGGCCGAGATCATGCCGTCGGGGAAGTGGAAGGTGTCGAAGGCGCCCGAATCGAGCGCGGCACGCACCACGCCAGAGCCGCCCTGGTCGACGTAGCCCGCGACGACCAGACGGTCACCGCCGGCCGAAGCCAGAGCCCCCACTTCGGCCGAATAGTCGGCCTTGCCGTCCTCGTGCGCCGCGTTCAGCGTCACGGTGCCGCCGCGCTCGACATAGGCGGCCTCGAAGCTGTCGGCGAGGCCCTTGCCGTAGTCGTTGTTCGTGTAGGTGACCGCGACTTCCTGGATGCCGGCTTCCAGCAGGATCTCGGCCATCACGACGCCCTGGCGGGCATCAGACGGCGCGGTGCGGAAGAACAGGCCGTTGTCCTCGGCGGTCGAGAGCGCGGGCGAGGTCGCCGAGGGCGAGATCATCACAACGCCGTTCGGCACCGCCACGTTGGCCAGGATCGCGCCGGTCACGCCGGAGCAGTCGGCCCCCATGATGCCCTTGACACCGTCCGAGGTAATCAGACGCTCTGCGGCGGCGGTCGCGGCGCCGGCGTCGATGCAGGTGGAGTCAGCGCGCACCGACGTCACGGTCCGGCCGCCCAGAAGAAGGCCCGAGTCCGAGACCTCCTTGATGGCGAGCTCGGCGCCATCGGCCATCGACGGCGTCAGCGATTCGATGGGCCCCGTGAAGCCAAGGATGATGCCGATCTTGACTTCCTCGGAATGGCTGCCGGCAAACGCAGAGGCGGTCATCGCGGCGGTCGCCGCGCTGGCAAGCAGAAGTTTTTTCATTTGTTACTCCCTGAGTGGTAAGAAATCCCGCCGGCTACGTTAGCCACAGGCCGTGTGAAAGGAAAGAGATTCAGCATGCGGACGTGCTCGTCTCGCTTGTTGACGCAACGTCATGCATGCCGCTGTCCGGTGCATCAGACCGAAAGGCGAGCCGCATGGCTGCCGCGTTCGCGGTAGGGCGTCGTTTCGTAATGGGCACGGTAGCATTTCGAGAAATGCGACGGCGAGGCAAAGCCGCAAGCCAGCGCGACGTTGATGACGCTCATGTCGGTCTGCATAAGCAGGTTGCGCGCCTTCTGCAGGCGCAACTCCATGTAATAGCGCTTGGGCGACCGGTTCAGGTAGCGCCGGAAAAGCCGTTCCAGCTGCCGGGTCGACATACCCACCTCGCGCGCCAGCAGCGACGGGCTGACAGGTTCCTCGATGTTGGCCTCCATCATCTGGATGACCTGGCTCAGCTTGGGATGCCGCACGCCGATCCGGGTCGGCACGCTCAGCCTTTGCGTGTCCTGGTCGGTGCGGATCGAGGAATAGATCAGCTGGTCTGCGACCGCGTTGGCCAGATCCTCGCCGTGGTCGTCGGCAATGATCTTGAGCATCAGGTCGATCGAACTTGTGCCCCCCGCCGTGGTGTAACGGTTGCCATCGACCACGAAGACCGACTTGGTCAGCGTCACCTCTTCGAATTCCTCGGCAAAGCTGTCCTGGTTTTCCCAATGGATCGTGGCGCGCTTGCCATCCAGCAGGCCGGCCTTGGCCAACGTATACCCCGCCGTGCACAGCCCTCCGATCACCGGGCCGCGCCGCGCCTCCTTGCGCAGCCAACCGAGAATGCGCCGCGTGGTCGCGAGCTGCACGTCGATGCCGCCACAGACCAGCACGGTGTCATCCCGGTCGAGATCCACCAGGTCCGAGTCGAGCTTGAAGGCGGTTCCGGCCGAGCAGCTGACCGTATCACCGCCCTCTCCGACCAGTTGCCAGCAATAAAGCTCCTTGCCCGCCATCCGGTTGGCGATCCGCAGCGCCTCGATCGCGCAGGCGAAGCAGAGCATCGTGAAATTGTCGAGCAGGACGAACACGAAGCGGCGCGGCTTGCGGCCGCTTGCCGCCACCTCGATCGTCTGCCAACCCGCTTCCATGAACACCCATCCCAAGGCCCTGTCGAAAAACCGATACATTTTTGGTCAGCACGATCAAGAGACCCATGCAGGGCAAGCGACCAAAATCGTCGCAACTGGACCATTGGCACGCGGAATCCCGCAGATCGGCGTTTGCGCGCGGGTGTGACACCCCCTATAAGCAGCGTCCGAACATGACCCATGCCGGAGCGATGGAATGAAAGACTGGCAGACATCCGGGTGGCGCGCCAAGCCGCGTGTCCAGATGCCCGAGTATACCGACGAGGCCGCGTTGAATGCCGTCGAGGCCAGCCTCGCCAAGTATCCGCCGCTGGTCTTCGCGGGCGAGGCGCGCAAGCTGAAGTCCGCGCTCGGGGCCTGCGCACGCGGCGACGCCTTCCTTCTTCAGGGCGGTGACTGCGCCGAAAGCTTCTCCGAATTCTCGGCCGACAACATCCGTGACACCTTCAAGGTGCTCCTTCAGATGGCGATGGTGCTGACCTACGGCGCCAAGGTGCCGGTGGTGAAGGTGGGCCGCATGGCCGGCCAGTTCGCCAAGCCCCGCTCGGCGCCCACCGAAACCCTCGGCGGCGTGGAACTGCCCAGCTACCGCGGCGACATCATCAACGGCTTCGACTTCACGCCGGAGGCCCGCGTGCCCGATCCCGCGCGCATGCTACAGGCCTACACCCAGGCCGCCGCGACACTGAACCTGCTGCGGGCCTTCTCGACAGGCGGTTTCGCGGACCTGCACCGCGTACATTCCTGGACGCTGGGCTTTACCGACGGGGACGAGGCCGAGCGCTACCGGGACATGGCCAACCACATCCAGGACACGCTCGACTTCATGACGGCGGCGGGCATCACCGCCGAGACGAACAACGAGATCGCCACGGTGGATTTCTACACCAGCCACGAGGCGCTTTTGCTGGAATACGAAGAGGCGCTGTGCCGTGTCGATTCAACCTCGGGCAAGCATGTGGCCGGGTCGGGACACATGGTCTGGATCGGCGACCGCACGCGCCAGCCCGATGGCGCGCACGTGGAATTCTGCCGCGGCGTACTGAACCCCATCGGGCTGAAATGCGGCCCGTCGCTGACCGCCGAAGACCTCAAGGTGCTGATCTCCAAGCTGAACCCCGCGAACGAGCCGGGCCGCCTGACGCTGATCGCGCGCTTCGGCGCCGGCAAGGCGGGCGAGCACCTGCCGCGGCTGATCCGCGCCGTGCGCGAGGAAGGTGCCTTGGTCAACTGGGTCTGCGACCCGATGCACGGCAACACGATCAAGTCGTCCACGGGCTACAAGACGCGGCCGTTCGAGCTGGTGCTGCGCGAGGTGCGCGAATTCTTCGGGGTGCACAATGCCGAAGGCTCGATCCCCGGCGGCGTGCATTTCGAGATGACGGGCAAGGACGTGACGGAATGCACCGGCGGCGTGCGCGCCGTCACCGAAGAGGGCCTGCAGGACCGGTATCACACCGCCTGCGATCCGCGTCTCAACGCCAGCCAGGCGCTGGAACTTGCCTTCCTGGTGGCCGAGGAACTGCGCGCGCGGCGCAGCGACAGGCAGGCCGCCGCCGTCTGATCTCAGGCGCCGGACGACACGAGCCGAAGGGCCGGGCGCGCCGCGTCCGGCCTTTGCCGTTCCGGGACGCCCGCATCGCCCGCGTTGGCGGGTTCAACGGCCGGAGGCGGGGTGTCGCAACGGGACGGTCCCGGGGCCTCCTCGAGCGGGCGCACCGAAACCGCGTCCACGCCCAGCCGCCGGGGCGTCCGCCCGGCGGCACCGGTCACCACCAGCCCGCCAAGCAGCATCTTCGGACGCCCGGCAGAGCTGGCCAGCGGCGCAAGGAACAGCCGTCCCGCCAGCGCAGGCCGTCCGAGACCCGGGGCGGCGCTCAGGTCCACATGCACCAGCGCGGGAAGATCCAGGGCGCGGTCGATCGCCTCGGCAAGTTCGGCGCGCGCCTCGGGCTCGAACAGGGCGCTCATCGGCATGCCCCGCAGCTCCATCCCCATAAGGTCGCGCAGGTGCTGGCCGGCAAGGCGCAGACGGCCGATGCCTGGGGCGATGCGTTCCAGAAGCAGGGCGTGGGGCAGGGCGGCTTCCATCCCGTGCGGCCCGATCTCGGCACGCTCGGGCATCGGGCGCCCGGCGGCGCGAACGTGCCAGTAGCTTTCGATCTCGGCCAGGGGCTGCAGATGCCTGCCGCCGCCGGGACGCGAGGGAAAGTGAATCACATTGCGGAACATCTCGGTGTCTCCCGTCCCGCCGAGTTGTGACCGGGCGGGTGCTCTGTTAACGCTATGTGCGGGATTGTTACCCACGGGTTAATGCGCCCTTCATGCCACAGGTTATTCGCGCAACGGACAGGAATTATGTTAATGGGTAAACGCGCATGACACGCTCGATGACGGGGTTCGCCAGCCGCAGCGGCGCAATCGAGGGGTGGAGCTGGCAGTGGGAACTGCGCTCCGTGAACGGGCGGGGGCTGGACTTGCGCCTGCGGATGCCCGACTGGATCGAGGGCCTGGAACAGGCGGTACGCAAGGCGCTGACCGCACGGCTCTCACGCGGATCGGTCACGTTGAACCTGCGCGTGTCGCGCAGCACCGAGGGCGACGCCACCCGCATCGACGCGGCGGGGCTGGCCAATGCGCTTGGCCACCTGTCCGAGATCTCGGCCGCCGCCGCCGCCGCGGGCGTGCCGCTGGCGGCGGTGACTGCGGCCGATGTCATGGGCCTGCCGGGCGTGCTGCAGGCGGGCGCGGGCGACGACGACACCTCGGCCCTGGCCCGTGCCCTCAACGCCGAGATCGGACCCTTGCTCGATGCCTTCGACGCCACGCGCGCCGCCGAGGGCGCGGCGCTTGCCGGCGTCATCGGCACCCAGCTCGACCGCATCGCGGCGCTGACCGCGCAGGCCGCGGACCTGGCCGAGGCGCGCAAGGACGCCGTGGCCGAAACCCTGCGCGCCAACCTCGCGCGCATTCTCGACAATGCCGAGGGCGCGGACCCGCAGCGGGTTGCGCAGGAACTTGCACTTCTGGCCGTAAAGGCCGATGTCACCGAGGAAATCGACCGCCTGGCCGCGCATGCCGAGGCGGCGCGGGCGCTCTTGTCGAACAAGGGCCCCATCGGCCGCAAGTTCGATTTCCTGACCCAGGAATTCAACCGCGAGGCCAACACGCTCTGCTCCAAGGCCGGGGCCGCGGACCTGACGGCGGTCGGGCTTGACCTGAAGTCGGTGATCGATCAGATGCGCGAGCAGATCCAGAACGTGGAGTAGGCGATGACCGCGCGCCGGGGGCTTCTCATCATCCTGTCCTCGCCCTCGGGCGCCGGGAAATCGACGCTGGCCCGCCGCCTGCGCGACTGGGATCCCTCGATCAGCTTCTCGGTCTCGGCCACCACGCGCGCCCCGCGCCCCGGAGAGGTGGACGGCGCCGATTACCACTTTCTCGACGAGGCCGCGTTCAAGTCCATGGTCGCGCGCGGCGAGATGCTGGAACACGCCCATGTCTTCGGCAACTTCTACGGCTCGCCCATGGGCCCGGTGCAGGAGGCCATCGAGGACGGGCGCGACGTGCTGTTCGACATCGACTGGCAGGGCGCGCAGCAGATCAAGAACTCGGCGCTCTCGCGCCATGTGCTGTCGGTCTTCGTCCTGCCGCCCTCGATCGCCGAGTTGCGCCGCAGGCTCATCAGCCGCGGGCAGGACGCGCCAGAGACCATCGCCCGGCGCATGCAGAAAAGCTGGGACGAGATCAGCCATTGGGACGGCTACGACTATGTGCTGGTCAACGACGACCTGGACGCCACCGAGGGCCGGCTGAAGACCATCGTGTCCGCCGAACGGATGCGCCGCGTCCAGCAGCCGGGCCTTGTGGCGCATGTGCGCGCCCTGCAATCGGAATTCGAGGAAACACCATGACGATCTATGCGCTCGACGGCCTGTCGCCGGAGCTTCCCGGCGATGGCGACTACTGGATCGCGCCGGATGCCAACGTGATCGGACGGGTGATCGTGCAGTCCGCCGTGTCCATCTGGTTCGGCGCAACGCTGCGCGGCGACAACGATGCGATCACCATCGGACAGGGCTCGAACGTGCAGGAAAACACGGTCATGCACACCGACATGGGCTTTCCGCTGACCATCGGGCGGGATTGCACCATAGGCCACAAGGCGATGCTGCATGGCTGCACCATCGGCGACGAGACCCTGATCGGCATGGGGGCCACCATCCTCAACGGCGCCCGGATCGGGCGCAACTGCCTGGTGGGCGCCGGCGCGCTGGTGCCCGAGGGCAAGGAGATCCCGGACGGCTCGCTGGTGGTAGGGACGCCCGCCCGCGTGATCCGCACGCTCGATGACACGGCCATCGAGGGCCTGCGCCGGTCGGCCGCGCATTACCGTGACAACATGCGCCGCTTTCGCGCGGGCCTGGTGCCCGTGACGGGGTAGGGCGACCGCATCTCGAAAGGGACGACAGGTGACAGACACCCCCAAAACGCTGGTCCGCCGTACACCCTGGCCAGACAGCGCAAGCCGCCCCGTGGGCACGCCGATCCAGCCCTCGGTCGTCTACGCCTCCGAAAGCCCGGACATGCTGGACGCGCAATACGGCGGGCAGATGCCGGGCTACACCTACGCCCGCGAGGGTCATCCGAACGCCGATGTGCTGGCCGCCAAGATCGACGGGATGGAGGGCGCCACCGATGGCCTGGTGACCGGCAGCGGCATGGCGGCGGTGATGGCGGCGATGCTGGGCGCGCTGAAGGCGGGCGATCACGTTCTGGGCGGGGACCAGCTTTACGGCCGCTCGCTGCGCCTGATGCACGAGGAATTGCCGCGCATGGGCATCGCCACCAGCCTTGCCGACCCCACGGACGTGGGCGCCATGGCCGCCGCGCTGCGCCCCGAAACCCGGCTGATCCTGATCGAGACGGTCTCGAACCCGACGCTGCGGGTGGCCGACCTGGCTGGGATCGCGGCGATGGTGCGGGACAGGGGCATCCTTCTGGCGGTGGACAACACCTTCACCACGCCGCGGGCGATCCGGCCCTTCGAACATGGCGCCGACATCGTGATTCACTCGGTCACAAAACTTCTCGCCGGACACTCCGACGCCACGCTGGGTTATGTCGCCGCGCGCGACGCGGCCCTGCGCAAGCGGATCCTCGACGTGGCCGTGACCATGGGCCTGACGGCAAGCCCCTTCGACTGCTGGCTGGCCGAACGCGGGCTCTATTCGTTCGAGCTGCGCTATGACCGGGCCGAGGAGAACGCCGCGGCGCTTGCCGATGCCCTGGGCGCGCATCCCGGTGTCCGGCGCGTGCTCTATCCGCTGCGGCCCGATCATCCCGATCACAACCGCGCGGTCGGGCTCCTCGGGGGCAGGGGCGGCAACATGGTCAGCTTCGAGATCGAGGGAGGCCGCGATGCCGCCAACCGGCTGGTGCGCGCGGCCCCCGATATCGCCTTTGCGCCCACGCTGGGCGACATCGGCACCACGCTGTCCCATCCCGCGACCTCGTCCCATCGCGCCCTGACGCCCGAGGCGCGCGCGGAAAAGGGCATGAGCGAGGGCTTCTTCCGCGTCTCGGTCGGCGTCGAACCGGCCGCGCTTCTGATCGGCGAACTGACGGCCGCAATCGACGCAGCCGTTTCGGGGCAGGGATGAGCCAGGCCCTTCTCCAGTCCATGATCGAGGCGCTGCCCGCGCCATCGCTTTTTGTGGACAGGTCCGAACGCATCGCTGCCGCCAACGCTCCTGCCCAGCGGCTTTTCGGACCGACCATGTTGGGCCGGCACTACATCACCGTTCTTCGGCAGCCCAATCTTCTGGATTGCGTGGAGGGTGCGCTGACTCAGGACCGGGTAGTGACGGGACAATACCTGACCTCCGAAGCCTCACGCGAGACAACGTATCGTGTGACCGCCGCGCCGGTTCACGGCAGAGAGGTCTCTGGTGTCCTGCTGTCGTTCGAGGACATCAGCGCCTTTCGCGACGTGATGCAGATGCGCCGCGATTTCGTGGCGAATGTCAGCCATGAACTGAAGACGCCGCTGACCGCGCTTCTGGGCTTCATCGAAACCCTGCGCGGCGCGGCGCGGAACGACGCGGCGGCGCAAGAGCGGTTCCTCGGCATCATGGAGCGCGAGGCACAGCGCATGAACCGGCTGGTGCAGGACCTGCTGTCGCTCAGCCGTGTCGAGGCGGAAGAGCGGATGCGCCCGACCGACCGGGTGGACCTCGTGGCGCTGCTGCGATCGCTGGAGGCAAGCCTTGCGCCCGTCGCGGCCGAGGCCGGCAATTCGCTTCACGTGGACGTCGGACAGGTTGCGGTGCGGGTGCCGGGAGATTCCGACCAACTGCTGCAGGTGTTCACCAACCTCGTCGAGAACGCCATCAAGTATGGCGGCGACACCGTTCGCGTGTCCATCACGCCCAGCGACTACGAACCATCGCTGAGAGGCCCGGCGGTTCGTGTCACCGTCGCCGACAACGGGGAAGGGATCGACGACATCCACCTGCCGCGGCTCACGGAAAGGTTCTACCGCGTCGACAGCCATCGCTCGCGCGAGATGGGCGGCACCGGGCTTGGGCTGGCGATCGTCAAGCATATCGTCAACCGGCACCGCGGACGGCTTCGCGTCGAGAGCGAGCGAGGCCAGGGCAGCCGGTTCTCGGTGATCCTG
Source organism: Alphaproteobacteria bacterium (assembly GCA_030431935.1). Taxonomy (GTDB): domain Bacteria; phylum Pseudomonadota; class Alphaproteobacteria; order Rhodobacterales; family Rhodobacteraceae; genus ASV31. The sequence continues at coordinate 16,506 of JAUIIC010000012.1, read as the reverse complement.
CCACGCGCCTGAGCGGACACCGGACAGCGGATCCAATAATCGCATAATCAGTATTATGTTAAATATGCAGCGGCAGAGACACAGTCACTATGATTTCCCCACGAGAAACTCCGCGACCGCAGACCAAAGGCAAATCTGCCATTAATTCCCTCGTCGTATCAGGTGCCTGCGCGGCAATGCTGAAAAACGGATGAAGGATCTTTTCCCATGCGCATGGCGCGATGCCCCGCAAGGTTGACTCGATTGCGATCTCGACCCGCGCCAGGCAATGTGTGTAACGTCTTGCGAGCCGCTCGATCCGACTGCCTGAAGGACACACATGCTTGACTATGTCGAACGCCTGACGCGCACGAACGACATACACCTCGCATGGAAGATCCACTGCGAAGCCATGGCTCGTTTCGGGTTCGACCGACTGCTATATGCATGCAACCGTTTCGGCGACCAGGGACTTCGCGGGTCTCCCGACGATTACCTGCTCCTCAGCAACCATCCCGCCGGTTATCTCGAAGGCTATATCGGCCGACGGCTTTACCTTCACGCGCCATTCTACAAATGGGCTCTGCAGAACACCGGCGCGCGCAGTTGGGGCAGCATTGCCCCCGAGGAGATGACCGAAGGCGCCCGGGCCGCGGTGGAGTTCAACCACGATTTCGGCATCGTGGCCGGCTACACGATCAGCTTTCCGGTCTATTCCCCGATGACCCGCGCCCTGATCTCGATGGCCGCGCGCGAGGGTCTTTCACAGGCAGAGCTTGACGAGTTGTGGGAGCGTGACGGACGCACCATTTCCGCCATGTGCCAGGTGCTGCACCTGACCGTGCTGCAATTGCCCTACCCCGTCCGCCGCCCGCTGACGGCCCGCCAGCGCGAGGTCCTGGAATGGGTCGGCGCCGGGAAGACGACGCAGGACATCGCCCAGATCATGGGGCTGACGGCCACGACGGTGGAAAAGCATCTGCGTCTCGCACGAGAGGCGCTCGGGGTGGACACGACGGCGCAGGCCGTGCTCAAGGCGTCCTTGCAGAACCAGATCTTCCAGCTCTCCGCCTAGATGCTGGCGGCAGATGTGTCACGGGCCGTTTGCATGGCCCGTGACCTGTCTTTCGCATGGGGCGTGCGTCGGGGCGTCAGCCCTGCGCGGCCTTGGCGACCTCGGCGGCGAAGTCTTCCTCGACCTTCTCGATGCCCTCGCCCACTTCGAGCCGGACGAACCCGCTGATCTCGGTGCCAGCCTCTTTGGCCGCGTCCGATACGGTCAGGTCCGGGTTGATGACGAACTGCTGGCCCAGAAGCGTCACCTCGGCGAGGAACTTCTTCATGCGGCCTTCGATCATCTTCTCGATCACATGCTCGGGCTTGCCCGATTCCCGCGCGATGTCGATCTGGACCTGGCGCTCCTTCTCCACGACGGAGGGATCAAGGTCGGCCTCGGACAGCGATGCAGGATTGGCCGCCGCGATATGCATGGCCACCTGGCGCGCAAAACCGGCATCGCCGGTGTAGGCGACGAGAACGCCGATCTTGCCCATGTTGTCGCCGGCCGAGTTGTGGATGTAGCTGACGATCCCCTCACCCGAGATCTTCGCCATGCGGCGCAGCGACATGTTCTCGCCGATGGTGGCGATCTTGGCGGTCAGCGTGTCGGCGACCGTCTTGCCGCCGATGTCGGCCGCAGCCAGCGCCTCGATGTCGGAGGCGCCCAGTGCGGCCTTGGCGATATCGGCGACCATGCCCTGGAACTCTGCGTTCTTGGCGACGAAGTCGGTTTCCGAGTTGACCTCGACCGCGACGCCGGTGCCGCCGTCGATGGCCACGGCCACCAGGCCCTCGGCTGCGGTGCGGCCCGATTTCTTGGCGGCCTTCGCAAGACCCTTGGTGCGCAGCCAGTCCACGGCGGCTTCCATGTCGCCATCGGTCTCGGTCAGCGCCTTCTTGGCGTCCATCATGCCCGCGCCGGTCGCGTCGCGCAGCTCCTTCACAAGTGCAGCGGTGATTGCCATTCTCGGCTCTCCTCGATTTCGGATACCCTTTGTCCGGCGCGGACTATCCGCGCCGGGTATCGTTTTCGTGTCACTGGGCCAGGCGATCAGGCGCTGGCCGTCGCCTCTTCGGTAGCGGGCTCGGCAGCCTCGCCCTCATCGGCCACGGCCTCTTCGACCAGGCCCTCTTCCAGCGCGCCCATGTCGACACCGGCAGCGTCAAGCTGCGCCGACATGCCGTCCAGCGCCGCGCGGCTCACCAGGTCGCAGTAAAGCGAGATGGCCCGGGCCGCGTCGTCGTTGCCGGGAATGATGTAGTCCACGCCATCGGGCGAGCAGTTGGTATCGACAACCGCCACGACCGGGATGCCAAGCTTCTTGGCTTCTGCGATGGCCAGGTCTTCCTTGTTCACGTCGATGACGAACAGCAGGTCCGGCAGGCCGCCCATCTCGCGGATACCGCCCAGCGAGGCGTTCAGCTTCTCGCGGTCACGCTCGATCGACAGACGTTCGCGCTTGGTCAGGCCCTCGGCGCCATGCTCCATCTGCTCGTCGATGGCCTTGAGCCGGTTGATCGACTGGCTGACCGTCTTCCAGTTGGTCAGCGTGCCGCCAAGCCAGCGATGGTTCATGTAGTACTGCGCGCATTTCTCGGCGGCTTCGGCGATCGAGCCCTGGGCCTGACGCTTGGTGCCGACGAACAGGATGCGCCCGCCACGGGCCACCGTGTCGCGCACGACCTTCAGCGCCTGGTCCAGCATCGGGACGGTCTGCGTCAGGTCGATGATGTGAATGCCGTTGCGGTCGCCATAGATGAACTCGCCCATGCGGGGGTTCCACCGCTGGGTCTGGTGACCGAAGTGAACGCCAGCTTCAAGAAGCTGACGCAGAGTGAACTCTGGGAGCGCCATTAAAGGTCCTTTCCGGTTTGCGCCTTGGCGGGGCCATTCAAGCAACTGCTCAACCGGCGGACCCAGCGGGGATGTCTCCCCCGAGGGCCCAAGCCCCGCCTGTGAAGTGCCGGTCGGTTAGACGATCCGCTGTCGCTTGGCAAGCCCTGCCGTGCCTGCCCCGCGTATGGCGTCGCGATTGCGCTTGCCTGATGGGGACTTGGTTGCCAAAAGCCCGATATGACGCGCGCGCCCGACATCCTGTGCATCGGCTCGGTCCTCTGGGACGTTATCGGCCGCGCGGACCGCCCGATGCAACTGGGCTCTGACGTGCCGGGCCACATCCGGCAGGAGCCGGGCGGCGTGGCGATGAACGTCGCCGTGGCGCTGCGCCGGCTCGGCCTGACGCCGGCGCTGCTGACAGCGCTTGGCCGGGACCCCGAGGCCACGGCACTGATCGAGGCCTGTGAGACGCTCGGGCTGAATACGGCCTTCATCCACCAGGACGCCGCGCTGCGCACCGACCGTTACATGGCGGTCGAGGATCGGGGCACGCTGATCGGCGCCATCGCCGATGCCCATTCGCTGGAGGCGGCGGGCGACGCGATCCTCGCGCCCCTGTTCGACGGGCGGCTCGGCAGCGCCGACGCACCCTACCCCGGCACCATCGTGCTCGACGGCAACCTGACGGCGGATCTGCTGGCCGAGATCGCGGGCCACCCGGCCTTCGCGGCGGCGGACCTGCGGGTGGTGCCCGCCAGCCCCGGCAAGGCCGAACGGCTTGGCCCGTTCCTGTCGCACCCCCGCGCAACGCTCTACCTCAACCTGACCGAGGCCAGCCTGCTGGCGGGACGCGACTTTGCCGGATCGGCGCAGGCCGCCGCCGCGCTGATCTCGTCGGGCGCGGCGGCCGTCTGTGTCACGGACGGCGCCAGTGCCGCCACCCATGCCGCCAATGGAGAGCTGTGCAGCGCCCAGCCGCAAAAGGTCACCGTCGCCCGGATCACCGGCGCGGGCGATTGCTTCATGGCCGCCCATATCGTCGCCGAACGCAACGGCATGACGCCCGAGGCGGCCTTGTCCCAGGCCCTGCGCGCGGCGGCCCATCATGTCTCAGGAGGCACCGTCATCCCATGATCCCGCTCATCTATGCCCCGGAAGTGGCCGAGGCGCAGCGCGCCGGGCAACCTCTTGTCGCGCTGGAATCCACGATCATCACCCACGGGATGCCCTATCCGCAGAACCTGGAGACGGCACAGGCCGTCGAGGCCGCGGTGCGCAAGGCCGGCGCGGTGCCCGCCACCTGCGCGGTCCTGCGCGGCTTTCTGCACATCGGCCTGACAGAGGCGCATCTGGAACGGCTCGCCAAGGCGCGCAACGTGGCCAAGCTGTCACGCGCCGACATGGCCGCGGTGATCGCCCAGAAGGGCAGCGGCTCGCTGACCGTCGCGGCCACGATGATCGCCGCACGACTTGCGGGCATCGAGGTTCACGCCACCGGCGGCATCGGCGGCGTGCATCGCGGCGCGGAAACCACCTTCGACATCTCCGCCGACCTGCGAGAGCTGTCCGAAACCCCGGTGACGGTCGTGGCCGCCGGCGCCAAGGCCATCCTCGACCTGCCCAAGACGCTCGAGGTCCTGGAAACGCTGGGCGTGCCGGTGATCGCCTTCGGGCAGGACGCCTTTCCCGCCTTCTGGTCCCGCGATTCCGGGCTCAAGGCGCCCCTGCGCATGGACAGCCCCCAGCAGATCGCCGCCGCGCACCGCACGCGTCGCGCCATGGGCCTGCCGGGCGGCCAGCTGGTGGCCAACCCGATCCCGGCCGCGCACGAGATCCCGCGCGACGAGATCGAGATGGCCGTCACCTCGGCGCTGGAGGATGCGGCCGACCGCGGCCTCACCGGAAAGGAGGTCACGCCCTTCCTGCTGTCGCGTGTCTACGACCTGACCGGCGGGCGCTCGCTCGAGGCGAATATCGAACTGGTGCTCAACAATGCGCGCCTTGGCGCACAGATCGCGCAACATATCGGCACTCCGCAGCGCTGATGCCCAGCACGGGATGCAGGTGACATTGTGACCGCCGCTGAAAGCGCCTATCTTCACCCAGTGCCCCTTCCAGACACATTGCGATGACACGACACCGGACCGACCCTCATACACCAGAGCCGCACCACCGTCGCGGTGCCATGCTCAGCGGATTGCGGAACAGCTTTCTGACGGGTCTCGTGGTGATCGCGCCCATCGGGCTGACGATCTGGCTGATCTGGACCGTGATCGGCTGGATCGACGGCGTGGTGCTGCCGCTCGTCCCGGGCCCCTATCGTCCCGACCGCCTGCTGGAAACGCTGCTCGGCTGGGAGAATACGCCGATCAACATCCGCGGCGTGGGCGTCGTGGTGTTCCTGCTCTTCACCATCATTGTGGGCTGGATGGCCAAGGGCCTGATCGGGCGTTCGCTGATCCGCTGGGGCGAGGGCATCGTCGACCGGATGCCGGTCGTGCGATCCGTCTACAACGGGCTCAAGCAGATCGCCGAGACCGTCTTTGCCCAGTCGGAAACCAATTTCGACAAGGCCTGCCTCGTGGAATATCCGCGCCGGGGGATCTGGGCCATCGCCTTCATCTCGACCAGTGCCAAGGGCGAGATCAAGAAGCGTATCCGCGAGGGCGCCGATCACACGGACATGGTCTCGGTCTTCCTGCCGACCACGCCGAACCCGACGTCCGGTTTCCTTCTGTTCGTGCCGCGCAGCGACGTGATCGAACTGGACATGGGGGTCGAGGATGCCGCCAAGCTGGTCATCTCGGCGGGCCTCGTCTACCCGAACTCGAAGAACCCGGCAGAGCCGCCCGAGAAGCTTCCGGACGCGGCCGAATAGGCCTCAGCCGAACATCGCTTCCAGGTCGACGGTCGACACCTTGTTCAGGCTGTCGAAATGCATGTCGATGAACCGGTCCGCCGCCGCCTGACCCGCCGCCTTCAGCTGGCCGAGGACGCCGGGCGTGGGCACCAGCTTGGTCGCGACCGAAAGCATCGTCATCAGCGCGTCATCGGCGATCATGTGCACCAGCACGTTCTTCATCGCCCCGGTCTCGATCACGCCCTGCGCGATCAGCCGCCGCACGAAGGCGATGGCGCGCAATTCCCGCAGAAGCGAGGCGTTGAAGCTGATCTCGTTGATGCGGTTCTGGATGTCCGGGGCGGATATCGGCACCTCGGCCCGGTGCAGCGGGTTGATGTTGACCACCAGGATGTCATCGGGAAGTGCGGGATCGAACAGCGGGAACAGCGCCGGGTTGCCCGAATAGCCGCCATCCCAATAGGCCTCGATCGTGCCCGTCTCCGGATCCTCGATCTCGACCGCCTTGAACAGCGTCGGCAGGCAGGCCGAGGCCAGGATCGCATCCGTGGTGATCTCGTCGCCGGTGAAGACCCGGATCTTGCCGCTGCGCACGTTCGTCGCGCCGACGTAAAAGCGCGGGCCCTCGTCGGCGCAGACCGCGTCATAATGGAACTGGCGCGCGATCCGTTCCAGCGGGTTCACGTAGAACGGACCATAGGCATAGGGACTGAAGACCCGCGACGCGGTGTCGGCCATCGCGAAGGGAACAGAGTTCGCCAACACGTCCGACACCAGCCCCGGCGCGGGTGCCAGCGCCGTCATCCAGCCCGACAGCCGCATGTCGCCCACCGCGCCCACCTGCGACCAGAGCCAGTCGAGGTTCGCCCGCGCACCTTCGCGCCCGCCCCGCAGCAGCCCCGATTTCAGCGCGGCGCCGTTCAGCGCCCCCGCCGATGTGCCCGAAATCGCGGCGATCTCGATCCGTTCGTCCTGCAACAGCCGGTCGAGCACGCCCCAGGTGAACGCGCCATGCGCGCCCCCGCCCTGCAACGCGATGTTGATGCGCTTGACCATGGTCCCCCGTGCAGGCCGATGCGGGGCCCCGAGGGGCCTATTGGGCGGTCCAGCCGCCGTCCACGCTTATCGTGGTGCCGGTGATCTGCGCCGCCGCGTCGGAACACAGGAAGGCCACGGTGCCCCCGATCTGCTCGACCGTGGCGAATTCCTTGGACGGCTGCTTGGCCAGCATCACCTCGCGCACCACGGTGTCGCGGTCCATGCCGTGGGTCTTCATCTGGTCGGGGATCTGCGCCTCGACCAGCGGCGTCAACACGTAGCCGGGACAGACCGCGTTGACCGTGATCGGGTCCCGCGCGGTTTCAAGCGCGACCGACTTGGTCAGCCCGATCACGCCATGTTTCGCCGAGATATAGGCCGACTTGTAGGGTGAGGCGCGCAGGCCATGCGCCGAGGCGATGTTGACGATCCGCCCCCAGCCGGCGGCACGCATCATCGGAACGGCAGCGGCGGTGGTGTGGAAAGCGGACGACAGGTTGATCGCGATGATCGCGTCCCACTTGTCCATCGGGAAGGTCTCGACCGGCGCGACATGCTGGATGCCGGCGTTGTTCACCAGGATATCGCAGGCGCCTGCCGCCTCGATCAACGCACGCGCGTCCGCGCCCTTCGACATGTCGGCCCGGACATAGCGCGCCTCCACCCCGTGGTCCGCAGCGATTCGGGCGGCCAGCGCATGATCGTCCTCGGTGTCGGTGAAAGAGTTCAGAACCACCGACGCGCCCGCCGCCGCCAGCGCCTCGGCCACCCCCAGCCCGATACCCGATGTCGACCCGGTGATGACGGCCGTCTTGCCCGCAAGTGTCATGGCGCATTCCTTTCGCTGCAATCGCGAAGGCACCATGCTGCGGATGCGCGGTGGCCTGCAAGGCCCTGTTGCGGGCACCAAAAAAAACGCCGGCACAAGGCCGGCGTTCAGTTATTGAGGCAGGTTTCATACAGGCAAGAAACCTATCGAGCAGGCCTTGTTTATACGCAGTCTTGATCCGCCGTCCAAGCTAAAAGTTTGAAATGCTTGCAAACCGGGCCTAGGCTGGCGGCATTGAGGGCAGAGCGTCAGGGATTGTTGCCAATATGAAACGGAATCTCAGTACCCGCATCGCCGCGGCCATCGCGGCGGCGGCGATCGCAACCGCCGGTTCGTTCGCTGCGGCAGAACCGCAACACGGCATAGCTATGTATGGGGACCCACAACTGCCACCGGATTTTGTGGCGCTCCCCTATGTGAACCCCGATGCGCCCAAGGGCGGGCGAATCGTCACCGGCGAGGTCGGCAGCTTCGACAGCCTCAATTCCTACATCCTGAAGGGTTCGGTGCCCTGGCAGCTCAGCTACCTCACGGCCGAGTCGCTGATGGGACGCTCCTGGGACGAACCCTTCTCGCTCTACGGCCTGCTCGCCGAATCGGTCGAAACCCCGGACGACCGCAGCTGGGTGGAATTCACCCTGCGCGAGGAAGCCCGATTCTCGGACGGCGCCCCGGTGACGGTCGAGGACGTGCTGTGGTCCTACGAGACCCTCGGCACCGTCGGCCATCCCCGCTATCACGGCGCCTGGGACAAGGTGGAGAGCGCCGAACAGGTCGGCCCGCGCACCGTGCGCTTCACCTTCAACACCGTCGACCGCGAGCTTCCGCTGATCCTCGGGATGCGGCCCATCCTGCAGAAGGCCCAGTGGGACGGCATCGACTTCGCCGAATCCGGGCTCGACAACATCCCCATAACCACCGGCCCCTACGTGATCGACGATTACGAGGCCGGGCGCTTCGTCTCGCTCAAGCGCAACCCGGAGTACTGGGGCGCCGACCTTCCCTTCCGGCGTGGCACCTACAACCTCGACGAAGTGCGGATGGAGTTCTACGCCGACGGCACCGCCCAGTTCGAGGCGTTCAAGGCCGGCGAACTGACCTCGAACCGCGAGTTCAACGCCGCCAAGTGGGACGAGCAGTACGATTTCCCCGCCATCGACAGTGGCGACGTCGTGAAATCCGTGATCCCGCACCAGCGGCCATCCGGCATCACCGGCTTCGTGATGAACACCCGCCGCGACGTCTTTGCCGACTGGCGGGTGCGGGATGCGATGATCCACGCCTTCAACTTCGAGTTCATCAACCAGACCCAGACCGGCGGCGTGCAGCCGCGCATCACCAGCTATTTCTCGAACTCGGTGCTGGGGATGCGCGACGGCCCGGCCGAGGGGCTGGTGCGCGAGTTCCTCGAACCCTTCGCGGACGAGCTTCTGCCGGGTGCGCTGGACGGCTATGCGCTGCCCGTCTCGGACGGCAGCGTGCGCAACCGCGCCAATATCGCGAAGGCCATCGACCTGATGGCAGAGGCCGGCTGGACCGTGCAGGACGGCGTGATGAAGAACGCCGAGGGCAAGCCCTTTACCTTCGAGATCCTGCTGTCGCAGGGCTCTGCCGAGAACAGCGCCATCATGGACATCTATGTCGAGGCGCTGCAGCGCCTTGGCGTCACGGCGACCATCAGCACCATCGACAGCGCCCAGTACAAGGAACGCACCACCGGGTACGACTTCGACATGACCTACTACCGCCGCGGCCTCAGCCTGTCGCCCGGCAATGAGCAGATGCTCTACTGGGGGTCCGCCGGGGTGACCGAGCCGGGAACCCGCAACTGGATGGGCATGAACTCTCCGGCGGCCGAGGCGATGATCGACAAGATCCTGAACGCCGGATCGCGCGACGAGTTCCTGGCCGCCACGCGCGCGCTCGACCGGGTGCTGACCACCGGGCGCTACGTGATCCCGATCTACCAGTGGAACATCTCGCGCATCGCCCACGCCAAGGAACTGAAGTTCCCCGAGGTGATCCCGATCTACGGCGACTGGATCGGCTGGCAGCCCGATGTCTGGTGGTACGAAGAGGACTGAGGTCCCGCGATCCTGACCCGGCCCCCTTGGGCCGGGTCCCCTACCCCAGCGCCGTCACCCAGAGGATCGTCGCATCCTCGTCGCTGACCGAGATGACGTTGTGGCCCATGGTGGCGTCGTAATAGGCGCTGTCGCCCCTGCGCATCTCGATCGGAGCATAGAACTCGGTGATAAGCCGTATCGCGCCGGTCAGGACATACAGGAACTCTTCGCCATCGTGGCGAACCCAGCCGTCGAATTCCTCGAAGCTGCGGGCCCGCACGCGGGCGCGATAGGGCAGCATGGCCTTGTTTGTCAGCGCGCCCGCCAGCAGTTCGTGCTCATAGGTCGTGGTGGGATGCGCCGCGCCCTCGCCCGAGCGCGTCACGGCCAGACGCCCGCTGACCTGTGCGGCGCGGGGCGGCGTGAACAACTGCGGCACAGGAATACCCAGCCCCACGGCCAGCTTCTTCAGCGCCTCGTAGGTTGGCGACATCTGCCCGTTCTCGATCTTGGACAGGGTCGAGCGTGCCAGTCCGGCATGGGTGGCCGCCTGTTCCAGCGTCCAGTTCCGCTCCTTGCGCAACTCGCGCACCCGCGCGCCGAGATCGAGCGCCACGGGTGCCTCCTCGGGCGCCGAGGACGACGCGCGTGCAAGCCGGATCAGACTGGGTTCGGTATCCTGTGCCATGACCCGAGATAGGGGCAAACCGGGCCCGCTTGCAACTGTCCCGCGCGCCGCGTAGCAGCGGGGGCATGGATGCGCTTTTCGACGATGGCCCCGCGCCGCCCTGCCCCGCGCCCTTCAACCTCGCGGCGCATGTGCTCGCCCGCGCGGCACAGACGCCCGACAAGGTGGCGCTGGCCGTCATCGGGATGACGGGCGCCGACAGGTGGAGCTTCGGTCGGCTGGAGGCCGCCGTGCGCGGCACCGCGACGGGGCTTCAGCGGCTCGGGCTCGAACCGGGCGACCGTGTCCTCATGCGCATCGGCAACACGGTCGATTTCCCGATCGCCTTTCTCGGGGCGCTCGCAGCCGACCTTGTGCCGGTCCCGACCTCGGCGCTTCTGACGGTGCCCGAGATCACCGCCATCGCCCGCGACCTCGCCCCGCGCCTGATCCTGACGCAACCTGGCGTAGCGCTGCCCATGCCCGCCCCCTGCCCCGTGCTCGATACTGCCGCACTGGCCGGAATGCGTGACCTGCCGCCCGCGGATTACGCGATGGGCGACCCCGACCGGCCCGGATATGTCATCTACACCTCCGGCACCTCGGGGGTGCCGCGTGCCGTGCTCCACGCCCACCGCGCCATCTGGGCGCGCCGGATGATGTGGGAGGGCTGGTACGGCCTGCGCGAGACCGACCGTCTCTTGCATGCCGGGGCGTTCAACTGGACCTATACGCTGGGCACGGGCCTGCTCGATCCATGGACCGTTGGCGCAACGGCCCTCATACGCGATGCCGACGTGATGCCGACGCAAATTCCCCTGCTGATGAAGCGCCATGACGCGACGATCTTTGCGGCGGCGCCTGGAGTATACCGCCAGATGCTGCGCGCCGACATGCCCGCGCTGCCGCGCCTGCGTCACGGGCTGTCGGCGGGCGAGAAGCTGCCGGACACGACCCGCGAGAAATGGGAAAGCACCACGGGAACAAGTGTTTACGAGGCGTTTGGCATGTCGGAATGCTCGACCTTCGTGTCCGGCTCGCCCGCGCGCCCGGCGCCTGCGGGCGCCTTGGGATACCCCCAGCCCGGCCGCCGTGTCGCGGTCCTCGACGGCGATCGCATCGTCCCGCGCAACTCCCCCGGCACCCTGGCAGTCAGCACCCGCGACCCCGGCCTGATGCTGCGCTACCTCGGCGCCCCCGAAGCCACCGCCGCCCGGCTTTCGGGCGAATGGTTCCTCACCGGTGACAGCGTCGTGATGGACGATGACGGCGCGCTGCGCTACCTTGGCCGCACGGACGACATGATGAACGCCGGCGGCGTTCGCGTGTCGCCCATCGAGGTCGAGAACGCCATGAACGCCCATCCCGCCATCCAGGAAAGCGCCGCCGCCGAACTGCGCCTGAAGGCCGACACATCCGTCATCAGCTGCTTCTATGTGGCAGACCAAGACCTTGATCCGGAAGAGCTTTCGGCATTTGCCGCCGACCGTCTGGCGCGCTACAAGTGCCCACGTCTCTTCCGCCGCGTCGAGGCCCTGCCGAAGGGTGGCAACGGCAAGATCCTGCGCCGCGCCCTGCGCCAGACATGGGAGACCGAACATGGTCAAGCTTGACATCATCTCCGACCCGATCTGCCCCTGGTGCTATATCGGCAAGACCCAGCTTGACCGCGCGCTGGAGGCGCACCCCGATCATCCCTTCCAGGTGGAATGGCACCCGTTCCAGCTGAACCCCGACATGCCGCGAGAGGGCATGGACCGGCGCACCTACCTTGAAACCAAGTTCGGCGGTCGCGAACAGGCCGTCAGCGTCTATGCCCGCATCGCCGAGGCAGCAGAGGCCGCCGGTCTCGACATTGACCTGGGCGCCATCGAGCGCACGCCCAACACGCTGGACGCGCACCGGCTGATCCACTGGGCCGGGGTCGAAGGGCGGCAGACGCCCGTGGTCTCGGCCCTCTTCCGCGCCTATTTCAAGGAGGGCCGCGATATCGGCGACCCCGAGGTGCTGGCCGACATCGCCGATGGTACGGGCCTTGACGCCGCGCTGATCCACCGCCTGCTGGCCAGCGACGCCGACCTGGACGACATCCGCGCCCGCGACGCCTGGGCGCGCGAACACGGCGTCACCGGCGTGCCCACCTTCGTGGTCGCGCAGCGCCACGCCGTTCCGGGCGCCCAGCCACCAGAGCTTTGGGCGAAGGTGATCGCCGAGATCGCCCAGTCCGGAGGCCGATCCGAATGAACGCCGGTGGGCGTTCCGGCGCGCCTGAACGCCTGTCTCAGCCCGAATTCATCGCCATGTGCGCGATGCTTTTCGCGACCATCGCCTTTTCGATGGACGCAATGTTGCCCGCCTTCCCCGAGATCGCGCAAGAGCTGACGCCCGAGGCCCCGAACCGAGCGCAGCTTATCATCACCAGCTTCGTGATGGGCATGGGCCTCGGGACGCTGTTCGTGGGACCGATCTCGGATGCCGTGGGGCGCAAGGTCACGATTCTCGGGGGCGCTGTGCTTTATTGCGCCGGCGCGGCGCTGGCGCTGGTGGCGCCGTCGCTGGAACTCGTTGTCGCCGCGCGCATCCTGCAGGGAATCGGTGCGGCCGGTCCGCGCGTGGTGACCATCGCCCTTATCCGCGACCAGTATTCGGGGCGGGAGATGGCCAAGATCACCTCTTTCGTCATGATGGTGTTCACGGTCTTCCCCGCTGTTGCGCCCCTGATGGGGGCGGCCATCATCGCGGTTTCGGGATGGCGCAGCATCTTCGTCGCCTTCCTGGTCTTCTCGGTCATCTCGGTGGGCTGGGTCACGCTGCGCCAGCGCGAAACCCACCCCCCCGAACGGCGGCGCCCGTTCCGGGCCGGGGCGCTCTGGGCCGGCGTGGTCGAGGTGCTGTCGAACCGCCGCGTGGCCCTGACGATCGCAGTCCAGGCGCTTGTCCTGGGTCTTCTCTTCGCGAACCTCGCCTCGAACCAGCAGGTGTTCGACCAGACCTATGGACGGGCCGACAGCTTTCCGATCTGGTTCGCGCTCATCGCGCTGATCTCGGCCACGGCGAGCTTTCTTAATAGCCAGATCGTCGAGCGTCTGGGGATGCGCCATGTAATCACCACGTCGCTGTCGGTTCAGCTTGGCGTTTCGGCGGTTCTGTGTGCCACGATGATCTGGGGGCAGTTGTCGCCCGATCTCAGCTTCGCCGCCTACATGCTTTGGAATCTCTCGGTTTTCTACCTGGCAGGGCTGACGATGGGCAACCTGAACGCCCTGGCGATGGAGCCGATGGGTCATATCGCGGGCATGGCGGCCTCCATCGTTGGCGCGATCTCGACGGTGCTGGCCGTGGTCATCGCGGTGCCGATTGGCCTGCTCTACGACGGCACGCCCGTTCCGATCATGCTGGGGGTCGGCCTGTGCTCGATCCTGTCCATCGCGCTTATGACCCGGCTGAAGGACGCGCCTGCCAGGGCCTAGCGTTTCGCCGCCCCGGGGCCGCCCGCGCGCGCCTTCTCGGCCAGATCGCGGGCGATGGCGAAGGCGCCCTTGATCTTGTCGGACTCCTTCGTCCAGTCGCGCCGCACCACGATCTTGTTGTCACGCACCTTTGCTAGTCCGTCCTGCGCCTGGATGAACTCGACCAGACCCTGGGGATTGGCATACTTGTCGTTGTGGAACTGTATCGTCGCGCCGCGCGGCCCGCCATCCAGCTTGGCGATGCCCGCGCGCTTGCACATCTCCTTGATGCGTACCACCAGCAGAAGGGTGTTCACCTCTCGCGGCAGCTTGCCGAAGCGGTCGATCAGCTCGGCCGCGAAGCCTTCCAGTTCCACCTTGGTGTGCAGCTCCGACAGGCGCCGGTAAAGGCCCAGGCGCACATCAAGATCGGGCACGTAAGTCTCTGGAATCAGAACAGGAACGCCAAGGTTGATCTGCGGGGCCCATTGCCCGTCGCTGTCGGTCACGCCCTCGAGCTCGCCCGACTTGATCTTGGCGATCGCCTCTTCCAGCATGGATTGATAAAGCTCGTATCCCACCTCGCGCACATGGCCCGACTGTTCCTCGCCCACGAGGTTCCCGGCGCCGCGAATGTCGAGATCCTGGCTGGCCAGCGTGAACCCCGCGCCCAGCGTGTCGAGCGAGCCCAGGACCCGCAGCCGCTTCTGCGCCGTGGGGGTCAGCTTGCCGCGCGGTTTCGTCGTCAGGTAGGCATAGGCCCGCGTCTTGGAACGGCCCACCCGCCCCCGGATCTGGTAGAGCTGCGCCAGCCCGAACATGTCGGCGCGGTGCACCACCATCGTGTTCGCGGTCGGGATGTCCAGCCCCGATTCCACGATGGTCGTCGCCAGAAGCACGTCGAACTTGCCGTCGTAAAAGGCGTTCATCCGGTCGTCGAGCTCTCCGGCCGCCATCTGCCCGTGCGCGGTCACATGGGTGACCTCGGGCACCTGGTCCTTTAGGAAGGTCTCGATCTCGGGCAGGTCGGCGATGCGCGGGACGACGAAGAACGACTGCCCGCCGCGATAGTGCTCACGCAGCAGCGCCTCGCGGATGGTGATCGCGTCGAACTCGGACACGTAGGTGCGGATCGACAGCCGGTCCACCGGCGGCGTTCCGATGATCGACAGGTCGCGCACGCCCGTCAGCGAAAGCTGTAGCGTGCGCGGGATCGGCGTGGCGGTCAGCGTCAGGACATGCACGTCGGTGCGCATCTCCTTCAGCCGCTCCTTGTGGGCGACGCCGAAATGCTGCTCTTCGTCGATGATGAGAAGCCCCAGCGACTTGAACCGCACGCCCTTGGCCAGCAGCGCATGGGTGCCCACAACGATATCCACAGTCCCGTCGGCCATGCGCTTCTTCGTGTCGGCGGCTTCTTTCTGGCCGATGAAGCGGGACAGCCCGCGCACCTCGACCGGAAAGCCGCGAAACCGGTCGCGAAAGCTTTTCAGGTGCTGCCGCGCCAACAGCGTCGTGGGCGCGATGACCGCAACCTGCTGACCCGACAGCGCGGCGACAAAGGCCGCGCGCATCGCCACCTCGGTCTTGCCAAAGCCCACGTCGCCGCAGATCAGCCGGTCCATCGGCACCCCGGCGGCAAGGTCAGTCAGCACGTCCTCGATGGCCTTCAGCTGGTCGTCGGTCTCCTGGTAGGGAAAGCGCGCGCTGAAGGCGTCCCACATGCCCGCGGGCGGCTCCAGGATCGGGGCGCTGCGCAGCATCCGCTCCGCCGCGATGCGGATCAGCCGGTCGGCGATCTGGCGGATGCGTTCCTTCAGCTTGGCCTTCTTGGCCTGCCAGGCGCCGCCGCCCAGCCTGTCCAGCAGCCCTTCCTCGTGGCCGTAGCGGCTGAGAAGCTCGATGTTCTCGACCGGCAGGTAAAGCCTGTCGCCGCCCGCGTATTCCAGCGCAAGGCATTCATGCGCGGCGCCCATGGCGGTGATGACTTCCAGCCCGGTGTAGCGCCCGACCCCGTGGTCGACGTGCACGATCAGGTCACCGGGCGACAGCGACTGCGCCTCGGTCAGGAAGTTCTCGGCCCGGCGGCGTTTCTTCGGCGCACGGATCAACCGGTCACCCAGCACGTCCTGTTCCGCAATCACCGTCACGCCCTTGCCGGTGAAGCCGTGTTCCAGCGCCCAGACCGCAAGGAAAAGCCCGCCGCGCCCCTCGGGGATGTCGCGCGCATCGGCGATCGGGCGGGCGCCGCGCAGGCCCTGATCCTCCAGAAGGCCCTGAAGGCGTTCGCGCGCGCCTTCGGAGTAGCTGGCCAGCACCACCTGTCGGGTGTCCTGTTCGGACCGGATGTGATCGGCGAGCGCGCCGAAGAGGCTGATGCTTTCCTGCTGACGCTCGGGCGCGAAGTTCCGCCCGATCCGCCCGCCCGCGTCGATCACGCCCGGCCCCGTGGCCTGGGGCAGAGGATGGAACTGGACGACGCGGCACTCGGCCACTGCGGCCTCCCACCCGGCATCGTCGAGGTAGAGAAGCCCCGGCGGACAGGGCTTGTAGACGCTGTCCACGCGCCCCTTCTGCGCCATCGCGTGCTGGCGTGTCTCGTACTGGTCCTCGATCATGTCCCAGCGCGACAGGCGCGCCGGCGTCACCTGGTCGTCAAGGCAGACGGTCGCCCCCGGCAGGTAGTCGAACAGGGTTTCCAGGCGGTCGTGGAAGAACGGCA
>JAUIIC010000244.1 GCA_030431935.1 Alphaproteobacteria bacterium | reverse complement strand
TCGAGGCCCAGGAACACAGGCGGCGCGCCCGCCATGTCGAAGATGCCGTGCCCCGGCGGCAACCAGGCGAGCGCCAGCGGATCGCGCCCGGCGATCAGAGGTTTGCCGCGCCAGAGCGCCAGGCAGGCCGCCGCAGGATCGGCCAGCGCCGCGGCGATCGCCCCGGCATCGCCCCGCAGATGTGCCGCCCGGTCAAGCCCCGATCCGCCGAATGTCACGGTCTCTGCAATGCGCATTCCGTTGCCCGCCCTGTCACCTGCCCCGGTTCTGTGCGCAAACGCCCGGAAGGTAAAGCGCCGGACGGGAAAACGCCGCAAGTCCGGCAGCTTGACCGGAAGACAAACAACCTATAATTGTATAACATAGATCCAGGTTCGATTTTCGATGGATTGCAGCACCAACCGTTTCTCAGGAGATGCTGATCCATTCCGCACGGGGCCGGGCGACGTCATGAGGCACACCCAACCGTTCCCAGCAAGGGCAGCCGCCGGGCAGGTTCACCTGCGGCTGCTGTCCACGACCGACCTGCACATGCAGGTGATGCCGCACGACTACTACACCGACCGGCCCGCGCCCGGTCGCGGGCTTGCCGCGCTCGCCGGGCTTGTCGCGACCCTTCGGGCCGAGACCTCCAACACGCTTCTGTTCGACGTGGGCGACATGCTTCAGGGCAACCCGCTTGGCGACTACGTGGCGCGGGACGCGGGGCCCTGCGCGGACCGGACCCACCCGATGATCGCGGCGATGAACGCGCTGGGCTACGATGCCGCGACCCTTGGCAACCATGATTTCAACTACGGGCTCGACTTTCTGCTGGCGGCCTGCGCGGGGGCAAGCTTTCCGGTGGTTCTGGCCAACATCGTCCTGAAGAAGGGCGCGACCCCGCTGGACGACACGCCCCTCCTGCCGCCCTACCGGCTTTTGCGCAGGCGGTTCCATGATGGCGCGGGCGAACCCGCCGACCTGACGATCGGGGTCTTCGGCGTGGCGCCGCCGCAGATCGTCGAGTGGGACGGCGCCATACTGGAGGGCCGGGTTCGGGCGCGTGACATCGTCGAGACCGCCCGCGCCTGGGTGCCCGAGATGCGCCGCGCGGGCGCGGACATCATCGTGGCGCTGGCGCACACCGGCATCGGCGCGGCCCGCGCCAGCCGCGGGATGGAGAACGCCGCGGTGCCGCTTGCGGCGGTGCGCGGGGTCGATGCCGTTCTGGCCGGGCACAGCCACCTCGTCTTTCCCGGCTCGCACCACGCCGGGATGCCCGGCGTCGATACCCTTGGCGGCACGCTGCACGGCAAGCCCGCGGTGATGGGCGGATACGGCGGCTCGCACCTCGGGGTGATCGACCTGCTGCTGGACCAAAGGCGCGGACGCTGGCGGCCCGTCGCCCACCTGTCCGAGGCCCGCGGCCTGCCCGCAGCCACCGCATCGGGCGGACCGGCGGCAGACCCGGTGGTCCGCGCGGTGGCACGGGCCCATGCCGGAACGCTGGCCAGCATACGCCGCCCCGTCGGGCACACGGACAAGCCGCTTTTCAGCCATTTCGCGCCGCTGGGCCCCGCACCTGCCCTGCGGCTGGTCGCCGAGGCAAAACTTGCCTACCTGCGCAACCTCCTGCGCGAGGCCGGAGACACCGGCCCCCCGGCGCTTGCCGCCGTCGCCCCGTTCAAGGCCGGCGGGCTGGGCGGGCCGATGAACTATTCCGACATCGCGGCGGGCCCATTGGCGCTGCGCCACCTGGCCGATCTCTATCACTACCCGAACGCCTTGCGGGTGGTCAGCGTCACCGGCGCCGAGATCGCGGAATGGCTGGAACGGGCGGCGGGGCTGTTCAACCGCATCCTGCCCGGCGCCCGCGACCAGCCCCTGATCGACCCCGACTTTCCCAGCTACAACTTCGACGTCCTGCACGGGCTGAGCTATGTCGTGGATGTCGCGCGTCCGTCCCGCTACGACGCCCGGGGGCGCCTGGCGCATCGGGGCGCGCGCCGGGTGCGGGACATCTGCCACGATGGCCGGCCCGTCGACGCAGAAGACCGCTTTCTCGTCGTCACCAACAGCTACCGGACAGGCGGCGGGGGCGGCTTTCCGGTGCCCTTCGCGCGCCGGATCGTGCACGCCCCGGCGATCCTGACACGCGACGTCCTGACAGACCACGTGCGACGCCGGCAAGGCGTCTCTCCCGAGGCCACCCCGGTGTGGCGGCTCGCCCCCTGCGCCGGGGCCACCGCGATCTTCGACACCGGCCCCGGCGCACGCGCGCATCTTGGAACCCCCGGTCTGCCGTCATTGCAGGACCTTGGCGACACAGCCGAGGGATTTGCCCGTTTTCGCGTCACCCTTTAGAAAACGCGACAGCTTCTTGCACAAAAAGGTGGAATCGTGCCCAGATATCGGGCATCGCCACCTGCGCGCGTAAGCCACTTTCGGCGGGCAATTGACCGAACGACGCGTTCCGGGGCCCCTAGCCTCATTCCGTGGAGTCCATCAGGAGACCTTTCATGTTCAAACCCTACCTCTCTGCCATCGCCGGCCTCGTCATGGCGACCGGCGCCGCCAGCGCGCAGACAGAGATGCCCTTCGCCCTCGACTGGAAGTTCGAAGGCCCGTCTGCCCCCTACTTTGCCGCCATCGACAACGGGCACTTCGCCGCCCAGGGTCTCAGTGTCGATATCTCGGCCGGCCAGGGCAGCCTCGACGCGATCCCGAAGGTCGCGACCGGCGCCTTCCCCGTGGGCTTCGCCGACATCAACAGCCTTGTGAAATTCCTCGACCAGAACCCCGGCGCGCCCGTCATCGCGGTGATGATGGTCTACGACAAGCCGCCGTTCGCCGTCGTCGGCCGCGCCAGCCAGGGCGTCAGCGTTCCCGCCGACCTGCCGGGCAAGATCCTCGGCGCGCCGCCGCCCGATGGCGCCTGGGCCCAGTTCCCGGCCTTCGCCACGGCCAACGGGCTCGACATGGGCAGCATCACCGTGGAGCCCGTGGGCTTCCCCACCCGCGAGCCGATGCTGGCCGAAGGCAAGGTCGATGCGATCACCGGCTTTTCCTTCTCGTCCTACCTGAACCTGGTGCGGCTCGGCGTGCCCGAGGATGACATCACCGTCATCCTGATGGCCGATTACGGGCTGGAGCTTTACGGCAACGCGATCATCGCCAACACCGATTTCGCCGCCGCCAACCCCGACGCGATCACCGGTTTCCTGACCGCCGTGGCCGCAGGCTGGAAGGACGCCATCGCCGATCCCGCCGCCGCCGTGGAACAGATGGTGGGCCGCAACCCCGCCGCCGACGCAGAGCTGGAAACCCGCCGCCTGCAGCTGGCCATCGACGCCAACGTGCTGACCGACGCGGTCATGGCGAACGGCATGGGCAAGGTCGATCCCGACCGCATGGCCAAGGCGCTCGAGCAGATCGCGGAAACCTACGAGTTCCAGAATGCCCCCGACGCCAGCCTGTACTTCACCGACGCCTACCTGCCGGATGACGCCAGCCTGATGTTGAAGTAACCCGTTCCGGCGCGGGCGGCCCGTCTGCCCGCGCCAACCCCGAAAGGCCCGCCATGTCGACACCATCGGACGCGCAGATCGAACTGCGCGAGGTCACCCACGCCTACAAGACCGACGCCGGCCCGCTGCCGGTGCTGGACAACCTGTCGCTGACCGTCCGCGAAGGCGCCTTTTGTGCCGTTGTGGGCCCCTCTGGCTGCGGCAAGTCCACGCTGACACGCCTGATCGCCGGGCTGATGCGCCCGGACGAGGGGCAAGTGTGGCTGCACCGCGAACTGGTGACCAGCCCCAAGCCCACCGTGGGCATGGCCTTTCAGAACCCCGTCCTGCTGGAATGGCGCACGATCCTGAAGAACGTGATGCTGCCGCTCGAAATCGTCGCGCCGTCGATGCCGATGGCCCAGCGCGAGGAACGCGCGCGCCACCTGCTGCACCTTGTCGGGCTGGAAGGCTTCGAGGACAAGCGCCCCTCGGAACTGTCCGGCGGCATGCGCCAGCGCGCCTCTCTCTGCCGGTCGATCGTCCACAAGCCCGAGGTGCTGATCCTCGACGAACCCTTCGGCGCGCTCGACGCCTTCACGCGCGAAGACCTGTGGCAGACGATGCACAACCTGCGCGCGGAAGAACCGTTCACCTGCGTGCTCATCACCCATGACCTGCGCGAATCCGTCTACCTGGCGGACGAGATCGCGGTGCTGTCGGCCCGCCCCGCGCGGTTGCAATACCTGATGGAGGTCGACCTGCCCAAGGACCGCCCGCTTGACGTGCTGTACGAGCCCAAGGCGGTCGAGATGCTGGCCGAACTGCGCCACCAGATCCAGATCGCCCAGGGCCGCGCCGCCCCCGATGCGGAGGCCGCAGCATGAACGCCCAGCTTCGCGGATTTCTCGTTCCGGTCGTCGCCATCGTGATCTTTCTGGCGTTCTGGGAATGGCTGGTCTGGGTCAACCAGTGGCCCAACTACAAGATGGCCTCGCCCTCGGACCTCTGGCCCGCCTTCTGGAAGTTTAAGGAACTGTTCCTGATCTACGGCTGGCAGACGCTTTGGCGCACGGTCGTGGGGCTGCTTCTTGCCGTCGTCTTCGGCACGCTTCTTGGCATGGTCATGGGCTTTTCCCGCGTGGCCAGAGAGGCGCTTTACCCCATCCTGGTGGGTTTCAACGCGATCCCCAAGGCCACGGTCGTGCCCGTCATCGCGCTCATGTTCGTGGGTGCGGACAACATGAACACAGTCCTGATCGCCTTCATGATCTCGTTCTTTCCCATCGCCGTGTCGGTCTCGATCGGGCTGTCGACGCTGGAACCCGAATACCGCGACATCCTGCGCGCGCTGGGCGCCTCGCGGATGACGATCTTCTGGAAGATCGCGCTTCCCAAGACCCTGCCCGAGTTCTTCGGCGCGCTGAAGGTGGCGGTGACGCTGGCCTTCATCGGCACCAACCTGATGGAGATCGTGGAACCGCACGGCAAGGGGCTGGGCCACCTGTTCGATTCCGGCAAGATCAACGCCGACTATCCGCTGATGTTCGCCGTGTTGATCGCGCTTGCCGCGCTGGGCATCCTGCTGTTCTACGGCGTGGTGCTGCTGGAACGCATCTTCGCGGGCTGGGCCGAACGCGGTCAGACCTGAGCGGCGGCGCGCATCGCCTCGGGCGTCGTGCCCGTCCAGCCACCGAAGGCCCGGATGAACGAGTTCGGGTCTTCGTAGCCCAGCAGAAAGGCGATCTCGGCGCTGGAATGGCGGCTACCCGTCAGGTAGTGCCGCGCCAGCCGCGCCCGCAGCGCACCCAGTTCCGCCTGAAAGCTGGTGCCCTCTTCGGCCAGCCGCCGTTGCAGGCTGCGCACGCTGACACCCAGCCGACGCGCCACCGAGGCCGCGTCGGCCTGCCCGGCGGGCAGCGCCTCCATCAGGGCGGCACGCACGCGTTCTGCCATGCCGGACGCCTGCGCCACCTCGTCCAGCCGCGCGCGCAGACCCTCTTCGAACACTGTGAACAGCGCCGGATTCGCGGCCAGGAACGGGCGCACGGCATCCTCTGGCGCAAAGATCAGCGTGGCCTCGTCGGCCTCCCCCACCGCACGGCCCAGAAATGCCTCTGTCGCCGGACCCACCGCGCCTGCGGGACCGCGCACCTCCAGCGGGACGACGCGATGGCGCGTCGCCAGCCGTGCCAGGTTGACCAGGAACACAAGCTCTGCGCCCGCATAGCCCGGCGGCACCTCTACCCCGGGCTCTGCCCCAAGCCGCACCTCCAGCCCTTTCGGCCCGTCGCGCAGATCCAGCCGCAGGGGCCCGACCAGCGGCTTGAACAGCGCCAGCCGCCCCAGTGCCGTGCGCAGATCGGGGCTGCACCAGGCCGCGAAAAGCGGCGGGCTGAACGTCTCGGGCGACAGCGCCCGGCCAATCGTCAGCCCCGGTTCCGGATCGGCGCTCAGCGATGCCAGCGCGTCCCAGAGACGCGCAAACCCCACTGCATCCACGCTGGGACGG
>JAUIIC010000243.1 GCA_030431935.1 Alphaproteobacteria bacterium | reverse complement strand
CTGGGCCACGTTCGTGTCCTGGTATTCGTCCACGAGGATATAGCGGAACCAGCGCTGGTATTGCTGCAGGACGTCGTCATGGGCCTGGAAGATCGTCAGCATGTGCAACAGGAGATCGCCGAAATCGACGGCGTTCAGGTCGCACAGCCGGGCCTGATACTGGGCGTAAAGCTCCACCCCGCGGCGGTTGAAGGCGTTTGCCTCGGCCGCGGGCACCTTCTCGGGCGTCCAGGCCCGGTTCTTCCAGCCATCTATGATCCCGGCCAGCTGGCGCGCCGGCCAGCGCTTTTCGTCGATGTTCTCGGCCAGGATCAGCTGTTTCAACAGCCGCACCTGGTCGTCGGAATCAAGGATGGTGAAGTTGGTCTTCAGCCCCACAAGCTCGGCATGGCGGCGCAGAAGCTTGACGCAGATCGCGTGGAACGTGCCGAGCCAGGGCATCCCCTCGACCGTCTGGCCCATCAGCCGCCCGACGCGGTCCTTCATCTCGCGCGCGGCCTTGTTGGTGAAGGTCACCGCGAGGATCTCGTTCGGGCGCGCCCGCCCGGTGTTCAACAGATGCGCGATGCGCGCGGTCAGCGCCTTGGTCTTGCCGGTGCCCGCCCCTGCCAGCATCAGGACGGGGCCGTCCAGCGCCTCGACCGCCTCGCGCTGCGCGGGGTTCAATTCATCGAGATAGGGCGCCGGGCGCACCCCCATCGCGCGCTGGGACAGGGGAACCGCGGCCGCGAAGGCGTCTTCTTCGGAGAAACTGCTCATGCGCGGCAATCTAGCGGCGCGGCGGCGCGAGATAAAGACTTGTTCGCGCTATGTTCACGCGCGCCGCCGCCTGTCCCCGGTCCGGGGACGGCGAACACGCCTGCGGCGCGTGCCTTCGGCGAGAGTATTTTCGAACAGAAGAAGCAGGAGGCGGATTGCGCCCGACCCGCCGGGCGCTACAAACGGGGGCCATGGATCTCGACACGCGTTATCCCGCCATTGCGGACCTGGCCGCGCGCGCGAAGCGACGGGTGCCCCGGTTCGTCTGGGACTACCTCGACAGCGCCACCGGAACCGAGGCCACCGCGCGGCGCAATCGCGATGCGCTGGACCGGATCCTCTTCCGACCGAGCATCCTGCACGGCGAGATCACGCAGGACCTCTCGGTCGAAATCCTCGGCCAGCGGTTCGAAAGGCCGTTCGGCATCGCGCCGGTGGGCATGTCGGGGCTGATCTGGCCGGATGCCGAGGCGACGCTGGCCCGGCTGGGGCGGGATGCCGGTCTGCCCTATACCCTGTCGACGGTCGCATCGCGCACGCCCGAGGAGGTCGGGCCGCACACCGGCGGAACGGCGTGGTTCCAGCTTTATCCGCCGCGCGATCCCGGGGTTCTCGACGACATGCTGGCCCGCGTCCGGGCCGCCGGGTTCGGGACGCTGGTGCTGACGGCGGATGTGCCGGTGGCCAGCCGCCGGGAGCGCCAGCGCAAGGGCGGCCTGAAACAGCCGCCCCGCCTGACACCGCGCCTGATGGCGCAAACCGCGCTGCGGCCGGCCTGGGCGCTGGGAACCCTGAGGCACGGGATGCCGCGGATGCGGTTTCTGGAATCCTACATGAAGTCGGACCGCTCGCTGCCCTCGACGGCGCATATCGGGTACCTGCTGCGCACGGCCCCGGGCTGGGATTATCTTGCTCGGTTGCGCGCGGCCTGGGACGGACCGTTGCTGGTCAAGGGCGTGCTGACACCCGAGGACGCGGTTCGCCTGCGCGAAACCGGTGCCGACGGCATCTGGGTGTCGAACCACGCCGGGCGCCAGTTCGACGCCGCGCCCGCCAGCATCGACGTGCTGCCGGCGATCCGGGCCGCGGTGGGGCCCGACTGTCCGCTGATCTTCGATTCCGGCGTCGCGGGCGGGCTGGACGTGCTGCGCGCCATGGCGCTTGGCGCGGACATGGTCATGCTGGGACGGGCGTTTCACTATGGGCTGGCCGCCTTCGGCGCCGCCGGGGCGGCCCATGTGGCGCATGTCCTGACGGAGGATCTTCTGTCGAACATGGGCCAGATGGGCCTTGCCCGACCGGCCGACGCTCGCGACCGGCTGATCCCGGAGGCCTGAGACCACCCCGTCGCGCGATGGGCGTTTTCCGGTTTACGAGACCGTTACACGCCGTATGCTGCACCTGCAAAAAGAGGTGTGCCCATGGCTGAGTTTCGCAAAATCCTGATCGCCAACCGGGGCGAGATCGCCATCCGGGTCATGCGCGCGGCCAACGAACTGGGCAAGCGCACCGTCGCCGTCTACGCCGAAGAGGACAAGCTGTCGCTGCACCGCTTCAAGGCGGACGAGGCCTATCTGATCGGCGAGGGACTGGGACCGGTGGCGGCCTATCTTTCGATCGAGGAGATCATCCGGGTGGCGCGCGCCTGCGGCGCGGACGCGGTGCATCCGGGTTACGGCCTTCTGTCCGAGAACCCCGCTTTCGTGGATGCGTGCACCGCGGCGGGGCTCACATTCATCGGCCCCAAGGCCGACACGATGCGCGCGCTCGGCGACAAGGCCAGCGCGCGCAAGGTGGCCATCGCCGCGGGTGTCCCGGTGATCCCGGCGACCGAGGTCCTGGGCGACGACATGGACGAGATCGCCCGCCAGGCCGGCGAGATCGGCTATCCCCTGATGCTGAAGGCCAGCTGGGGCGGTGGCGGTCGCGGGATGCGCCCGATCAACGGCCCCGAGGAGTTGTCCGAGAAGGTCAAGGAAGGCCGGCGCGAGGCCGAGGCCGCCTTTGGCAACGGCGAGGGATACCTCGAAAAGATGATCCTGCGCGCGCGGCATGTCGAGGTGCAGATCCTCGGCGACAGCCACGGCAACATCTACCATTTGTGGGAGCGGGACTGCTCGGTCCAGCGGCGCAACCAGAAGGTCGTGGAACGCGCGCCGGCGCCCTACCTTTCGGATGCCCAGCGCGAAGAGCTGTGCAATCTCGGCAAGAAGATCGCCGAGGCGGTGGACTACGAATGCGCCGGAACCATCGAGTTCCTGATGGATATGGAAACGGGCGCCTTCTACTTCATCGAGGTGAACCCCCGCGTGCAGGTCGAGCACACGGTGACCGAGGAAGTGACTGGCATCGACATCGTGCGCGCCCAGATCCTGATCGCCGAGGGCAAGTCGCTGATCGAGGCGACAGGTGTCGCCAGCCAGTATGACGTGCGCCTGACCGGCCACGCGATCCAGTGCCGGATCACCACCGAGGATCCGATGAACAACTTCATCCCCGACTACGGCCGGATCACGGCCTATCGGGGCGCCACCGGCATGGGCATCCGGCTGGACGGCGGCACGGCCTATTCTGGCGCGGTCATCACGCGCTACTACGACTCGCTTCTGGAAAAGGTGACCGCCTGGGCGCCCACGCCAGAGGCCGCCATCGCCCGCATGGACCGCGCCCTGCGCGAGTTCCGCATCCGGGGCGTGGCCACGAACATCGCCTTCGTGGAAAACCTGCTGAAGCACCCGACCTTCCTGTCGAACCAGTACCACACAAAGTTCATCGACCAGACGCCGGAGCTGTTCGACTTCAAGCAGCGCCGCGACCGGGCCACCAAGATCCTGACCTACATCGCCGACATCACGGTGAACGGGCACCCGGAAACCAAGGCGCGCCCGCGTCCGCCCGCCGGGCTGAAGACCCCGCGCCCCCCGCGCCACCGCGCCGAAGATCCCAAGCCCGGCACCCGCCAGATCCTGGACCAGTTCGGGCCAGAGGCGCTGGCCGACTGGATGAAGGATCAGAAACAGCTGCTCATCACCGACACGACCATGCGCGATGGGCACCAGTCGCTGCTGGCCACGCGGATGCGGTCCATCGACATGATCCGCGTGGCGCCGACCTATGCCGCGAACCTGCCCGAGTTGTTCAGCGTGGAATGCTGGGGCGGCGCGACCTTCGACGTGGCCTACCGTTTCCTGCAGGAATGCCCTTGGCAGCGGCTGCGCGACATCCGCGCGGCAATGCCCAACATCATGACGCAGATGCTGCTGCGCGCCTCGAACGGGGTGGGCTATACCAACTACCCCGACAACGTGGTGCAAAGCTTCGTCGCGCAGGCGGCGAAATCGGGCGTCGACGTGTTCCGCGTCTTCGACAGCCTGAACTGGGTCGAGAACATGCGCGTCGCGATGGATGCGGTCGTGGCCAGCGGCAAGGTCTGCGAGGGCACGATCTGCTACACCGGCGACCTGCTGAATCCCGAACGGTCGAAATACGACCTGAAATACTATGTCGCGATGGCCAAGGAGCTTGAGGCCGCGGGCGCCCATGTCCTGGGGCTGAAGGACATGGCGGGCCTTCTGAAACCCGCCGCCGCACGCATCCTCTTCAAGGCGCTGAAGGAAGAGGTCGATCTGCCGATCCACTTCCACACCCATGACACCGCCGGCATCGCCTGCGGCACGATCCTTGCCGCGTCCGAGGCCGGGGTGGACGCCGTCGATTGCGCGATGGACGCGCTGTCGGGCAACACCAGCCAGGCGACGCTGGGCACCGTGGTCGAGGCGCTGCGCTTTACCGAGCGCGACACCGGGCTCGACATCGACGCGATCCGCGAGATCTCGAACTACTGGGAGGCCGTCCGCGCGCATTATGCCGCATTCGAGACCGGCCTTCAGGCGCCCGCGTCCGAGGTCTACCTGCACGAGATGCCGGGCGGCCAGTTCACCAACCTCAAGGCGCAGGCCCGCTCCATGGGGCTCGAAGACCGCTGGCACGAAGTCGCGCACATGTACGCCGAGGTAAACCGCATGTTCGGCGACATCGTGAAGGTGACGCCGTCCTCCAAGGTGGTGGGCGACATGGCGCTGATGATGGTCAGCCAGGGCCTGACGCGCGCCGACGTGGAAGACCCCGACAAGGACGTAAGCCTGCCCGACAGCGTCATCGACATGATGCGCGGCAACCTCGGCCAGCCGCCGGGCGGCTTTCCCGAGGCCATCGTGAAGAAGGCGTTGAAGGCCGAGACCCCGAACCTTGAACGGCCGGGCAAGCACCTGAAGCCGGTGGACCTGGAGGCGGCCCGCGCCGAACTGGCCGCGAAGACAGGCGAAGAGATCGACGATGAGGACCTGAACGGATACCTGATGTATCCGAAGGTCTTCACCGACTACATGGAACGCCACGCGGTCTATGGCCCGGTGCGCACCCTGCCGACGCAGACGTTCTTCTACGGGATGCAACCCGGAGACTCCGTCACCGCCGAGATCGACCCGGGCAAGACGCTTGAGATCCGTTTGCAGGCCGTGGGCGAAACCCACGAGGACGGCGACGTGCGCGTGTTCTTCGACCTCAACGGCCAGCCGCGCGTGGTGCGGGTCCCGAACCGCGAAGCGAAGGCCACCAGCAAGGCCCGCCCCAAGGCGACGCCCGGCAACCCGGCACATCTGGGCGCCCCCATGCCCGGCGTGGTCGCGACCATCGGCGTCGCGGCGGGGGCCGAGGTCAAGGAAGGCGACCTTCTGCTGACGATCGAGGCCATGAAGATGGAAACCGGCCTGCACGCAGAGCGCACGGCCAGGGTCAAGGCCGTGCACGTGGCCGCAGGCGACCAGATCGACGCCAAGGACCTGCTGGTCGAGTTCGAGGACTGACGACGGGGCGTCAGCCCCGGGGCGGCGGCCCGCGGCGAAAGCTTTGCTCGGCCGGGGCCGCGAGTTCCCGCGGGATGAACGGAAAGGCCCGCGTCAGGAAATAGGCATAGGTGCCCTCGGGGTACTCCGCCGTGCGCACCGTGGCCCCGTTTCGGGCATCGAGCATCCCCGAGCCCGGCACATGGACGTAGTCCTGCACGAAGGTGCCGTCGTAGGTGCCGTGCGGCGCATTTCCGCCCGGACGGGAGCCAGAGCGCAGCCGCCAGGAACTGGTCATCTCGACGACCGCTCCGTCGACCTCTGCGGTCATCGCGTAGATCGGGAACCCGTCCGCGGCCCAGCCGATCAGCGGAGATGGCCGGTCGGCCCGCCAGCCCAGCGCCTGCATCAGGCCGATGGGCAGCCCGTGGTAGTGATAGGCCCCGTTGG
>JAUIIC010000011.1 GCA_030431935.1 Alphaproteobacteria bacterium | reverse complement strand
CGAAATTCGGCCTGCGCTTGGCGATCACCTCCATCTGCTCGGCGCGCAGCGCCTCGTCGACGAAGCCCAGAATCCCCACGCCCCACGGCCGGTCGCCAAGCATATCCGCCGTTTCCGCCACAAGCGCGTCCGCCTCGTCGCGGCGCATCAATGCGAGCGCCAGGAAGGGCAGCGCCCCGCCTTCTGCCACGGCCAGAGCGAACTCGGCCCGGTCGCTGACCCGGGTCATCGGTCCCTGCACGATGGGATAGCGGGTGCCCAGCACCTCGGCCAGCGGTCCGCCCTCTGCCAGCGCCGCAGTTCGCGCAGCCTCTCCGGGATGCGACGTCACCGCCGCCGCGATCGCGTCCAGCACCCGG
This sequence comes from Alphaproteobacteria bacterium, assembly GCA_030431935.1. Classification (GTDB taxonomy): domain Bacteria; phylum Pseudomonadota; class Alphaproteobacteria; order Rhodobacterales; family Rhodobacteraceae; genus ASV31. Next base: position 35,121 of record JAUIIC010000011.1, on the reverse strand, counting down.
CCCGTACGCCCGAACCGGCGCGCCAGACCTGCGGCAAAGGCCGCATCCTGCCCGGTCAGCCAGACAGAGCCGTCGGGATCGGCCAGATCCACCGCCGCGTCCACCGCTGCAGGCAACTGCGCCAACGTCTCACCCGCCCGGTCGAGGTCTTGCAACGCCTGCGGCACATCGCGCTGGGTGCGCGAGAAAATGCGGATCGGCCGCGCACCGTCGGCCCCGAGCAAGTAGGTTTCGCTTCCGTCCATACGGGCAAGCGTGGCTGCAAGGCGCCCCGAGACGGCCGACTCCTCGGTCAGTGCCAGTTGCCAATCCAGGACGACGCCGACCGCACCCGCCACACGCAGCGCCGCCGCGGTTTCAAGCGAAACACCCCCCTGGGCAAGCACCGGCAAACCGCTCACAGCGACCAGCCGCTGCACAAGCAGGAAAGCGGTTTCGTCCCCCACCGTCCCACCGGCCTCGTGCCCTTTCGCCACAAGCAGGTCGGCGCGGGCGGCTTCGGCGGCCCGTGCCTCTTCGGCATCGCGCACCTCGACGGCAACCGAGATCGCCTCCGACATCTCGCGCAGCGCCATCACGGCGATGGACAGGTCCGCACCGGGCACCGGCACCAGTACCGCAACCGGCATCTCGGCAAGGCGCGCGTCGGTCGTCTCGGCCAGCGCCATCGCCTGCGCGGGGCGCAGGCGCAGCCCCCAGGACCCCCGCGCCTGACGGCCCAGCATGTGCAGCGCGCGCTGCGTGACCGGATCGCCCAGGTCGGCGTATTCTATGTCGAAAAGGCCTGTATGGCCGGCACGGCTGGCCGCAATCGGCACGCCGCAATCGACCGAATTGGGCACATTGGCCGCCCAGATCTGAAAAACGCGATTCGTAGTGTTCATTCCATCCCGACCAACCGTCGACCCATGCCTAACGCTATGTCACTAAATATACACCTTTATATGACATAGATTATACCTACAGCGAAAGGAACGGTCAAAAAGGCAGCACCTGCCGGTCTCGGCTCCGTTTCTCCTGTTCTTGGCAGCACGCACTTGGCCACAGGGATTGCGCCTTGCGATTCTGGATTATTCGCCGATCATGTCGGCGGCGCTGCAGCGGGCAGACAGCGCAACGTGTTGATCAGCCCGAGAATGCCAGCGGAGACCTCCTTCGGCATTGCGGCGGCAGCCATCTGGAAAATGGTAAGGCGGCCCTTGCCCACAAGGCGCTCGTCTGCCTTGATCAACAGTTGGCGCCAGTCCGCAACCCAACCTCCGCGTCCATGAACCGCTCACGCGCACAGGCCAGCATCTCGCACACGCGGTTGGCGTCCGCCTGTTGATCAAACACTCCTCAGTTTCATGACCCCGACCCTATCGGCGGCGCCTGCAGCGCAAAGTGACCAAGGTCACACGAGGTTGCCCAATTTGTCGGCAGTTGGGCAAGCGACAGCCGTTCGCACGGCATGTTCCCGCCGCCCCGGACACGGCCTTGTCGCGGGCGCCCCGCGAACGCCTTGATGATAGGGCCCGACGGGCGCCGCCATTTCCCGAACGAGGACAAAGCACCGCACGACCCCGAATTGCGTGTCAGTCAGGGCGCAATCCTGGCCGCAACGGCGCCGCAGTTTGACCCGCACGGCAGCCCGGAGGCAATGTCGTCCTCGGGGGCACAGCGCGTCGCCGGACCTTGGTCCGACGCACGCCCAGGGGACAAACTGGTGCTGAAAACCGAATCGAACTCGCTGATTGCGGACACACAGGTGTCGGCGCGTTTCCCGCTGGCGCCGTCCCAGCGCCCATTCTGGTTTGCCGAAATGGCCGCGCCGGGCACACCCTCCAACAACATCTCGGTCCGCTGGGAACTGCACGGACCGATCCGCGCCGCCGATATCGAGGCTGGACTTCAGGCCATCGTCGCGCGGCACGAAATCCTGCGCACCCGTTTCGCAGAGATCGACGGCACGCCCACGCAAGAGGTCCTGCCGCACGCGCCTTTCCGCCTTGCGCATCTGGACATCCGCAACATCCCCGCGCCCGACCAGGAGGCCCGCATCGCGAGGATCGAACGCGAACTGTGCGCAAAGGGCTTCGACCTGTCGGCGCCCTGCCAGATGCGTGTGACGCTGGTCCAGACCGCGCCGGACCGCGCCGCCATCCTCATCGTCGTGCACCATGCGGTCTTCGACGGCTTCTCCATCCGTGTTCTGGGCGCGGAACTGGGCGGGTTCCTTGCCGCGCGCGCCGAAGGGCGCGACTGGACGCCTCCGGAACTCCCCCTGCAATACGGCGACTATGCCCTCTGGCGCGACGCCTGCACCGATACCCCCGCCCACGCAGAGCTTCAGGCCTACTGGCGCGACCGTCTGAAAGATGCGCCCTATCTCGAACTGGCCCCGGACCGCCCGCGCACCGTGCCCCGTGAACTGAAAGGCGGCCGGCTGGTCCGCCCGCTCGACACGGCCTTCGAAACGGCACTGGAAGAAGCCGCCCGCCGCCAGGGCGTTTCGGGCTTCGTGCTGGGCGCCGCGGCCGTCGCCGCCGCGCTGCACCGCACCACGGGCAGCAGCGACCTCGTCTTCGGCACCCCGGTCGCGGGGCGCACCGAGACCGATCTCGAACCGCTCATCGGCGCCTTCATCAACACGCTGGTCCTGCGGCTTGCCACACGGCCCGGCGACACGCTGGACGACCTCGTGCGCGCCACCGGCCGCGAGGTGGCCTCGGCGCTGGCGCATGAGGCGCTGCCCTTCGACGAGATCCGCGCCGAGGCGGGGCAAAGGCGCGATCCCTCGCGGATGCCGCTGATCTCAACGCTCTTCACGCTGCAACGCGTCTTCCTGGAAGAGCGCGCGCACGGCCCCTACCGGCTGATCTCGATGCCCTCGCAAAGCCCGGGCGTCCTTTACGATCTGAATATCCAGATCCTCGGCCGGACCGCCGGCTGGGCGCTGACCATCGACTACAACGCGGCGCTTTATGACGCCGAGAGGATCACGCGGCTGGCGGACGCCATCCTGGAGGCGCTGGATGGGGTCATCTCGGGCACGGCGGTGCCGCTTGCCGAGCCGGAGCGCGGCACGCCGGACGCGGTCGCGCCGGACGAACGGGGGCCCGGAACGGCCCCGCCCGCGCCTGTGGCGTCTCCTCTTTCCGCACCGGCCCACCTTCGCAAGGCCATCGCCGGGATCTGGTCCGAACTGCTGGCCCTGCCGGCACAGCAGGTCGACGGCGATTTCTTCGATCTCGGCGGCCAGTCCGTCCTGGCCCTGCGGATGCTGTCCGCCGTCGAGGACCGTTTCGGCGTCCGCCCCGGCGTCGCGGATTTCTTCGCGGATCCCACGCTCGACGGCTTCTCCCGCCGCGTCGGCGCGCTGCTGGTGGGCACCGAAGCCGAGCCGGAGCCCGGCGGCCTCTGGCAGGTGCTGACCCTGCGCGAAGGCCCCGCGACCGGGCCGGCGGTGGTGTCGCTGAACCAGCCCTTCCTCTACCGGAACATGGCGCAGGCGCTCGATACGGACGTGCCGGTCTTCAACCTCTACATCCCCGACGCCGAGGCGATTTCCGAGCATGGCGCAGCGGATGTGGACGCGCTTGCCGCCGCGGCGGCGGAACAGCTCTCCGCCCTGCTGCCGGGGCGTCCGCTGATCCTTGCCGGGCAATGTGCCGACGGCGTGGTCGCGCTCCGGCTGGCCGAGCATCTCGCCAGGTCCGGCACGCGGGTCGAGGCGCTGGCCATGATCGACAGCTGGGCCCCCGACTGCGTCACGGGACGCCGGCGGCTGCGCACCCGGCTGCGCCGGTGGGCGCATTACATCGGGCGGGCCCTGCGCCGTGAAGCCGGACTGGTCCAGACCATGGCCAAGCACGGCGGGCTCCGCCGGCTTCTGGAACGCACCGGCCATGTCGCGCCTCCGACCGAGATGGAGCGCAATGCACGCGCGGCCAACGTCCGTATTGCCCGCATGCTGCGCGACGAACATCGCTGGGCGTATGACGGCCAGGTGCTTCTCTTCGCCACGGAAAGCCAGTCGCGCCGGGCTGGGGCCTTGCTGTTCGGATGGAAAGGCCGCCTGCCGGCCGACACCCCGATCTACACCCTCAGCGGCTGGCACGAGGACGCGCTTCTAGAACACGGCTTCCGCCGGGTGGCGGAAGTCATCGACGCCCGCCTGCGCCGCCTGAACTGACACGCCACAGCGGCGCGGCTCAGGCCCCGCCGGGCAAAACCGTCATGACGACCGCAGAAGGCGTCCCCGGCCCCGAATGCACCGTGATCCGGGCCGGCCGCGGCCGGTCTTCCAGATGCGGATCGCCGCCGCCGTTCATGTTCCGCGCCAGCCGCGGAAAGCTCGACCCGGCAATGTGCAGCCTCAAACGACTGCCCGCCGCGACATGCCAGGCGATGTCGGGCAGCACGACCTCTATTTCCGTCACCTCTCCGGGTGTCAGAAGCGCCGGCGCCGTCAGCCCGCCGCGATAGCGCAGCCGCAGCCCCGCCTCGGACACGGTCAGCGAGCGGCCCTCGGGCGTCACCTCGGTCAGGCGCACCACCAGATCGGTGTCAGGCACATCCGCCGACACCCAAAGCCTTGCCCGGACGGGACCTGCCAGGGTCACGGGCGCCTCCAGCACCCCGGAAGTGTAGACGAGCAGATCGTCCCGCCCCTCGATCGGCGCCTGGTCCACCGGCCCCACGCGCATGGACGGATCGCCCGTGCAGCAGATCGCGCCGCCCAGCGTCGGCACCGGATCAGAGGGATCGGACAGGAAGCTGCGCGCGCCGGTCTCCGTGGCCTCCTCCGGGACGAGCGCGCGGCCGGCCAGCGACAGCATCCTCTCGCGCGCGCCCTCCGGCGGCCAGCTGTCAGAGCGCAGCCAGCGGTCCTCACGCATGACGTAGACGGTAAAGGCCGGCAGGTCGGGGGCCGGCACCCCACGCAGCCGCGCATCCATGAACTGCGCATAAAGCGCGTCCACGTCCATGGCCGCGACGGGATCGACGGGAACGTCGCCCACGGCGCCCCTGGCGAAGGCGCCTTCCAGGTCGCAATGGGTGCCCGGCGCGATCAGCACGCGGGGCGCGGGTCCGTTTCGTCCCAGCACCTGCGCCAGCGCTAGGGTCGCGCGCAGCGCGGGATCGAACCAGGTGTCGGCCACCAGGGTCGGCACCTCGATGCGCGCATCGTCGTCCAGGTATCCCCAGTCGGCGAAGCTGTCCGGCGCGGACAGCCGGTCGAGCAGCCCCTCGTAGTCGGTCGGATCGTCGCGCCAGCGCGCCACCGCGTCCCGGATCGGCAGGGCCCGCAGTCCGGTGGCATGATCCACCTTTGGCCCCGCCATCGCGTCGCCGGTCTTGCCGCCGAACCGCGTGAACCAGCCGAACGCGGCCGCCAGCGTGGGAATGCCGCCCTCGACCATGCCGAAGTACCCCTCCACGCCCCCTGCCGCGCCCACCGCGCCGCCCGCCCCGATGGGGATGAGCGCCCCGAGTGCCGGGTGCCCGCGCGCCCCCAGCATCAGCTGGACCTCGCCCAGCGCAGAACAGCCGATCATCCCCACGCGCCCGTCCGACCAGTCCTGCGCCGCGATCCAGTCCAGCGTCGCCGCACCATCCTTGCGGGCCTGCGGATAGGGAGCGAAAACGCCTTCCGAGCGGTAGCGTCCGCGCATGTCCTGAACCACCACGGCATAGCCGCGCGGCAGGAAAAGCTGCATCCAACGCCAGACCTCGAAATAGCTCCGCTTGCCATAGGGCAGCCGCACCAGAACCGCCGGAACGGGGCCCGCGGCCGCACGCGGCAGGTAGACATCCGTGGCCAGCCGCACCCCGTCCGGCATCTCGACCATGGCGTTGCCGACCACGCGCCGCGCCTCGGCCGCGCGCAGGACGCGCTGCACCTGCACCTCCGCCTTCAGGCCCGCGATCGCGGCCTGCCCCGGCCCCGTGCCTTCGGCCAGCCGGATCAGTCCCAGGCCGGCAAGAACGGCCATCACCAGGACAGCAAGCGCCTTCATGCCGATTCCCCTGCGGGAAGGTTTCGGGTCCGGTTGCCAATCCCCGCCCTCTCCGGCAGCAAGGGCGCATGGCAATGGATATCGACCTCTGGTTCTGGCGGCTGGACCCGCCCGCGCCCCGCGTGGCGGAGCTTGCCGCGCATCTCGCACCGGACGAGGCCGCGCGGGCCGCACGCTTTGTCCGTCCCGAGGGACGCGCCGCCTATCGCACCGGCCGAGGCCGCCTGCGAGAGATCCTCGCGAGCTATACCGGCGATGCACCGGCCGCGCTGCGCTTCGCCCAGAACGCCTGGGGCCGGCCAGAACTGCCGGGCGGCCCGGCCTTCAACCTCAGCCATGCGGCAGGTTGGGCGGCGCTGGCCGTGTCGCCGACCCCCGTGGCCCTCGGCATCGACATCGAAGGCCAGCGCAACATCGAGCCGGCCGTGGCGGAACGCTTTTTCTCGACCGCCGAGCGGCAGGAGCTGGACAGGCTCCGCGGCCCCGACTGGGCGGCGGGGTTCTTCCGCTGCTGGACCCGCAAGGAAGCGCTCATCAAGGGCAGCGGCGAGGGCCTGTCGCTGCCGCTGCACGGCTTCGACGTGACGCTGACGCCTGGTGCACCAGCGCGGATCGTCGCCAGCCGCATTCCGCAACTGGTGCCCAGGAACTGGTCGCTTCTGCATCTGGACCTTCATCCCACCTTCGTCGGCGCACTGGCGGTCGAAGCCCGGGGCACACCAATCAACATGCACGTCCGCGAGGGGCGGATTCCCCTCGCGGACGCCTGATCCGGGTCAGGACGCGCGCGCAGCCCCTCGCATCGCGCCTCCCCGGAAAGACTTCAGCGACGGCCGCTGCGGGCCAGCCTCGCCCCGTGCATCGGCAAAGGCCGCAAGCGCCCGGATCGAGCCGTGCTGCAACACGTCGCGCGCCTCCAGCCCCAACCCGGCGTCGAGCATCCGGGCCGCGATCCGGAACACGTCGAGGCTGTCTGCACCAAGGGCAAACACCGTATCCGTCACCGACAACGCAGGTTGCCCGAGGACCTCGGTCCAGATCTCTGCCAGACGGCGCTCGGTGTCGGTCGCCGGCGCCTCGACGGGACGCAGCGGCTGCACCGGCGCGGCGAGCTCGGGATCGGGCAGCGCCTTGCGGTCCAGCTTGCCGTTGGCCGTTCGCGGCAGCGCCGACAACGGCACCCAGGCCTGCGGAACCATGTAGTCGGGCAACTGCGCCGCAAGCGCGCGGGCAAGGTCCGCCGGCTGCGGGCGCTGGCCCTCTTCCGGCACAACGTATCCCACAAGCGCCGCCTGTCCATTGGCCCGCGCCCGCACCTCCACGGCACAGGTCGCGATGCCGGGCAGCGCGCGCAGGCGGGCCTCGATATCTTCCAACTCGATTCGGAAGCCGCGCAGCTTGATCTGCCGGTCCTTGCGTCCCAGCACCCTGATCTCGCCGTCGGCAAGCCGAACAGCCATGTCGCCCGTGCGGTAAAGCCGTTGCGGAACACCGCCCAGCGCCACCTCGCGGAACGCCGCCGCGGTCAGATCCTCGCGCCCGAAATACCCGGTCGCCAACCCGTCGCCGCCAATGTTCAACTCGCCAGCAACGCCCACCGGAACCGGGCGGTCATGGGCATCCAGCACATGCAGCGTGGTGTTGGCGATCGGCGCACCGATGGTGATGGCCCCGCCCGGACGCAAGCGGCGGACCGCCGACCAGACCGTGGTCTCGGTGGGCCCGTACATGTTCCAGAGCTCGGCCCCGCCGGCCATCAGCCGCTCGGCCAGGTCCGCGCCGATCGGTTCGCCACCGGCCATGATCTTCAGCCCGGGCCCGGGTTCGAACCCGGCCTCCAGCAGCATCCCCAGAAGCGTCGGGGTGGACTGCAGGTGCGTGAACCCCTCGTCCCGCAACCGCCGCGCCATGGCGAAGCCGTCCAGCACCTCGTCCCGGCTGGCCACCACCGTGGTCCCGCCGACGATGAGCGGCAGGAACATCTCCAGCACCGCGATGTCGAACATGACCGTCGTCACCGCAAGGATCCGGTCGCCCGCGCCGAAGCCGGGCGTCTCGGACATCGACTGCAGGAAGTTGACAACGGCTTTCATCGGCACCTCGACGCCCTTGGGCGTACCGGTGGAGCCGCTGGTGAAGATCACGTAGGCGGCGGCCTCGGGATCGTGGACCGCCGGCACGGGCACCCCGCCCTCGGCCACGGCGTCCAGCGTCGTATGCGGAAGGTCGAGATCGCCCGCGAAGGCCGCGGTCTCCTCGCAATCGGTCAGCAGCAACGCCGCCTCGGCCGTCTCGATGATGCTGCACAGCCGCGCCCTGGGCTGGGTCGGGTCGAGCGGGACATAGGCATGCCCCGCCTTCAGCACGCCCAGCAGCGCCGCGGGCATGTTGACCCCGCGCGGCACGGCCACGGCGACGCGCTGGCCGCGCCCCGGCAACAGCCGCTGCAGATGCGCCGCGATAGCATCGGTGCGCGCCTCCAGCTCGGCATAGGTCAGCGCCCCACGCCCGTTGGCCACGGCCAGCGCATCGGGCCGCAGCCGCGCCTGCCGCGACACGAGCTCGACCAGGCCGGCCCCGTCCCAGCGGCGCGCGGTCTCGTTCAGCCCGTTGTCCAGTGCCGCCTCTTTCGCGGCGGTCATCAGGGGCAGCGCCCCGATCGCGCGGGCCGGATCCTCGGCCATGGCCGACAGCAGCGTCAGGTAGTGATCCACCCAGCGCGCCACGGTCTCGGCCCGGAACAGGACGGTGTTGAAATAGACGTCGATCCGCAGCCCCTCGGACGACTCGGCCAGGTTGACGAACAGGTCATGGTTGAGGGCCGTCTTTGGATTGGGCTCCAGCGACAGGGTCAGTCCGGCCGCCACGGCGGGCTCGGGCAGACGTTCCAGGTTGAACTGCACCTCGGTCAGCGGCAGGCGGCTGAGCCCGCGCGGCACGTCCAGCTCCTGCACCAGCCGGCCCAGCGTGACATCGCCGTTGGAAAAGGCGTCGAGCACCGCGCCCCCCGCGCGCTTCAGATGCTCCGCTGCAGGTTCCGCCGGGTCAAAGGCCGCGCGGATCGGCAGGAAGTTGACGCAATGGCCCACCAGCCCCTGCTCGCCCTCCATCTGGCCCGCGGTCGGCACCGCAAGCACGATGTCACGGGCGCCCGAAAGCCGGCCGAGGGTCATCTGAAGCCCGGCAAAGAGCGTCGCGAAAAGCGTGGCCCCGTTGCGCCCGCCCGTCTTGCGCAGCGCGCGCATGACATCGGCACCAAGCTGTGTGGTGTACATCGCACCGTCCCAGGCCTTGGCCGCCGGGCGCGCCGCGTCGGTGGGCAGGTCGGGAAGATCCGGGATATCGGCATAGACCGCGCGCCAGTGCTCCAGCACCCCGGGCGCCGGTGCCCGCGAGGCCTCCGCCTGCGCATGGCGCGCGAAAGAGGGCGCCGGCGGCAGGTCCACCGCGCGACCCTCGGCCACGGCGGCATAAAGCGCGGCGAGATCGTCGAACAGAACGCCCATCGACCAGCCGTCGCAGACGATGTGATGGGCGTTGAAGATGAGCACGTGCCGCTCTTCCGCCAGGCGCACCAGCGCAAAGCGGCAGGGCGGGTCCAGCGTCAGGTCGAACGGCACCGCGGCATCCTCCAGGACAAGCGCCTCCAGCGCGCCACGCGGATCGGCGGCCTGCGACAGGTCATGCCGTGCGATCTCGGGGACATGGGCCGGGGCGACCGTGAAATGCGCCCCGGAGCGATCGAAGCGCAGACGCAGCGCATCGTGCCGCGCGATGAGCGCCGCCAGCGCGCGCGCCAGCGCCGCCTCGTCCAGCGCGCCCTCCAGCGCGATCGACGCGCTTTCGTTGAAGCTGGCCGCCGGGGCATCGCCCAGCTGATGCGTCATCCAGATCTCGCGCTGGCTGTCGGTCAGCGGCACTTCTTCCAAAAGCGGGGCTCCGGCCGGTTCGGCCACAGGGGCCACAGGGACCGCCACAGGCGCCGCGACATCCACCGCCCGCTCGGGCGCCAGGATGCCCACCGCCTGCACCTCGTCCAGCGACGCGGCAAAGGCATCGGCCGCCGCGCGGCACTCGGCCTCGCCGTGCTGCGTGGTCAGGAAGCCGCAGAAGCCGTCCAGCACATGCACACCGCGCAGCCGCATCAGCGGATAGAGCAGGCTCGCGCGCGGGTCATGCGCCGTGGTCTTCAACACATGCCAGCTGGAGTAATCCTCGATCAGGTCCGGCAGCCCGCGCGCCGCCAGCGCGCCGCGCATCTCGGTGGCCAGCGCCGCCGACCGTGCCGCGGTCTCGACCCAAAGCCGGTCGCCTTCGGCCTCCATATGCGCCAGCGTGGCGTCGACCGCCGCGATCACCAGCGGATGCCGCACGAAGGTGCCGGCGAAGAAGGTCGGCGCGGTCCCGGGTGTGCTGTCGTCGCCATAGGCCCAGGCGCCGCCGTCCAGCGCATCCATGAACCGCGCGTCCCCGGCCAGGACGCCGATGGGCATGCCGCCGCCCACGACCTTCCCATAGGTCGCCATGTCGCCCTGGATGCCCCAGACCCCCTGCATGCCGCGCGGCCCGGTGCGGAAGCCCGTCACCACCTCGTCCATCACCAGCGCCGCGCCGCCCTCGGCGGTCAGCCCGCGCAGGGCACGCACGAAATCCTCGGGCCGGTGGGCGGGATGGCGGCTTTGCACCGGCTCGACCACGACCGCCGCGATATCGGCCATGTTGGCGCGGATCCAGTCCAGCGAGGCCCCGTCGCCATAGCCCAGCACCGCCATGTTCGACAGGCCGCTGCGCGGGATGCCCGGCGCGATCGGCAGCGCGTCGGGGCTGTCGCCGCGCGTGCGCGCCTTCACCAGCACCTCGTCGAACTGGCCGTGATAGTCGTTGCGGAAGACAACGACCTTCTGCCGCTCGGTCACCGCGCGCGCCAGCCGCATGGCGGCCATCACCGCCTCGGAGCCGGTGTTGCAGAAGGTGACGCGCGCATGCCCCGTCATCGCGGCAAAGCGTTCGGCCACCGGCCCGGCCATGTCGGCCTGCGGGCCGATGGGAAAGCCGCGCTCCATCTGCCGGGCGACCGCCTCGGTCACGAACTCGGGCGAATGGCCGAAGGCCGTCTGCCCGAACCCGTTCACAAGATCGACGAACCGGTTGCCCTCGGCATCCTCGATCCAGGCGCCCTTGGCACGAGCGGCCACGACCGGGAAGACAAGCTCCTTCCACTCCTGCCGGTAGCCCGCCACCGTGCGCGGATCGGCGTGCACGGCGCGGTATTTCTGGGTGTGTGCCTTGCTTTTCGCAAAGCGCTCGCCGTAGCGGCGGGCGAGATCGCGGGCAAAGGCCAGCTGTGCGTCGGTCAGCGTCGCGTCGCCCAGCACCGGCGCACGCCCCACGCGGAACCCGCGCGGCGCCTCGTCCTCTGCCGGGTCGGCGGCGGGTCGCATCACCGCGGGCGCGGCCACGGGGGCCGGGACCGGGACCGGCGCAGTCGCCGCGGCGACGGGCGCCATAACGGGCGCCGCAGCGGCAACGCCGCCCCCCAGCGCCGCAAGCTGGTCGCGGAACATCGCCTGCATCGCCTCCATCTGCCGCGCGATCACCCCTTCGAGGCCCGCCGCGGGCACGACCTGGGCCGCCGGGAGCACCGGCGCGGCAACCACCTGCGCGGGCTGCGCCACAGGTGCAGCAGGGGCCGCCTCAGCCACCGGCGCAGACGTCTCCACCACCTCCGCCGGCATCTCGGCGTCGAGATGCGCCGCCAGTGCCGAAATCGTCGGATAATCGGTCATCAGGCTGCGGAAGCTGACCGTCACGCCGAAATCGCGCCCGACCGCCTGGGCCACCTGCCCCAGGAACAGCGAGTCGAAACCCAGTTCCAGGAACGGCACGCCCGCCTCGTCGGGGCCCAGCGCCTCGCCCGACAGGTCGGACATCATCGCGGTCAGGTCCGCCACCAGGCGGGGCTTGCGGTCTTGGGTCATCGGAATGCTCGTCACCATGGAAACCTCGGAACATTGGGCCGGCGTCTCTGCTGCGGCCGTGGGGGAAAGGGAAATCTCGGGGGCCACCGCGCGGGCGGGGGCGTCGATCCAGTGGCGCTTGCGCTGCCACGCGATACCGGGCAGCGGCACCTTGCGCGCGCCGCGCGGCCCGGCGGCGGCCCAGTCCACGGGCAGCCCCGCGGCCCACAGCCCGCCAAAGGCCGCGGCCATCGCCTCGGCATCGCCTTGCGCGCCGGCATGGTCGGGCAACGACTGGACAAGCCCGGCGTGCCCCTCGCGGCCCAGCACCTGCGCCGCGAATGTCGTCAGGGTCGCCCCCGGCCCGACCTCGAGCAACACCGGCGGCGCCTCGGCCGCCAGACGCTGCAGCGCATCGGCAAAGCGCACCGTCGCCCGCGCCTGCCCCGCCCAGTAGGCCGGGTCAGTCGCGGTGGCGGCGTCCATCGCCTGCCCCGTAACGGTCGAAACGATCGGGATCTCGGGCGCGCGCAGGGTCAGCCCCCGGGCCGCCGCCTCCAGTTCGCCCACCACCGGGTCCATCATCGCGGAATGGAAGGCGTGGCTCGTATGAAGCCGCCGCGCCGCGATCCCTTCGCCCGCCAGCCGTGCCTCCAGCGCCGCCACCGCGTCCTCGGGCCCCGCGACCACCTGCATCTTCGGCGCATTGGCCGCCGCAAGGTCCACGCCATCCCCAAGGTGGCGCTCGACCACCTCCAGCGGCGCGCGCACCGACAGCATCGCGCCCCCCGGCATCGCCTGCATCAGCGCGCCGCGTTTCGCGATCAGGCCCAGAGCATCCTCGAAGCGCATCACGCCCGCCAGCGCGGCTGCCGCGAACTCGCCCACCGAATGGCCGGCCAGAACGTCGGGCCGCACGCCGCGCGCCTGCCAGAGCTGCGCCAGCGCGTATTCCACGAGGAAGAGCGCAGGTTGCGTCAGGCGCGTGTCGCGCAGCGCGCGCGCTGCCTCGGCATCCGTCGCCTCGCCCAGCACCACGAGCCGGCGCATCTCGTCGCCCAGCCCGGCACCCAGCACATCGACGCCCGCGTCGATCCAGCGCGCGAACGCGGGCTCGGTCTCGTAAAGCCCGCGACCCATGCCCGGATACTGCGCCCCCTGCCCCGGGAACAGGAATGCGAGCCGCGGCGGCGCGCCCGGCACCGGCGGCATAGTCCCCGCCGCCAGCGCCCGCAGGCGCGCCGCCGCCTCCCCGTGGCTCTCCCCGACCACCGCACCCCGATAGGGCAGCGCACGCCGCCCGTCCTGCAAGGTGAATGCCACATCCGCCAGCGCGGCCGCGCCCGGCGCCTCCAGCGCGTCGGCCAGCGCGTCCGCCATCTCGGCCAGCGCCGCCGGCGAACTGGCCGAAAGCGGCAGGATCTGCACGCCGTCCACCGCCTCGGTCGCCGTCACCAGGGGCGCCTCTTCCAGCACCACATGCGCATTGGTCCCGCCGATCCCGAAGGCGCTCACGCCCGCGCGCAGCGGGCCATCGGCCCGCCACGGCATCCGCGCCGACGCTATGTCGAAGCGCATCGCCTCCAGCCCGATGCGCGGATTGGGCTTGTGGAAATGCGCCACCGGCGGGATCTCCCGCGCCTCCAGCATCATCAGCGTCTTGATGACGCCGACGACACCCGCGCCCGCGTCCAGATGCCCGATGTTGCCCTTGACCGAGCCCAGCGTGCAGCGCGCCTCGCCCGGGCCAAAGGCCTGCGCCAGCGCGCGCACCTCGACCGGATCGCCAAGCGGCGTGGCAGTGCCGTGGCACTCGACATAGGAAATGCTGTCCGCCGCGACGCCCGCGTCGCGATGCGCCGCGCGGATCGCCTCGGCCTGCCCGCCCACCGAGGGCGCGGTAAAGCTGATCTTGTCGGCCCCGTCGTTGTTCAGGCCCACGCCCCGGATCACCCCGTAGACATGGTCGCCCGCCGCCAGCGCGTCCTCCAGCCGCTTCAGCAGGATCACCCCGCCGCCATGGCCAAAGACGGTGCCCGCCGCCTGCGCGTCGAAGGGCCGGCACAGCCCGTCGGGCGAGGACATGCCGCCCTCTTGCGTGACATAGCCGCGCTTCTGCGGAAAGGTGATCGACAGCCCCCCCGCCAGCATCGCGTCGGCCTGCCCGGCGCGCAGCGCCGCCACCGCCTGCGCGATCGCGGTCAGCGAGGTGGAACACGCCGTCCCGATCGTTAGCGCCGGGCCCTTCAGGTCCAGCTTGTAGGCGACGCGGGTGGCCAGCGTGTCGGTGATGTTGCCCGTCATCGTGGCGTAGTTGCCGATCTGGAAGCCGCCGGTGAAGGATTCCACCGCCGCCCGGTCGCCCAGCACGTTCTGGATCAGGTAGGTGCTGACCGAACAGCCCGCGTAGACACCCACCGGACCCGGCGCGCGGCGCGGGTCCAGCCCGCCATCCTCCAGCGCCTCGACGCACATCTCCAGGAACAGCCGCGCCTGCGGATCCATCAGCGCGGCCTCGCGCGGCAGGATGCCGAAATGCGCCGCGTCGAACATGTCCACATCGTCGAGCGCCCCGCGCGCGGGGACATAGCTGTCCTCGGCCCGGGCCTCGGGCGGCACCGCGTCCTCCAGTTCGTCCACCCCGAAGCGCGGGATCAGGTTCCGCCCCTCGCAGAGCGCCTGCCAGAACGCCGCGCGCGACCGCGCGCCGGGTACCCGCATCGCCATGCCGACGACCGCAATGGCCCCCGAAGGCTCTGCTTGCGCGGCGGGCGCGGGATCGGGCGCATCGGCCACAGGCACCGCCACCGCCACCGGCACCGCCGCGACCGGCGCCGCCTCTGGCGCACGCGCCCCCTTCTCGACCAGGACCGCCGCCAGATCGCCCAGTCGAGGCGTCGCGAACAGCTCCGCGATGTCGAAGGCCAGCCCCAGCCGCGCCTCGATCCGCGCATGCGCGTCGATCAGCTGAAGCGAGTTGCCGCCAGCCCCGAAGAACGTCACGTCGTCTCCGACCGTGCCGCAGCCGAGGATACCGTCCCAGACATCGGCCACCGTGTCGCGCGCATGGCGCAGGTCGGCCTCGGGCAAGGCCGCCTCTGCCGCGCCGCTGCCCTCGGGCGCGCGGGCGCCCTGTTTCACCAGCGCCGCCGCAAGGTCGCCCAGCCGGGGCGCCTCGAACAGGGTGGCGATGTCGAAGACCAGGCCCAGCCGCGCCTCGATCCGTGCGTGCGCATCCACCAGTTGCAGCGAATTGCCCCCGGCCTCGAAGAAGGTCCGGTCCTCGGCCACTGCACCACAGCCCAGGATCTCGTCCCAGACCGCCGCCACGGCATCGCGCACATGTCGTCTGTCGCCCGCCGCGCCGCTGCGGCCATCGACGGACGCCACCACGGCGGCATCCCTGGCCAGGCCCGCCTCCAGCACCGCGCGCACCGCCTTGCGGTCGGGCTTGCCCGCCGCCGTGACCGGCAGCGCCTCGAGAAGGTGAACGTGGCGCGGCAGCATCTGCGGGTGCAACTCGCGCCCCATCGCGTCCAGAAGCGCCGAGACGAAGGCCGCCTCGTCGCCCGGCAGCCCGCCCTCCGGCAGCACCGCCGCCGCGATGCGCTTGTCCCCCGCCGGGCCGGACACGGCCTCGACAAAGGCGTCATGCACACCGGCGCAGCCGCGGATCACGTGCTCGATCCCGTCCAGCTCGATCCGGCGGCCGCCCAGCTTGATCTGCCGGTCCGCGCGGCCCAGGAACTCGAACACCCCATCCGCGCGCCGGCGCGCCATGTCGCCGGTCAGGTAGACCTTGCCCGACCGCCCCGGGCGCGGATCCTCGATGAACACCGCCGCCGACTTGCGCGGCAGCCCGTAATAGCCCAGCGCCACGCCCTCGCCGCCGATCGCCAGTTGCCCGGCCTCGCCGTCCGGCACCTCTGCCATGTCGTCGCCGATGACGAAGGCCGTGTCACCGACCATCGGCGCCCCGATGGGAATCGGGGCGCCGGTCAGCAGGTCGTCCGTCACCTCCTGCACGAGGGAAATGCAGGTGGTCTCGGACGGCCCGTAGATGTTGACGAAGCGCACGCCGGGGCAAACGGCCCGCAGCCGCCGGATGCAGTCGGGCGGCACCACGTCGCCGCCAGCCATCGCCAGGCGCACCCCGGCAAAGGCCTCGGCGTGATGGTCCACCATCAATTGGTGCATCCCGATGTAGAAACTCGTCGCCGTGACCCGGTGCCGGACCATCACCTCGTCCACACGGTCCAGCGCGGGTTTCATCCCCGGCACCACGGCCAGCGCCGCCCCGTTCAGAAGTGCCGGCCACACCTCGATCAGCCCGCCGTCGCAGGCGATGGACGAGGCGTGCAGCATCACGTCGTCGGCGTGCAACCCGATCACCGGCTGGTCCAGCCCGAAATCCGCCAGAGCCCGGTTCGGCAGCACCACGCCCTTGGGCCGCCCCGTTGTGCCCGAGGTAAAGACGATGCAGGCGGGGTCCTCGCCCTCGCCCTCGGGCCAGGCACGCGCGGCCGGCGCCGTCATGTCCATGGCCGACATCCAGAGCGCGGGCACATCGCCCAGCAGCGCGCGCGCCGCATCGGCCCCTTCGCCCGTCTCGGGCCCCGCAACCAGGGCGGCGGCCAGCGGCACGTCCTCGACGATCACCTGCAACTGGTTGGCCGCATAGGTCGGGTCCAGCGGCACCACCGCCGCGCCCGCGCGCAGGATCCCCAGCATTCCCGCCAGCGCCTCCGTCGACCGCGCCGCATGCAGCCCGACAAAGTCGCCGCGCCCGACGCCCCGGTCGGCCAGTTGTGCCGCGACCGCCTCGGCCATCGCGTAAAGCGCTCCGTGCGAGATCACCCTGTCCCCGGCCAGGACGGCCGGAGCCCCGGGCGCGCGGCGCGCCGTCTCCTCGACATAGGAAATCAGTGTGCGGTGGCGCTCGTAGCGCCGGGCGGGGCCTTGGTCCGTCATTCCACGTCTCTCCGGAACAGCACGGACAGGCCCACGGCTTTCGCGGTTCCTTGCCCGGCGTCTCCACTGGAGCGCCCACCCACAAGCACACTCACCAACACCCCTCCGCGCGTCAACGTCCGCATGCCGTCTGCTCCGTCCTGTCCGATTCGCGCCGCCGCTGCGCCACGCGATTGCCTTGTTTCATTGGGGTTCCGCGCCGCTGAACAGATCGTTTCCGGAAACGGGCCCGCCACGGGCGCGATCAACGAAACGACGCTTTCGGCAAGACCGTTTCCGGGCCGCGATCAGTCGCGTTCCAGCAGGTATCCGCGACTCTGGCTCTGCCCGAGCCACGGATGGGTGGGGATGACATGCGACAGGGCGCGGATGTCCCAGCTGTCACGCACCGTGTATCCCATGCCGGCGACCTCGGCCTCGAACGCCGCGCGGCACCGGATCCGGTAGGGCACCCGCGCCGGGCCGATCCGCTCCAGCGTCACCACCTCGGGGCCGTCGCGGGTGGCCACCTTGTTCAGAAGGATGTGCCGGGGCGGCGCGGGCATCCGCGAAACGTAATCGGCCAGCGGCACGTCGAGATACTGCAACAGCCCCGAGGCCAGCAGGATATCCGCGCCCGCCGCATCCTCGGGTCCATCGACGAAGCGCAGCGCCCCCGGCAAGTCCCCGGCGGCCTGCGCGGCCCGCGCGGCAGCCAGGATCGCGGGCACGTCTGTGACCGTCCACTCGATCTCATCCAGCGGCAAAAGCCTTGAAAAAGCTATATATTTCGTCCCGAGATGGCCGCCCGCGTCCAGCAGGCGCGCCCCCGGCCGCATCAGCCGCTCCAGCCAGAAGATCACCGGGTAGTCCCATTCGGCCACGCGGCTCATCGCGGCAAGGCTCACCTCGGCCACACCCTCGGTGTCATAGCCGCCGCGCGCCGCCTCGGGCAAGCTGGCCAGCGCCGCCTCGCGCGTGGGCCAGGCCCCCGCGAACCGCGTCGGCCGTCCCGCCGCGGCGCGCAACCGTGCGCCCGCCGCGCCGACACCCGACCGCGCCGTGCGAAAGGCCCCACGCGCCAGCGCCGCCGGCCCCGGCCGCGTCGCCGCGCTGCGCCCCGGATCCACGCCACCTGCTGTCATGTCACTCATCACCCGTTCTCCCGGAACCGGCCCCCGGGTCACAGCCTCGCAGCCCGCGCCGGACGGGCAACCGGCGCAACGTGAACAGAGTGTTTCCACGAGGCGGGTCTCAAACCGGGCAAGACTGTGTCATTTCTTGGGCATCGCCACGGGGGCGGCGACTTGGCGAAAACGGGAACGCGCGGGCTTGGCCCGCCGGAGGAAGACCATTGACCTACGATCCCAGAGCAGACGCTTTCCACGAGGTCTATGGCCTCGACAGCGCCCCGGCGCACGCACCGCTGTCCGCGGATATCCCGCTCGGCAAGCTGATCCTCGACAAGACTTTCGCGGCACTTGCACTGATCGCGCTGGCACCGGTGTTCGGCTTGATCGCACTGACCCTGAAACTGCGCGAGCGGGGCCCGGTGCTCTATGCCCATACCCGCGTCGGCAAGGACGGCCGGTCCTTCAAATGCTACAAGTTCCGCACCATGCGCAGCGACGGCGACCGCCGCCTGGCCTGGGTGTTCGAGATCGACCCGATCGCCCGCGCCGACTGGAACGCCATGCAAAAGCTGGAACGTGACCCGCGCGTGCACCCCACGGGCGACATGCTCCGCCGCACCAGCCTGGACGAGCTGCCGCAGTTCTGGAACGTGCTTCGGGGCGACATGTCCCTTGTCGGCCCCCGCCCCATCGTCATGGACGAGGCACATCACTACGGCCGGCACTTCGCCGACTACTGCTCGGTCCGCCCCGGCATCACCGGCGCATGGCAGGTCAGCGGCCGCTCGAACACCACCTACGAGGAACGCGTGGCGCTCGATCTCGACTATATCCGCAACGCCACGCTGGCCGATGACCTGCGCATCCTCGCGCGGACCGTGGCCGTGGTGTTGCGCCGCGACGGCGCCTGCTGAACGGATGCGCCGATGCCAGCAGGACTGCACGCCATGAACGAAACCGTCCGCGCCCTTCGCCAGCAGGCCGTGCCCGTGATGCCCGGAGAGGTGCCGGTCCGTCCCGGGACGCCCGCCACCGACCCGGCTGAACCGCGCCTCGTGGTGGCCATCCCCACCACCGGCCGACCGGGCATCCTGCCCGAGACCGTGCGCGCCATCGCCCGGCAGGACAGGCTGCCCGATGTGGTCTACATCAGCGTCGCATCGCTCGACGACATCGGCGACCTCGTGCCCGACTCGCTTCCGTTCCCGGTGGAAATCCTGATCGGCCCCAAGGGCGCCACCTTCCAGCGCAACCTCGTGATCGACCACTTGCGCCCCGCCGACATCCTGCTCCTGCTCGACGACGACTTCCTGATGGCGCCCGACTACCTGCGCCAGACCGCCCGCCTGTTCGAGCGCAACCCCGACGTGGTGCTGGCCACGGGCAAGGTGCTGGCCGACGGCATCCTTGGCCCCGGCTTCGACCATGCCGAAGGGGCGCGCCGCCTCGAACAGGGGCTCGATGACCCCGCGACTCCGTCGATCGACCACATCTATGCCGGCTACGGCTGCAACATGGCGCTGCGCGCGGCGCCGGTGCTGACCGCCCGGCTCCGCTTCGACGAGGCGCTGCCGCTCTACAGCTGGCTCGAAGACGTGGATTTCTCGCGCCGGCTGGCGCGGTATGGGCGGCTGGTGCGGGCAGGCGCCATGCGCGGCGTGCACCTCGGCACCAAGACCGGCCGCACGCCGGGCATCCGCCACGGCTATTCGCAGATCGCCAACCCCGTCTATCTGCTGCGCAAGGGCACCATCTCGCGCCGGCATGCGGCGAAACTGATGTCGCGCAACTTCGCCTCGAACCTGCTGCGGTCCTTCCGCCCGCCGCCCTGGGTGGATTATCGCGGTCGCCTGCGCGGCAACCTTCTGGCTGTCCTGGATGTCCTGACGCGCCGCGATTCCCCGGCGCGCATCCTCGACATGGGATAGCCCGGCGGCCTCAGCCCACCGTCGCGGGACACAGCCGCCCGCAGGCGGCCTCCAGCGCATCAATCCACGCGTCCCGCGTCAGACCCAGCGCCGGCTGCCCCGAAAAGCCCCGCAGGCTCATCGCGCGCAGCTCGTCCGTGGCCATGTCGCGCACCCGCGACAGCGCCGCGTCCATCGCGCGCGGATCGAACACGTCGACCGCAAGGCCCAGCCCGTGACGCGTCACCTCCTCGGCCATCAGCGCCGTTTGCGAGACCACCACCGGCAGGCCGCTGGCCACCGCCTCGGGGATCACCAGCGCAAAGGGTTCCGGGTGCCTCGAGGGCATCACCAGCGCCCGCGCCCGCGCCACCAACGGCCCGATATGGGCGCGCGGCAGCCAGCCGGTGATCCGGATGTCGGGATGCTGCGCCTCCAGTTCGGCCCGCATCGGCCCGTCGCCCACCAGCGTCAGCGCCTGTCCCGTGCGCGCCGCCGCCGCCACCAGTTCGCCCACGCCCTTGTCGGGCTCCAGACGGCCCACATAGACCAGCCCGGCGTTGTCCTCTGCCGCGACCCGCACCGTGCGGAACGGTTCCACCGGGTTGCGCACCGTCTCGATCATCTCCGGCGGATAGCCCGCCCGGGCCAGCCGCGGCACCATCTCGGGGTGGATCGCGAGGATCCCGCCCCAGCCCGCCGACAGGTCCAGCCGGGTGCGCAGCCGCGCCTGCCGCGCCACGCGCCACAGCTTGTGGGCATAGCTGCGCTTGTCGCAATTCGCCGCAAGGCAGGAGGCGGACAGGGGCACCCGCGTGCAGACCTCGTGCCGGGGATAATCCATGTAGACGCCGTTGGGGCAGGCCAGGAACATGTCATGGGCATGGATCAGCACCCGCCCCGCCACCGGCGCCAGCGCGGCAAAGACCTCGGGCGACAGGATCTGCGCCCATCCATGCAGGTGATAGACGGTGCCGGGCGTGTCCTGCGCGGCGATCCAGTCGGCCACCATGCGCCGCGCATCGGGATTGGACACACCACGCCGCAGGGCCTGCAGCGCCGTCGTCTCCAGGAGGCGCGCGCCGCCAAGCGCCACCACCTCGACCCCCGCCGCCGCCAACGCGCCGCCGTCGCCCGCATCGCCACACAGGAACGTCACCCGGTGGCCGCGCGCCGCAAGATCCCGCGCCGCCATGAGCGCCAGCGCCGTCGCGCCGCCGCGCGCGACGCTCGAATCGTTGAGGATCACAATCCGATCCATGCCCGGGAATTGTCTCCACCGCCTGTCTCTGCGAACCGGCGTGGCACGAAACTGCGGCAGTCCTGTGGCAATTCGGTGTCCCCCGCGCGATCCCTGTGGCAAGGAGGGCCCGCAAGAACCGCCCGGCCCGCCCCATGAAGATCGTCCTGTTCAACCTGCACTACTCGCCCAACACCGGCGACGGCGTCATCGCCGATTGCCTCATCCACGCCATCACGGCAGAGCGGCCCGACGCGCAGGTGGTGTCCGTCGACCTGTCGGGCCGTACCGGCTTCGGCGCCGTCACGGTGCGCAACCGGGCGCTGGCGATGAAGGTGCTGGCGGCCCTTCCCCGCGTGCTGCGCCAGCCGCTGGCGCTGAACCGCCTCGACGCGCTCCTCGACCGGGCAGAGCCGCGCTGGCGCGCCGCGCTGGACGGCGCGGATGCCGCGCTGATCGGCGGCGGGCAGCTCTTCTCGGACGCAGACCTCAACTTCCCCGCCAAGATCGGCCGCGCCGCCGCGCTTCTGGCCCAGGCGCGCATCCCCGTCGCCATCCACGGCGTCGGGGTGGCGCGCAACTGGTCTCCGCGCGGCACCGCGCTCTTCAACCGGGTGTTCGAGACCGACCTGCGCAGCGTCGGCGTCCGCGACGCGGCCTCGGCCACCGCCTGGTCCGAACAGGCCGCCCGCGCCCTGCCCGCCCCCCGCCTGACGCGCGATCCGGGGCTTCTGGCCGCCGCCGCCTATGGACCGCCGACCGAAGAGGCCGCGCACACGGCGCTCTGCATCACCGATCCGGCCATCCTCGCCTACCACGCCGAGGCGGGCGTCGCGGGCAAGGGCGGCGCGGTTTTCTTCGAGGCGCTCGCCCTCGCGCTTGCGGCCCAGCCCGGCGGCGTGCGCCTGTTCTGCAACGGCGCGGCAGAGGACGCCGCCGCACTCACCCGCCTCGCCGCGCGCCCGGCCATCGCCCGCGCCGCGGCCGAGGGGCGGCTCTCGGTCGCGCCCGTGCCCGCCACCCCGGCAGAGCTTGCCGCCATCATCGCCCCCGCCGCCGCGGTCGTCGCCCACCGCCTGCACGCCTGCATCCTCGGCTACGCCTACGCGCGGCCCGTCGTCGGGCTGGGCTGGGACGCCAAGGTCGCGAGCTTCTTCGACAGCGTCGGGCTGTCGCGCTTCTTCGTCCCGCCGGACGGCGCAGGCGCGGCAACCGCCGCGGCGCTTGCCGCAGAGGCCCGCGCCACGGGCCTCGACCCGACCACCCACGCCCGCGTCCTGTCCGAAACCCGCGCGCAGGTGCGGGACACCCTGGCAAGCCTCGGCCTCGCGGACACCTGACCCCGACCTGTCCAACGGGCGAAGGGGGTTCGAACCCCCTTCCGCGCGCCGCAGGCGCGCGCGCCCCCAAGGGGCCGGCAAGATCCTTGCAAGGATCTTGCGCAAGGGGTTTCGAAACCCCTTGCCCCCGGCCTCAGCGCCGCGAGATCGTCAGTCGGAACGCGGTGACATCGCCGCGGGCCGTGGCGCCCGGCCCCACCGACAACTCCACACGGTCGCCCGCCGCAAGCGTCAGGTCATGTCGCAGCACCGCCGGGCCGGTCACCGTCCGCGCCTCCAGCACCCTGCCATTCAACGTCAACGTGGCGTCCACCCCGTCCTCGCTGCGCTCCGCCGGGGCCAGCCGCGCCTCGACCGACACCGCCCCCGCCTCGGGCGCGGTCCAGCGGTGCACCACCTCGATCGGCCCCGCCTCGGGCCGCGCGGGCAGGAACCAGTCCGCCCCCATCCGCAACAGCCCGTCTCGCGCGCTGCCAAGGTAGGGCGTCCAGGGCACGCCGCCCCTCTGCTGGCCGCCGCGCAATTCCCAGTCGATCACCTCGTCCCCCTGCCGCGCGAACCGCTCGAACCCGTCGCCGGGCCGGCCCGGCCAGGCGAACTGGTCGAAGCTGTCGGCCAGCACCGCCTGCGGCCCCAGCACCACGTTGCCGCCCAGAACCACCGGCGCGCTCTCCGACACGATCACCAGCGGCGCCTCGCGCGACAGGCGCGGCGCAGCCACCGGCGCGCCCGTGGCGTCGAGCGCCCGCACCCCCGCCCCGGTCAGCGTCACCTCCCGTGGCGCGCCCCAGATCACCAGCGCGCGGTCGCCGAACCGGCAGGCATAGGTGAACGGATCGGGCGCGGCATCGGCCACGGGCCGGCCTTCCATCCGCTCGGCGATCAGCCGATAGGCCCGCCCCGCCGCCGTCACCTCCAGGTCCGCGCCGATCAGCGGCACCAGCCCGTCGCCCCTCGGGTTCAGCGGATACCACACCACCCGTGTCACGCCGGAAAGCGCCATCTGGCAGTAGTTCGTCACGAAATGCGCCGCCGCCGTCCCTGCGTCCTCGGACCCGAACTCCGTCACTTCCAGCGGCATCGTCTCGAACCCCGGCACGCTGCGCAGCAAGGCCACCTGGCGGCGCAGGTGTTCGGGCGGCGTCGTGTAGGGATGGATCACCGCGGCATCCATCCACGCCGGCGCGCCCGCCTCGGACAGGGCCCCGAACCAGGCCAGCGGGATCGAATGCGCCGCGCCCCCCAGGATGCGCACCCCGGGCCGCTCTGCCTTGACCGCCCCGTGGGTGGCCCGCAGGAGCGCGGTGTAATACCGCGCCTTTCCCTCCAGGTCGGCCTCGCGCATCGGGCCGCTGGTGAAGACGGCGCTGTTCATCTCGTTGCCGACCTCGATGGCGTCGGCGGCGGGGAACTGCGCGGCCAGCGCCGCGGCAAAGCCGGCAAAGGCGGCGACGGCCCCGGGCGTGTGGGGCGTGACGCCCCCGTCATGATCGGGATGGCCGTTGTTGACCGTCAGGCTGGTGCCCATGCCGCGCGGGGCCAGAAGGTCGGGCCAGCGGGTCTGGAACGTGCCGAACCGCCGGCGCCCGTCCACTTCGACAAGGTCCCAGTAGACCGCATCGCGCAGGTCGCGCACGCCCAGCGCCTCGGCCGCGTCCAGCATCTCGGGCTGCCAGCCCTGCCCGAAGTTCGAAGCCGCGCCCAGCCGCGGGCCCGTCGCGGTCTCGGCCAGCGCCGGCAGGCCGAAGAGACAGAACAGAAGGATCGCAGGGCGCCACATGGCAGATATCCCGTTGCTTGGCCCCCGCCCGCGACATTGCCCCACGGCGCCGCGTCGGACAAGCCCCGGCCCGCGGTGCCCAAATCCACCGCCAGCCCCTCGGCCACCGCCACAATGGCGCCGCAGTCCTCACCCGTATCCGCGCCACGCGTCCATCCGGTCACGGCGTTGCCGGATCAACGGACGCAGCAAATGAGCGCTGCAGGTCCGGCCGGCCGAGTCGCAACGACGACATGCTGTTGCCGGCCGCGCGCCAGTCGCAGGACAAGCGGGGAATTGTCGCCCCCGCATGTGCCGATTTTCGACACATTCCTGCCCGAATCCCGATCCGCTTGACTTGGCGCCCCCCCATGCCGGGAATGGCCTCGTGGTGGGACGGTCAAGGCTCTGGGAGAGTCTGTAGCAAGGGGTGGTCAGGCGACTGACCGGCAGCCCGCAGCTTGCCGTAACGGGTCGCGACGCGGTGATTTCTCCGCCCGCCAGCCTGTCACCGGCAAGGGCACCGGCGCCATCATGCCCCTACAGTTCCCGGACGAACGGCCGCGCCCGGCGCACGTGTCCCCAACGGTTGGGGGCACCGGAAAGGTGTGGTGAATGAACAGCAGGTTGGATCCCTTCCCTGCCCCGGCCCGCGCGCCCAGCCGGCGCATGGCGGTGACAGAGGACGCGGACCGCGTGGACGTGCGCGGCATCGTGCGCTCGCTCGGGCGGCGCTACCGGCTGCTGGCCGCCTGCTTCTTCGGCGGGCTGGTCCTGTTCTTCGCCGTCGCCAGCCTCCTGCCGCCCGTCCACACCGCCTCGGCCAAGGTGATGCTCGACCCCCGCAAGGTGCAGATCCTGCCCACGCAGGACGTGGTGTCGAACCTCAACCTTTCGGAACCGGTGATCCTGGGCGAAATCTCCCTGATCCGCTCGAACCTCATGCTCGGGGCCGTGGTGCAGGCGATCGGGCTCGACAGGCTCGAAACGCATTACTACGACGCCCCCCGGCCCGAACGTTCGGCCGAGGAACGCGTGGTCGCGGTCACCAACAAGATCCGCAAGGACCTGAAGGTGACGCGCGCGGGCGACAGCTATGTCATCGCGATCACCTTCAGCGGCGGCGAACCGGGGCTGGTGATGGACGTCACCAACACCATTGCGCAGACCTATATCGACGCCCAGCTGGACGGGCGCCGCGCCTCGGCCCGCGAGGCCACGCTGCGCATCCAGGTCGAGGTCGACGAGCTTGCCGTGCAGGTGGAAGAGGCCGAGGCCGCCGTCGCCGCCTTCCGCGCCGAACGCCTTGAACGCGACGGTGGCAGCATCGAGGCGGCGGGCCAGCAGCTGGCCAACCTCTCGGCCCAGCTCATCGCCGCCCGGTCGGAGCGCGTGGCCGCCGAAGCGCGCTACGACCAGCTTTACGCCCTGGTGACCAGCGGGGGCTTCGCCGCGCTTTCGCAAGCCGTGACCTCGCCTCTGGTCGAACGCCTGAACGAGGAACGGCTGGAACTGGTGCGCGAGGACGCGGTCTGGGCCCGCACCTTCGGCACCGACCACCCCCAGCGCCAGCGCATCCGCGAGGAAATCGCCCGTCTCGACGCCGAGCTTGCCGCCGAGGCAAGCAAGCTGATCGACCTGCAACGCAACGAGGTTGAGGTGGCGAAGATGCGCGAGGCCTCGCTGCAGGACGGCATCCAGGATCTTGAATCGCGGATGTCGGACATCTCGTCCAACGCCCTTGGCCTGCGCCAGCTGGAACGCGAGGCCGAGGCCGCGCGCCGCAACTACGAGGCGCTTCTGAACCGACTCAGCGAAACCCGCAGCCAGGAACAGCTGCAACAGGCCGAGGCGCGCCTGATCGAACAGGCCACATGGCCCGGCCTGCCCTCGTCGCCCAAGCCCAAACTGCTTGGTGCCGCCGGCGGCGTCCTCGGGCTGGCCGCGGGCCTTGCCGCCGCGCTCTTCCTCGAAATGACGCGCCCCACCTTCCGCACCCGGCAGGAGGTGGAGAACGACACCGGCCTGCCCGTGATCTCCTGGCTTCCCGAACTGCCCAAGGGCGACCTCGCCAGCTACATGCGCGCCCTGCGCGGCAACTCGAACACCGTCTACGGGGAACGCATCCGCCACCTGCGCACATTCCTTCTGATGCGCAACGGTCGGGACGAGGCGCGGGCGGTGATGATCGTGTCGTCGAACCCCGACGAGGGCAAATCCACCACCGCGCTGGCGCTGGCGCAGATGGCCGCGCTGGCGGGCCGCTCGGTGATCCTGATCGACGGCGACCTGCGCCGCTCGCGCATGGCGGCCGAAATGGGCTGGCAGATGGACCCCGATTTCGCCGACTTCATCCAGTTCCGCGCCGATCTCTCGCAGATCATCCACACCGACGAGGCGCTGGGCATCGACGTGCTGGGCCCCGCCAGGCCCTGTCCCGAGGCCGCCGACCGGCTGTCAACCAGCTGGCTGGAACCGGTGATGACCGAACTCAAGCGCGTCTACGATGTCGTCATCATCGACGCGCCGCCGCTCTCCAAGGTGTCGGACGGGCTGGTGCTGGCGCGCGTGGCCGACAGCATCGTCTACGTCGTCGAATGGGACCGCACCCCCAGGTCGGTGGTGCGTGAAGGACTGGATACGCTGGCCGAAATGCGGCTGGGAGTAACCGGTGTGGTGTTGAACAAGGTGGATCCCAAGGCCCTGGAATCCGCCTACGGTAAGGGGTACGGAAACTATGCCTGACGGACTTGACCTGCAGAACGGTGACATCGCACTCAGCCCGACGCTTCCCATCCGGCTCAACCTCCGCCGTGCCGCGTCGCGGCCGCGCGTGGCGATCATCCACTACTGGCTCGTGGGGATGCGCGGCGGGGAAAAGGTGCTCGAATCGCTCCTGCGGATGTTCCCCGAGGCCGACGTCTACACCCATGTCTACGACCCCAAGTCGGTCAGCCCGCTGATCCGCTCCAGGCGGGTCTTCACGACCTCGATCGCGCGGCTGCCCTTCGCGACGCGGCTCTACCAGAAATACCTGCCGCTCATGCCCCGCGCGCTCGAGGAAATCGACCTGACGGGCTATGACCTCGTGATCTCGTCCGAGGCGGGGCCGGCCAAGGGCGTCATCGCCCCGCCCGAGGCGCTGCACCTGTGCTACTGCCACTCGCCCATGCGCTACCTGTGGGACCAGTATCACGTCTACCGCAACGACGCGGGGCTTCTGACCCGCGCCATGCTGCCCCACATGGCGCACGGCCTGCGCAGCTGGGACGTGACCAGCGCCGCGCGCGTCGACCGCTTCGCGGCCAACTCCACCCATGTGGCCCGCCGCATCGCGAAATATTGGCGGCGCGAGGCGGCGGTGGTTCATCCGCCCGTCGCGGTGGACGATTTCGCGCCGATCCCGGCGGCCGAGCGGGGCGGCTTCTACCTCTGGGCCGGAGAGCTTGCGCCCTACAAGCGCCCCGACATCGCCGTCGAGGCCTTCACCCGCATGAACAAGCCCCTCTTCGTGATCGGCGGGCCGGGCAAGGCCGAACGCGCGCTGGCCGCGCGCGCCGGCGAGAACGTCCGCTTCCTCGGCCGCGTGCCCTTTGACAAGCTCAAGGCCTATCTCGCCAGTTGCCGGGCGCTGATCTTCCCCGGCGAAGAGGATTTCGGCATCGTTCCGGTCGAGGCGATGGCCTCGGGCCGCCCGGTCATCGCCTACGGGCGCGGCGGCGCGCTCGACACCGTGCGCGACCGGCAGACGGGCCTTCTCTTCGACAGCCAGAGCGCGGATGCGCTGATCGACGCGGTGGAAACCTTCGAGCGCGAGGGGCTGGAACATCTCGACCCGAAGGCGCTGGTGCGCCACGCCCGCCGGTTCGACGAAGCCAACTTCCAAAGCGGCATCCTCGCCGAACTGGAGGCGCACGGCCTTGCCCCGCACCGCCACCTTGCCGAAACCGCGTGACCGGCGCTCAGCGCTTGCGGGGCCGCACCCTGTCGCGCGCCAGCGGCGACAGCCGCCAGCCCAGATAGGCGCGCTTGGCGATGTAATCGCCCCCCTTGGCCAACAGCCGCCGCAGGCTTGGCCGGGGCTTGTCCCGGTCCGACCCGGCGCGGGCGGAATTCATGGTGGACGGCACGTGACGCTCGATCAGCGGAAAGGGAAACAACAGGTGATTGTCGAGCCCGTTCTCCCAGAACCGGCCCATCTCGTCGTCGATGGGACGCCGGATCGCGTCGAGCCGCGCCCCGAACCGCGCCGCCGTCTCGCGCGAGATCAGGTAGCCCTGCGTGCCGTAGGGATCGCTTGCCAGGAACAGGATCTGCCGCTCGCCGAACCTGAACCGGGGATAGGCCTTGCGCCATTCCCGCGCAAAGAGCCGCAGGAACCCGATGCCATTCGCATCGAGAAAGCCCGCAAGCTCGGCATAGGGGAAATCGGTGTCGATCCAGACGTCGTCCTCGGCCACCATCAGCCAGTCCAGCGCGGGGTCCTCGTCGAAGGCGGCCAGCACCGCCGCGTGGCTCTTGAAGCACCCGATCTCGGCCCCTGTCAGCGCGCGCCCGAAGCTGTCGCGCTGCGCCCCGGCGTCCACGTCCAGCGGGCTGGGGGTATCGGCGCGGCAAGCGTCGAAGAACGCCCAGTCCAGCCCGGATGCACCAAGGTTTTCCGCCACCGCCGCACGGCGCGCCGCGCTGTCGGCCAGGCTGACCACGCGCAGGGAAAGCTTCGGAACAACGCTCATGACAGGACCCGTCCGGTAACCGTTGGCGACAGTATGGACCAGAACCGCGCGCCAAAGGCCATGACCCCGCACCCGGCGCGCCCGCTGGCCGCGTCCCGCGTGCCACAGGTGCCCGGCCGCGCCATGCCCGGGGCCGCCCCATGCTGAAGAAACTCGCAGAACCCTATGTCGTCGGCGTCGGCTCGCGCTTTCTGGGGCAGATGATCTCGTTCGCGGCGGTCGCCATCGCCTCGCGCTTTCTCGATCTTCAGGCCTTCGGCACCTATTCGCTGGCCTGGGCCGTGACGGTCATCGCCAACACCTTCGTCTTCACCGGCTTCTACCAGGCACTCCTGCGCTCCACCGAGTTCCAGCGCGACCGCGACAGCCTGTTCTGGCTGATGGCGGCGGTCGGCGCCGCCGGATCGGCCGTCATCCTCGGCATCGGCCTTGCCGCCGGGGGCCTGTCCACGCCCACCGGCTGGGCGCTCTGCGCGCTGGCGCCACAGCCGCTTCTGATCGTGCCCACCGCATGGTGGGAGGCGCAGCTGGTCCGCGCCCGCCGCGCCCGCGCCGCCAGCCTCTATGTCGTCGCCGCGGAAACCGCCGGCCTCGCCACCGCCTGGGCCATGCTGCGCGCGGGCTGGGGGATCGAGGCGCTGGTCGCCTCGCGCTATGTCTCCACCGCCGTCGGCCTCGCCCTGACCGGCGGGCTGGTGCGCGCCCTGCCGCGCCTGTCCTTCAACCGCGAGACCCGCGGCACCGCGGGGCGCACCGCCTATCCGCTCTGGGGCACGTCGTCGGTCGGCATGTTCTCGAACTACGGCGCCGACCTGATCCTCGGCGCCTTCCTGCATGCGGTCGCCGTGGGCGCCTACCGCGGCGGCGCGCGCATCGCCGTCACCGCCTCGGACCTGGTGCTGCAACCCCTCATGATGCTCAGCTGGTCCCGCTTTACCCGGCTGGAGAAAGAGAACGCCCCGCTCGACGACCTGCGCCGCACCTGGCTCGACAACATGGGCGTCGCCGCCGCGATCCTCTGGCCGGTCGCGGCCAGCGTAGCGCTGCTTGCCCCCGCCCTGGTCGTCACCATCCTCGACGAGACCTGGCTGCCCGCGGCGGGCGTCGTGTCTATCCTCTCGGCCTCGCGCGCGGTCAGCTTCCTGACCGCACTGCTGGAGCCCACGATGATGTGTACCGGCCGCGCCGGCACCCAGCTGCGCATCCGCGGCTTCGGCGCCGTCACGCTTCTGGTGCTGCTGCTCATCTTCGGCCGCCACGGGGCCGAGGCCGCGGCCCTCGCCCATCTCTGCGCCTCGGCCCTGGTGGCCGTGGTGGCGCTGACAGCCATGGTGCGCGCGCTGCGCATCACCGGATCGCAGCTGGCGCAGGTCTTCCTGCCGGGGCTTGTCCTGACGCTGTTCACCGTCCTGGCGATCCTCGGCACCGACCTGCCGCGCGACATGCTGGGCCGCGACCTTGGCCTTGCCGCGACCCTGGGGACCGTCATGCTGACATGGGGGGCGTTCATGGCCGTCTTCCTGCACCGCCGCGTGCTGGTCCTGCCCACCCCCTAGGGCAGGACCGCATCGCGCACGCCGGCGCGGCGCTTTCGCCGCTTGTGCATCCGTTCCATGAAAGCCTATTTTCACCGGCATGGCGCACGCGTCCCGAACCTCCTTCATCGCGCGGATCCGCGACGCGACGCCGGCGATGCACCCCAGCGAGCTGCGCCTGGCAGAGGCGATCCTGCATTTCCCCGGGCAGATCGCCAGCTATACCGCCACGGAACTTGCCGGAATGGCCGGCGTGTCCAACGCCACCGTCACCCGCTTTGTGCGCAAGATCGGCTACCGCTCGTTCGAAGAGGCCCGCCAGGCCGTGCGGGCAGAGCAGGCCGCGGGCACCGCGCTCTTGCGGGTCGACCGCGAGGGCGCCCCGCGCGACGGCCAGATCGCCCGCCACCTCGACCAGAGCCACGGCAACCTCGAACACAGCCTGGGGCACCTCGACGAGGCCGAGATCGGCGCGCTCGTCTCGGCCATGATCGACGCCGACCGGTTGTGGCTGATCGGCTTTCGCGCCGGGCAGGCCTTTGCCCGCTACCTCGGCTGGCAGGTGATGCAGATCCGCTCCAACGTGTTCACCCTGCCCCGCGACGGCGAAACCCTGTCCGAAAGCCTTGCGGGCATCGGCCCCCGCGACTGCGTGATCTTCTTCGCGCTGCGCCGCCCGCCCCGGGGCGTCGACGCGCTGCTCGAGGTCATCGCCGACACCGGCGCGCCCACAGCGCTCATCGGCGACCTGCCGGGGCTAGAGACGCGGCCGGCCCGCTGGCGGCTGTCCTGCAGCACCGCCGGCGCCGGCCCGCTCTTCGATCACGTGGGGGTCATGGCGGTCTGCGGGTTGCTGGCGTCCAGCGCGATAGAGCGGGCCGGCGCCGCCGGCCGGGAACGCCTGCGCGCGATCGAGTCGATTCACGATTCCCTCGACGAACTCTGACGGAGGCGCCTGCGACAGCGCGGATTTCACGCGCGAAAGCCCCGATTTCCGCCCAACCTTTGGGCATCGTTGAATCCGCGCGCCCGTTCCAGCCATGAAAAATGCTTTTCATGTGACGATGCCCGCGAAAACTGACTTGCATTGGTCACCTCTTCCAAGCCTCCTCCCAAGGAAAGGATCCTGAAATGACCGCTCCAAGAAAATTCGCTTTCATCGCCGCCGCCTGCCTCGCCCTTCCGGGCATGGCCGTCGCGCAGACCGTGCTTCAGATCAACTCGTCCCTGCCCGAAGGCTCGTTCGCGCATGTCTTCCTGCAGGAGTATGAAACCCGCCTCGAGGCGGCCACCGACGGCGCCGTCGACGTGCAGATCTTCATGTCGAACACGCTCGGCTCGGAAGAAGACGTGCTTCAGGGCCTCGGCCTCGGCACTCACAACGCCTCGCTCTCGGCCTCGGCCATCGCGCAGATCAACAAGCGCGCGGCGATCTTCGACCTGCCCTACCTGTTCGAGGACCGCGCCGCCGTACAGGCCTTCGCCGCCAGCCCGGCGGGCGACATGCTGCGCGAAGGCTTCGAGGGCACCGGCATGGTGCTTGCCGCGATGTGGGACAACGGGTTCCGCCAGATCACCAACAAGGTCCGGCCGATCACGGTGCCCGCCGATCTGGAAGGGCTGAAGATCCGCACGCCCACCAGCCGCCAGCGTGTCGAGATGTTCAACACCCTCGGCGCCAACGCCACGCCGCTTTCGTTCGGCGAGGTCTACTCGGCCCTCGATCAGGGCGTGATCGACGGACAGGAGAACCCCGCGCAGGTCGTGGACAGCGCCCGCCTCTACGAGGTGCAGAACTACATGTCGCTGTCCAACCACGTCTACCTGCCCACCTTCCTCGTCTTCGGCGAACCCTACCTCGCCTCGGTCGACCCGGCGCTGGCCGAGGCCATGCTGAGCGTCGCCGCCGAGACCGCGGGCTGGACCTTCGAATGGGGCGAGACCACGGACGGCGAGGTGATCGCCGCGCTGGCCGACCGCATCGCGATCAACGAGATCGACTTTGCCGCCTTCCAGGCCGCCGCCGCACCGCTCTATGAAAGCCCGACCTTCGTGGACGTGATCGGCGCCGACATGATCGCCGCAACCCGCGCGGCGCTCGGCATCGAGTGACCTGACCAGACCGGAGCAGCCCCCATGGCCCGCCTCACCGCCCTTGTCGCCTTCGTCGACCTCTGGCTCACACGCCTTCTGGACGCGATGGTGATCGGGCTGGCGGGGCTGCTCTTCTGCCTGCTGAACTACGCCGTCTTCACCCGCTTCGTGCTGAACGACAGCGTCTCGTGGTCCGAGGAACTGCCCGCCCACGTGCTTGCGGTGCTGACCTTCATCGGCGCCGCCTACCTGACGCGCACCTCCGAGCATCTGGGCTTCGACGCCGTGGTGCGCATCCTGCGTCCGGGCCTCAAACGCGCCGTGATGGCCTGCAACCTCGTGCTGATGGCGGGCTTCGGCGCGCTCCTGGCCTATTACGGCGGCATCGCGGCGCAAAGTTTCGGCAGCCGGATGCTGATCTCCGTCGACCTGCCGATGGCGCTGTTCCGCGCGGCCATGCCGCTGGGCGGCGCGCTCATCGCGCTCATCAGCCTCACCCGCCTTGCCGGACTTCTGACCGGTCAGGTGCACCCCGACGATCTCTTGCCCGAAAGCGACGCGTGATGTTCCTCGATCCCGGCTGGATCATCCTGATCCTTCTCGTCGTCCTGCTGGTCGCGGGGCTTCCCATCGCCTTCGTGCTCGGCGTCACCGCCGCCACGATGATCCTGCTGGACCCGGCGGTGGTGCCCCAGATCATGGGCCTGATCCCCTTCGGCGGGGCGAACAACTACCTGCTGGTGGCCGCGCTTCTGTTCATGATCGCGGGCGAGGTGATGAACCAGGGCCGCATCGCCGAAAAGCTGATCGCCTTCGCCTCCAGCCTCGTGGGGCATATCCGGGGCGGCCTTGCCCATGTCAACATCCTGACATCGCTGTTCTTTTCCGAGATCTCCGGCACCGCCACCTCGGACGCGGCGGCCATCGGCTCTGTCATGATCCCGCAGATGAAGAAGCGCGGCTATCCCGCCGCCTTCGCCGCCGCCGTCACCTCGACCTCGGCCACCATGGCGATCATCGTGCCGCCCTCGCTGAACCTGATCCTCTATGCCTACGTGGCCAACGCCTCGATCGCCGAGCTTTTCGCCGCCGGCATCCTGCCCGGCGTCATGGTCTGCGCGCTTCTCATGGTGACGGCCTATGTCATCTCGGTGAAACGCGGCTACCCGACCGAGGGCGCCTTCAGCTTCGGCCGCGTGATCGAGACCGGCAAGGACGCCGTCATTCCCCTGACGCTTCCGGTGCTGATCCTCGTGGGCATCCTCGGCGGCATCTTCACCGCCACCGAGGCCGGCGCCATCGCCGCCTTCTGGTCGATCATCCTCGCCGCCTTTCTCTACCGCACGATCCGGCTGGGCAACCTGCTCGACACCTTCCGCATCGCCGGCAAGCGCAGCGCGATGCTGATGTTCATCGTCGCGACCTCGACGCTTCTGGGCTGGTACCTGACCAACCAGCGTATCCCGCAGGACATCGCGATGGCGATCCTGGGCATCTCGGACAATTACTGGGTGGTTCTGGCCGCCATCAACATCTTCTTCCTGCTCGCCGGCACCATCATCCACGGCACGCCCGCGATCCTGATGCTGGTGCCGATCTTCCTGCCGCTCGCCGATCAGCTGGGCATCGACCGGGTGCATTTCGGGCTGATCCTGACGATCAACCTCGGCATCGGCCAGCAGACGCCGCCCGTGGCCTCGGTCGTGCTCATCACCTGCGCCATCGCCAAGATCTCCATCGCGAAGATCATCCCCTCGATGCTGTGGTTCATCGGCGCCATGCTGGTGGCTCTGATCCTCGTCAACGTCTTCCCCGCCATCGTGCTCTGGCTGCCCTCGGTGATCCTCTGATGCGGGTCCTGATCGTCAACCCCAACACGTCGCTTGGCGTGACCGCGCGGATCGGCGCGGCGGCGCAGGCGGTGGCAGAGCCGGGCGACCACTTCACCACCCTGCCCGCGGCCTCCGGGCCCGAGCTGATCGTGACCGAGGCCGACGCCGAGGCCGCGACGCGCGGCGTCCTGCGGGCCATCGACGGCCATCGCGCGGCCCTCGACGGGATCGTGCTGGCCTCGTTCGGCGACACCGGCGCGGCCATGGTCCGCGCGCGCCATCCCGGCCTGCCGGTCCTGGGCATCGCCGAAGCCGCCTTTGCCGAGGTCCGGCACATCGGCGGCCCCTTCTCGATCGTGACCTTCGCGCCAGAGGTCGCCGGCTCGCTGGCCGACAAGGCCGCAGAGCACGGCGTCGGCGACGCGCTGCTCGGGGTGATGCATCCCCCCGCGCCCCTGGCCCATGACCCGGCGGATGTCGCCGACGCGATGCTGTCCGACCTGCAGGAGATGTGCCTGCAATGCGCGGCCCAGGGCGCGCGCAGCATCGTCATGGGCGGTGGCCCGCTGGCCGGGGTCGCGCGGCGCATCGCGCCCGCCTGCCCCGTCCCGGTCGTCGACGGGACCCAGGCCGCGA
>JAUIIC010000242.1 GCA_030431935.1 Alphaproteobacteria bacterium | reverse complement strand
TGTGGGAAGAGGTGGATCGCGACCTCATGCGGATCGGCGCGGCAGAGCGTCCGGGCCAGGCGATGGAAGAGTTCTCGGCCGATATCCTGAAGGGACGCGTGGCGACCCCGGCCGACATCACGGGAACCACTACGTTCCTTGCGTCACGGGACAGCGACTACATGACCGGCCAGGTCGTCATGATCGACGGAGGCATGACGCTGGTCTGACCGGAAGCGACGAGGGCCTGACGAGGGAGGAGGCCGGCACCATGACCGACAGCACCAAGACCGCGACGATCCCGGCCGGAGAGCCGGCCAAGGCGCGCATCGGCGCCTTCCTGGCACGGCAGGGCATTCTGGTGGCCTTTGCCGTGTTCATGATCGCCTTCACCCTGGGCAACGAGCGCTTTCTCGATCCCGACAACATCATGGGCGTGATCCGGTCCTCGGCGATCCTGGGTGTGATGGCGCTGGGCGTGACCTTCGTGGTCATCAGCGGCAACCTCGACCTGTCGGTGGGGTCGATGATGTCGTTCTCGACCATCGTGGTGCTGGACCTGCACGACCGCATCGGACCGGAACTCGCCATTCCCGCGATGTTCGCCATGACATTGGCGCTGGGGGCGCTGATCGGGTTCCTGGTGGGGTATCTGAAGCTCAATTCGCTGATCGTGACGCTTGGCATGCTGTCGGCGATCCACGGGCTGACGCTGACCTATTCGGGCGGCAAGAACATGGACATCGCCGACAAGGAGGGCACCTGGTTCAGCGTGTTCGGGCAGGGAACGGCGCTGGGCATCCCGGTGCCCATCCTGATCTTCGCGCTGCTGGCGGCCGTGCTGGGCCTCGTGCTGGCCAAGACGCCGTTCGGGCGCAAGGTCTATGCGGTGGGCGGCAACGGGGTGGCGGCGACGTTTTCGGGCATCCGGCGGGCGCGGGTCGTGTTTGCCTGCTACCTGATGTCGGCCTTCTGCGTGGCAACTGCCGGGCTTATCCAGGCGAGCCGGTCGCTGGGGTCGCAGAACACCGTGGGGCAGGGGCTGGAGCTGGAGGTTCTGGCCGCCGTGATCCTGGGGGGTGCGTCGCTGATGGGGGGATCGGGGACGATCTTCAAGACCGTGATCGGCGTTCTGATCCTGGGGTTCATCCAGAACGGTCTGCTGCTGGTGGGGCTTCAGTTCTACGTCCAGTACGTCGTGACCTGGGTCATCATCATCCTTGCGGTCTGGCTGGACATCGCCGCCAAGCGCGGCCGGCTCTGGTCGCCGATCGCCTGAGGGAGGAAGAGACATGGCACCCGGCACCCTTTCGACTTTCCTGAAACGCGGCGCGATCTGGGGCTTTATCGTGCTGGAGCTGATCTTCTTTTCCGTGGCGGGGGAATACCTTTCGCTGTCGGACAAGGCGTTCATGGACGCGGGCAACATGCTGCTTCTGTTCAAGCAGTCCGCGCCCATCGGGATCATCGCGATGGGCATGACCATCATCATGGTCAACGGCAACATCGACCTGTCGGTGGGCGCGACCTTTGCCTTGTCCGCGATCGTCCTGCTGGACAGCATGACATGGCCGATCTTCGCGGGCCTGGGCGACTGGGTGATCCCGGTGGGCTGGGCGCTGGCGCTTCTGACGGGCGTGGTGCTGGGCGCGCTGAACGGGTTCATCGTGTGGAAGACGGGGGTGGATGCCTTCATCGTCACGCTGGGGGCGATGCTGGGCTATCGGGGCCTTGTCTTCATGTACAACGGAGAGCAGCCCACGAGCCACCTGAACTGGACGCTGGTGGATTTCGCCGAGGCGCAGTTCCTGGGCCTTCACACCGCGACCTGGTTCCTGATCGCGGTGACGGCGGCGATCTGGTTCCTGATGACCAAGACGGTGCATGGCCGCAACGCCTATGCCATCGGCGACAACCGCGATGCGGCGGTCAACGCGGGCATCCGCGTGGGTCCGCACATGATGATCAACTTCATGATCATCGGCTTCCTGGCGTCGCTGTCGGCGGTGGTGTTCTATTCCGAAAGCGGGTCGGTGAACCCCAATGACGGCGAACTATACGAGCTTTGGGTCATCACGGCGGTCGTGCTGGGGGGCACCAAGCTGACCGGGGGCGCGGGGTCCGTGATCTCGACCTTCGGGGGGGTGCTGGCGATCCAGCTTCTGCGCAAGGGGCTGGGCCATATCGGGGCGGATACCGAGACCGTGAACCTGGTGATCGGGCTGATCCTGATCGCGGTGCTGTTCCTCGACCGGCAGCTGAACATCAAGGGCAAGGAGGCGTTGAGGACATGACCGGGCAACAGACACCCGCCCTGCGGCTGGAGGGCATCGTCAAGACCTTTCCCGGGGTGCGGGCGCTGGACGGCGTGTCGTTCGACGTGATGCCCGGCGAGGTACATGCGCTGATGGGCGAGAACGGCGCGGGCAAGTCCACGCTGATGAAGGTGCTGGGCGGGATCTACCAGCCCGACGGCGGCCGCATCGTGGTGGGCGAGGCGCCGGTGGTGATGACGAGCCCGCTGGAGGCCAAGGCCAAGGGGATCATGTTCATCCACCAGGAGCTTAGCCTGGCGACGGAACTTTCGGTGGCCGAAAACATCTACCTGGGCGAGTTGCCGCGCAAGGCGTTCGGACGGGTGGACTGGGGCACGCTTTACGATCGGACGAACGCGATCCTTGAAAAGCTGAAGGTGTCGTTCGACGCGCGGACGCTGGTGGGCGACCTGTCCATCGCGAACCAGCAGATGGTGGAGATCGCCCGCGCGCTGACGGTCGATGCCAAGGCGGTGATCTTCGACGAGCCGACCGCTTCCCTGACGGACGCGGAAAAGGTGGTGCTGTTCGACGTGATCGCAGACCTGAAGGCGGCGGGCGTGGGGATCATCTATATCTCGCACCGGATGGAAGAGATCTTTCGCATCACCGACCGGATCAGCGTGCTTCGAGACGGGCAGTATCGCGGCACGCTGAAGACCGCCGAAACCGACGAGGATGCGGTCACGCAGCTGATGATCGGGCGCAAGCTGGACCTGTCGCGCAACGAGACCCATGCCGAACTTGGCGACGTGGCACTGGAGGTGCGCGGCCTGTCGTGCGGATCGCTATACAAGGATGTCAGCTTCGAGGTGCGGCGCGGCGAGGTGGTGGGGTTCTACGGCCTTGTGGGCGCCGGGCGGACCGAGATTGCCGAAACGCTGTTCGGTCTGCGCGAGCCAAGCTCGGGCACGATCCTGCTGGACGGGCAGGAGACGCGCATCGCCTCGCCCGCGGACGCCATCGCCAAGGGCATCAGCCTGGTGCCCGAGGACCGCAAGGGGCAGGGGCTGGTGCTGGGCATGAACTGCCGGGACAACATGACCCTGCCGCAGGTCGACGACCTGACCGCGGGGCCCTTTGTCGCCGATGGTGCCGAGATCGCGATCTTCGACCAGTACCGCGACCGGCTGGACATCCGCACGCCGGGCTGGAAACAGCTGGTGGGCAACCTGTCGGGGGGCAACCAGCAGAAGATCGTGATCGGCAAGTGGCTGTCGATGCACCCCAACGTGCTGATTGTGGACGAGCCGACGCGGGGGATCGACGTCGGGTCCAAGTCCGAGATCCACAACCTGATCCGCGACCTGGCCGCACAGGGTTACGCGGTGATCGTCATCAGCAGCGAGATGCCCGAGGTGCTGCACGTCAGCGACCGGATCGTGGCGATGTACAGCGGGCGGATCATGCGCACCTTCACCTCGGACGAGGTGACCGAGGACAACCTCATCCAGGCGATTTCGGGGCTGACCGACGACCGGGCCGCCTGATGCGCGTGGGCTTTGCGGGGCTGGGCCGCATTGGCGCGCCCATGGCCCGGAACCTTGTGCGCGCCGGTCACGCGGTCACGGAGTGGAGCCGCTCGCCCGGGCCGGCGCGGGCGCTGGTCGAGGGCATCGGCGGTTTCCGGCTGCATTCCGAGCGGTATTAGATGCTCGTCGATCCCTCGAACGAGGTGCTGGCGACCACGACGTGTTCGGGCGAGCATCCGTGGTGGATCGAGGGCACGGTGATCCCCGTCGTGTGGAAACGGCGCTGGGACCGGGGGCGTGTGTTCTATTGCTCGATCGGGCACAGGCTGGATGATCTGAAGGTGCCGCAGTTGACCGAGCGCATCCGGCGCGGCGCGATCCGGGCGGCCGAGGGGCGGTGGGCCGCCCGGTCATGAAGAAGGCCGCGACCCCGAAAGGGACCGCGGCCGTTACCGCACCAATGCTGCGGGAGGTTACTGCATGTTGCGGTCGATGGCGGCGACGACGGCGGCCTTGATGGCCTCGTCCGAGAAGGCCTCGCGCAGGCGGGCCATGCGGTCGAGCACGCCGGCGGTGCCGACAGAGGCGGGTTCCGGCACGCCCACGTCGGTCAGCTGAGACAGGTAGTCCGGGTCGTTGTAGGCGGCGAGGATCGCGGCCTCCCATACCGGCACATACTCTGCAGGCGTGTCGGGCGGCAGGACAAAGACGTTCTGGATCGACATGGCGATGTGGATCGCCTCCCACGCGCGGTAGGCGGGGCCGTCCAGCGTGTCGGGCGCCGCAGCGCGCCACATGGCGTCGAAGACGGGGATGTCCTCGAGCCCCTTCTGCGGCACGATGGACCCGTCGACGTATTCGCCCATCTGGCCCAGCGGGCGCATGAAGTCGTCGGCGGTGATCGCGTCGCGGTTCGCGCCGAAGAACGAGTCGTTGGTCTGGGCGATTTCCGCCTCGGACGACCGCACCGCAGCGACCATGTTGCCCTGACCGGGGTAGCCGGTGATGACCTCGAACTTTTCCACCCCCAAGGCGTCGGTCAGCATTCGCGCGCGGATGGCGACATGGTTGTCGGGGCTGTTGATCGCCATGAAAAGCGGCTCGGAATAGCCCTGCAGCGTGCTGGCGTCGAGGCCGAGCTCGGTGCGCGTCACGAAGATCTGGTTGACGCTGCGTGCCGCGACAAAGGGCAGGTCGCCGGTGCCAGCGGGCACCTGTTGCAGGCCGAGCGCCCAGCGGATCGGGGTGCCGGCGAAATAGCCGATGTGCAGGCCGTCGGGTGCCACGGAATCGATCAGGAAGTCGACCGCGGCGGTGCCGCCCGCGCCGCCCTTGTTCGTCACGATGTAATCTGGATTGCCGGGCAGGTGCTTGGCGATGAAGGGTGCGACCAGCCGCGCGGCGGTGTCGGTGCCGCCGCCCGCTGCGAAGTTGACCATGATGTCGATGGTCTTGCCTTCAAAGCTGACGCCCTGCGCGGTCGCCGGGGCCGTCAGCGCGAGCGCCGCCGCAAGGGCGCCGCCAGCGAGGGCCATCCTGCGGGTCAGTCCTGCTGTGTTCGTCATGTTTCGTTCCTCCCTGTGGCGATCCGGGGCGGCCCGGACAAGCGGGCGCCCTTGACGCGCGTGCCGCCAACGGTCGCGGTCGGCACCTCGTGCGGTCAGGGTAAGGCCGTTGCCCACCGGCGTTTGTTGCCGCAACGACAATTCCCGGCGAAGGCAGGACGCATCACAGAAGATACATGCGATCCTCGGGGTCCGTGGCCATGAGCGCCGCCATGTCGCACAGGACGATCTCTCCATACCCAAGCTCGACCAAACCGCGTTTTTCGAGGTCTTTCAGCATCTTGTTCACCGTTGGGCGGGAACACTGGACGAAATGGCCAAGCGCCTCTTGTGTAATTCGGATGCGGGGCAGGGTTTCGTCGGAAAACAGCGTCCGGTCCCCCGCAAGCATCACCAGCGCCTTGCGCAGTCGCACCTCCAGATCGTCGAGGACAAGGTTTGTCATGTAGTCGTAGGCGCGGCGGAGCCGCAGGTTCAGCGCCTGCGCCAGCATCCGCAGGAGGGCGGGGTGGTCCTTCATCACCGCGCGGAAGTCGCTGCAGAAGATACAGGCGAATTCGGTCGCGCCGTGGGCGTAGATGTCCCACGGGCTCGGCGTGGGCTCGAGGATGCCCATCCAGCCATAGAAAGCCCCGCGCCGCATGATCGAGATCGACAGCTCGTGCCCGTCGTAGCCGTTGATCGAACTGCGGATACCGCCGCGCAGGATCACCCCGGCATAGCGGATCTCGTCGCCGCGGCTGAGGA
>JAUIIC010000241.1 GCA_030431935.1 Alphaproteobacteria bacterium | reverse complement strand
TGCCCCGGCGGCGCCTCGGGCACGGCCTTTATCATCGCGGTCATCACCAGGAACAGCGAGACCGCCGTCATCATCATGAGAATGCCGCGAAGCGGCTGCATCGGGGAGGCTCCACCAGACCTGGTCCCTGCGGTCTAGCCGAGCCTCCCCACCCTTTACAATGCCCTCAGGCGAGGTATCCGCGTTCGATGCGCAGGTACTGCTTCACGCGGGCCGGATCGACCGGCCCCTTGCGGCGGCGCGCCAGCGTGCGCGCGGCAGGGTGCTGGCCCTCTCCGGCCTTGATGCGGTCAAGGGCGGAAAAGCGTTTGGGCCGCTCGGCCGAGTCGGCCGGATGACCCTGATCGAGGGGATGGCGGCTCATGTCGTCCTCCTGTTCCAGTTCGGGTGCGCCCCAAGTCTGCGACATCCCGGTGATATGGGGCAAGCCTTGCCCGGCCCGGAACCTTTTGCATTGACCTGCATCATGCTGCCGCTACCCTCTCACCGCAGTTTCCCTGGAGTATCGTCATGTCCCGCATCGCCCAGCTTTCACTTGTTCTTCTTCTCGCCGCGACACCGGCCCTTGCCCATGAGGGCGAAGGCATCGCCGGCGGCTTCATCAGCGGCCTGACGCATCCCATCTTCGGCTGGGACCACGTGGTTGCCATGGTCGCCGTCGGTCTCTGGGGCGCGTTCCTCGGCAAGCCCGCGATCTGGATTCTGCCCATCGTCTTCCCGCTGGTCATGGCGGTCGGTGCGGCCATGGGCGTCGCCGGCATCCCGGTGCCGCAGGTCGAAACCGGCATCGCGCTGTCGGGCGTGGTGCTTGGCCTTCTGGTCGCGCTTGCGGTCAAGGCGCCGCTTTGGGTCGCCTCGGTCATCGTCGGCATCTTCGCGATCTTCCACGGCCATGCCCATGGCACGGAACTGCCGGACGCCGCGAACCCCGCCGCCTATGCCGTCGGCTTCGTGATCTCGACGGGCCTTCTGCACATGGCCGGTATCGCGTTCGGCTATCTCACCGCGCTGCCGATGGGCACCTACGCGGTGCGTGCCGCGGGCGTGGTGATCGCGGCCGTGGGTGCGGCCTTCCTCGCCGGCATCGCATGATCCGTAGCCTGACCGCCGGGGCGGCGCTTGTTGCGCTGGCCGCCCCGGCCCATGCCCACGCCTTCCGGACCGGGGCCGACGCCTATGCCCAGTTCCTCGAGGGAACGGGCGTACCGCTTGGCGATCCCGCGATCCTTCTGGGGCTTCTGCCGCTTGGGGTTCTTCTGGGGCTTTGGCGCATGGACGGGATGCCCGCCGTGTGGCCGGGGTTCATCGCGGGGCTGATGCTTGGGCTTGGGCTTGCCCCCGCCCTGCCCGAAGGGATCACGCTTGTCCCCCTCGCCATCGGCCTGATCGCCGCCATTCTCGGTGCGGCGGCACTGAACTACCCACGCCTTCCGCTGACGCTTTTCGCCGGACTGACCGGCGCCGCCGCCGGGGCGACCGCGCTGTCCGGCCACGGATGGGGAGAGCTGCCGCCGACGATCCACGCCGGGGTCTTCCTCGGGACGCATCTTGCCGTGGTCCTGCCCGCCGCGCTGGTGGTCACCACGCGCCAGGCCATCGACGCCGGCTGGCTTCGGCTTGGCTGGCGCATCACGGCGTCCTGGCTGGGCGCGATGGCAATGATGTTCGGCGCCTTCCAGATCGCGCCGGCCTGATCCCCCCTTGGTATCGGGGCGCGGAATGCGTATCTCGGCCCCAACGACAAGGGATACGCCATGACAGACCTTACCCCCCGCGAAATCGTCAGCGAGCTTGACCGGTTCATAATCGGCCAGAACGACGCGAAGCGCGCGGTTGCGGTCGCGCTGCGCAATCGCTGGCGCCGCAAGCAGCTGGGCGACGACCTGCGGGAAGAGGTCTATCCCAAGAACATCCTGATGATCGGCCCCACCGGCGTCGGCAAGACAGAGATCAGCCGCCGCCTTGCGAAACTCGCCCGCGCGCCCTTCATCAAGGTCGAGGCCACCAAGTTCACAGAGGTCGGCTATGTGGGACGCGACGTCGAACAGATTGTACGCGACCTGGTGGACACCGCCGTCGCCATGGTGCGCGAGCACATGCGCGAGGACGTCAAGTCCCGCGCCCACCAGGCCGCCGAGGAGCGCGTGATCGAGGCCATCGCCGGCACCGACGCCCGCAGCGCCACGCGCGACATGTTCCGCAAGAAGCTGAAGTCGGGTGAGCTTGATGACACGGTGATCGAACTGGAAGTCACCGACAGCACCAATCCGCTGCAGATGTTCCCGATCCCCGGCCAGCCACCCGGCGGCATGGGCCCCGGCATGGGCGGCATGATGAACCTTGGCGATCTCTTTGGTAAGGCCTTCGGCGGGCGCACCGTGCGCAAGAAGATGACTGTGGCCGAAAGCTACGAGATCCTGATCGGGGAAGAGGCCGACAAACTTCTGGACGACGAAACCGTGAACCGCGCCGCCCTGGAAGCGGTGGAACAGAACGGCATCGTGTTCCTGGACGAAATCGACAAGGTCGCCACGCGCCAGGACACGCGCGGCGGCGAGGTCAGCCGTGAAGGCGTGCAGCGCGATCTTCTGCCCCTGATCGAAGGCACGACGGTCAGCACGAAATACGGACCGGTCAAGACGGACCATATCCTGTTCATCGCCTCGGGCGCCTTCCACATCGCCAAGCCCTCCGACCTGTT
This sequence comes from Alphaproteobacteria bacterium, assembly GCA_030431935.1. Lineage (GTDB taxonomy): Bacteria > Pseudomonadota > Alphaproteobacteria > Rhodobacterales > Rhodobacteraceae > ASV31. Next base: position 3,489 of record JAUIIC010000241.1, on the reverse strand, counting down.
GCCAGAGCTTCAGGGCCGCCTGCCGATCCGCGTGGAACTGCGCCCCCTGACCGAACAGGACTTCGTGCGCATCCTGACCGAAACCGACAACGCCCTGACCCGGCAATACTCGGCCCTGATGGCGACCGAAGAGGTTACCGTCACCTTCTCGGATGACGGCATCGCGGCGCTGGCCAAGATCGCCGCCGACGTGAACCAGTCCGTCGAGAACATCGGCGCGCGGCGGCTTTATACCGTGATGGAACGCGTGTTCGAGGAACTCAGCTTCACGGCGCCCGACCGGTCCGGCGACAGCGTCGCCGTGGATGCGGATTTCGTGGAAAAGAATCTTGGCAACCTGACGCGATCCGCCGATCTCAGCCGATACGTGCTCTGAGCCATGGCGCGTGGTCACTGGGTCGCGTAGACTCTCCCCAAAGGTATCGGAGCAGCAAATCGTGTCGCGCCTTGCGATCATCCTCCTGGTCGTGCTTTGCACGGCCTGCGCCCCGCGTGCGGCCCTTGTGCGTGTTCCCGACACCGTGTCGCGCGATCTGGTGACCGAACGCGTTTTCGTGGCGACAACCCGCGCTCTCGACGAAAACAGCCAGTTCGGGGGCCAGCGCTCCGAAGACCCGGCCTATCTTCACGTCGACATCTCGGTGCCGCCGAACCGGGAAGAGGGCAGCCTGTCCTGGCCCAACGGCGAACCCTCGCCGGATACAGAGTTTCTTGCGACAGGCGCGGTCATTCACCCCGATGCCGCCGCGTTCCGCGCCAGCGTGGCCGCCGCACTTCGCGACACCCCGGGCCGCGAGCGCGAGGCGATCATCTATGTCCACGGGTTCAACAACAACTTCGCCGACGGTGTGCTGCGCATCGCCCAGCTGATGCATGATTTCAGCCTGCCGGGCGTGGGTATCCACTATTCCTGGCCCAGCCTCGGCAATCCGCTGGGATATGTCCACGATCGTGACAGCACGCTGTTCGGCCGCGACGGTCTCGAAGACCTCATCCAGCAGGTCGAGGCCGCCGGCGCGACCCGCATCATCCTTGTCGCACATTCCATCGGATCGCTCCTGACGATGGAAACGCTGCGCCAGATGGCGATCGCCCGCCCGGGAAGCGTCGCCAGCCGCATCGGTGGCGTTGTGCTCATCTCACCTGATATCGACGTCGATGTCTTCCGCAACCAGGCCGCGCGCATCGGCACGCTGCCGCAGCCCTTCGGCATCTTCGTCTCGAAACGCGACCGGGCGCTGGCGCTGTCGGCGCGCCTGTCAGGCGACGGCTATCGCCTTGGGAACCTGGGGAATGTCGACGACGTGTCTGACCTGGACGTTACGATCATCGACCTGACGGACTATTCCACGGGACTGGGTCACTTCACTGCCGGGTCTTCGCCGCTCGTGATCGAGATCTTCAGGCGTGCGGGTGATTTCGACACTGCCTTCAGCAGGGACGCCGCCGGGCAATCGGGCATCCTCCCCGGTGCCGTGCTGACGGTTCAGGATGCCACGCAGATCATCCTGTCGCCGATCACCAGCCTCACACAATAGGGCTTTCCAACACTCGCGTTCTGCGAAACAGAAAGCACATGAGTTTCGCCCGCTTCCTTCGCGACAACGCGCCGTTCCTGCTGGCGGGCATCCTTCTGATGTTCTGCTCCAGCTTCGGGCAGACCTTCTTCATCTCGATCTTCGCCGGAGAGATCCGGGAAGAGTTCGGCCTGTCGCACGGCGCCTGGGGCCTGATCTACACGTTGGGCACCACGGCCTCGGCGGTGGTGATGATCTGGGCAGGTGTGCTGACCGACCATTTCCGCGCGCGGGCGCTGGGCAAGATCGTGCTGGCGATGCTGGCGGGCGCGGCCCTGTTGATGGCCGTGGTACCCAGCGTCTGGGTCCTGCCCTTCGCCATCTTCGCCCTGCGCTTCGCCGGTCAGGGCATGTCGGTGCATATCGCCGTCGTCGCCATGGCGCGCTGGTTCGTCGCCACACGCGGGCGCGCCCTGTCCGTCGCCTCGCTTGGCGTCGCGATGGGAGAAGCGTTCCTGCCGCTCGCCTTCGTCGCGCTTCTTGGCGTGGCGCCTTGGCGCTGGCTTTGGGTCGGGGTGGCGCTGGTCCTTGTCCTGATGCTGCCGATCCTGGCGCGCCTTCTTAGGCTCGAACGGACACCGCAATCGGTGGCGAACGAAAACCAGTCTCTCGGCATGACGGGCCGCCACTGGGCAAGGTCAGAGGTGTTGCGCCACTGGCTGTTCTGGTCGGTTTTTCCCGCGCTTCTGGCCCCCGCAGCCTTTTCCACCGCCTTCTTCTTTCAACAGGTCCACGTGGCAGAGGTGAAGGGCTGGGAGCATGTGCAACTCGTGGCGCTTTTCCCGGTCTTCACCGCGGCGGCGATCACGGGAATGCTGTCCTCGGGCTGGCTGATCGACCGGATCGGCACCGCACGGATGATGCCCGTGTACCAGTTGCCGATGGCGCTGGGCTTTGTCCTGTTCTCCTTCGCCGACAGCCTTGGGGCGGCGGCCTTCGCGATGGTGCTGATGGGCGCGGCGCAGGGCGCGGGAAGCACGGTGCCCAACGCCTTCTGGGCAGAGTTCTACGGCACCCGGCACCTCGGCGGGATAAAGGCCGTCGCCACCGCGTCGATGGTGCTGGGCACGGCGATCGGCCCGGGGCTGACCGGCGTGCTGATCGACCGCGGTATCGCGTTTCCCGACCAGATGATCGGCATCGCGCTGTATTTCTGCGCCGCGTCGGGGCTGGTCGCGCTTGGCGTGACGCGGGCCCGCCCGATGCTATCGCGCGCGCCTTAGATAGACGTAATACGCCCCCTCGCCCCCGTGCTTCAGATGGGCCGGGGTCACCTGCAGAACGGCCTGCGAAAGAGGCGGAGTATGCAGCCAGTGCGGCACCTGGTGACGCAGAACGCCTGTCCGCACCGGGATCGGATCGTGGTTTTCGCGACGCTTGCCCTTGCCCGTGATGACAAGCACCAGCCGCCGCCCCTGCGCGTGGCTGTCCAGGATGAACCGGTTCAGCGCGGGATGCGCCTGGGCCAGCGTCATGCCATGCAGGTCCAGCCGCGCCTCGGGCTCGATCTTGCCACGTCTCAGCTTGCCGAACCGCTTGCGGTCCATGCGCGGGGCGGCCTCGGACAAGTGTTCCGCAATGGGCTTGGCAAGGTCGTCACCGGACGGCACGGCACCGGCTGCCTGCCCGACCTGAAAACGTGGGAGCCGCGGGGCTTGTGGCTCCTTGGAAGGAAGCGGCGGCGCGACGGCCTCAGGTAGCTCGGCAATCGGCCGTGGTGCGTCCGGCTTCAAGGGCACGGCGGTCTCGATCACGCGCTGCCACAGCGCACGGTCCTCCTCGCTCAACCTTCGGCGGGTTCTGCGGCTCATTCCGGGGTCCAGGGCGCCAGGGCATAGGCCCGCGCAATGGGCATCAGCACGACCATCCGCCCCGGGTCGCGCACCTTTCCGGCGATGCGCCCCGCCCCCGC
>JAUIIC010000240.1 GCA_030431935.1 Alphaproteobacteria bacterium | reverse complement strand
AGAACCGCCCCAGCGACTGGCTGATCCTGACGGGTCTGGCGCTGGGCATGTGCGTGACGAACGGCTTTGCCCGCTTCGCCTATGGCCTGATCCTGCCCGCCATGCGGTCAGAGCTTGGGTGGACCTATGCCCAGGCCGGATGGCTCAACACCGCCAACGCGATGGGCTATATCGCCGGCGCGGTCGGGACCATGATCCTGATCCGCCGCATCGCCCCTACCACCTTGTTTTCCTTCGGTTTTGTCACCACCGCCGTGTGCCTTCTGGCCACCGGCCTTTATGAGCCGATGTGGTGGCAATCGCTCTGGCGCTTCCTGACGGGGCTCTGCGGCGCGCTCAGTTTCGCCAGCGCGGGCGCCCTGACCTCGCAGCTGTTCAAGGGCGATCCACGCCGCAACGCGCTGGCCATCGCGATCCTGTTCGGCTCTGGCGGGGGCCTTGGCATCGTGCTGTCAGGCGCGGGCATCCCGCCGCTTCTGGACCGCTTCGGCCCCGGAGCTTGGCCCTGGGCCTGGATCGCCATCGGCACCTTCAGCATCGCCTCCATCCCGCTTGCCCTCTGGTCCGCCCGTCACCTGCGCGCCAACCGGCAAAGCGTTGAAAACACGCGCCTTCCCGTCCGCCGCATGCTGCCGGAACTGGTGGGATACGGCTGTTTCGGGGCGGGCTACATCGTTTACCTGACCTTCCTGTCGGCCTGGATGACGGCGCAGCTTGCCGCCACCTGGCTGATCTCGCTGGTCTGGGTCCTCCTGGGCCTGTGCATGGCGCTGTCCCCGTTCCTGTGGCGCGGCATCTTCGCCCGCTTCGCCTCGGGCCTGCCCCTGGCGCTGATCCTTCTGGGCATCGCCACCGGCAGCGCGCTGCCCGTGCTTCTGCCCAGCACGTCGGGCATGGTCCTTTCGGCGCTGGTCTTCGGGCTCTGCGTCTTCATGGCGCCCGGCGCGATCACCAACTTCTCGCGCCAGAACCTGCCGCCCGACAGCTGGGGCGCGGCGATCAGCCTGTTCACGGTGATTTTCGCGGTGTCCCAGACACTTGGCCCGGTGGGCGCAGGGGCGCTGGGGGACATGGCCGGCAGCATCGGCGCGGGGCTTCTGGCCGCCTCGGGCATCCTGCTGGTGGGGGCTGCGGCGGCGATCCTGCAACGCCCCCTCAGCCAATGAAAAAGGCCGCCCAACGGGGCGGCCCTTTCCGAAACCTTTGCGGCTGGCGTCAGGCCAGCGCGGCCTTGGCCTTTTCCACGATGGCCGAGAACGCCTCGGGTTCGTGCACGGCCAGGTCGGCCAGAACCTTGCGGTCCACCTCGATCCCGGCAAGGCCCAGCCCGTTGATGAAGCGCGAATAGGTCAGCGCCTCGTCATGGGCGCGAACGGCCGCGTTGATCCGCTGGATCCACAGCGCGCGGAAGTTGCGCTTGCGCTGCTTGCGGTCCCGGGTGGCGTACTGGTTCGCCTTGTCCACCGCCTGCGTGGCGGTGCGGTATGCGTTCGACCGCCGGCCATAATAGCCCTTGGCAGCCTTGATCACCTTCTTGTGGCGGGCGTGCGTGGTGGTTCCGCCTTTGACTCGCGACATTGGCCTGGCTCCTTAACGGTCGTAGGGCATGTAGGACTTGACGATCTTCGCATCGGGCGCGCTCAGCGTCGTGGTGCCCCGTGCGGTGCGGATGAACTTGTTCGTCCGCTTGATCATCCCGTGCCGCTTGCCGGCCTGTGCCGCCATCACCTTGCCGGTGGCGGTGGTCTTGAAGCGCTTCTTCGCGCTCGACTTGGTCTTCATCTTGGGCATTTCCGTCTCCTCAAAGCCGGTTAACGCGCGACTCGGCATGCCACATCGGCCGGCCGCGCACCTGAGAGCGCGCGATATACGCGGAGCGTTTCCGTCTGGCAACCCCTCGAATGACGCGTTGCCTAACGGGTGTAGTGGGCGATCACCCGCACGAAGGCGTGCGGCACCTCCTCGAAATCGTAGACGCCCGGCTGCTGGCTGACGGCCAGCCCGATCAGCACGCCCGCGATGATGAGTGTCAGAAGCGCCACGCGCGGCGACCGGCGGTCGGCCAGCGCCCCGAAGATGGACGGCAGCGACAGCCCGGCCAGCACGACACCAATCACCACGTAAAGATCATACTTCAGCATCTGGCCGGACCTCCCGGCGGGGAATTACTCTGGTTCGGCCCTGTATATCAGTCTTTCGTCGCAGGGCGCGACCCTTACGATGTTCGTGGTCCCCGGCTGGTTGAACGGCACGCCCGCGGTCACGACGATCTGGTCCTCGATCGTGGCGAAGCCCTCGGAGGTGGCGGCGCGCACGGCACGCACGACGGCCTGCTTGAACCGGCCCAGTTCGTCCGACATCACGCAATAGGCGCCCCATGTCAGGCACAGCCGCCGCGCCGTCGCCACCCGGGCGGTCATGGCGATGATCGGCGGGCGCGGGCGTTCCCGAGCCACGAGCGCCACGGTGGTGCCGCTGTCGGTGAAACAGCAGATCGCCTTGATGTCGATGGTTTCCGCGATTTCGCGGGCGGCGGACACGATGGCGTCGGCGACACTTTGCTTCTGCGCCCCGCGCGAGGCCTCGATCACGTTGCGGTAGGTCGGGTCGCTTTCGACCTCGCGCGCGACGTTGTGCATGGTCTCGACGGCCTCGACCGGGTATTGCCCGGCCGCCGATTCCGCCGACAGCATGACCGCGTCCGCGCCCTCGTAGATCGCGGTGGCGACGTCCGACACCTCTGCCCGGGTGGGCATCGGGCTTTCGATCATGGATTCCAGCATCTGCGTGGCCACGATCACCGGCTTGGCCACCGCGCGGCAGCCCCGCACCAGCCGCTTCTGGATCGGCGGCACGTTCTGCACCGGAAGCTCCACGCCCAGGTCGCCGCGGGCGACCATGATGCCGTCGGACACCTTCAGGATCGCGTCGAAGGCCTTGACCGCGGCGGGCTTCTCGATCTTGGACAGGATCGCGGCGCGGCCCGCGGCCAGGTCGCGCGCCTCGATCACGTCCTCGGGGCGCTGCACGAAGGACAGCGCAAGCCAGTCGACGCCCAGTTCGCAGACGAATTCCAGGTCGGCCCGGTCCTTGGGGCTGAGCGCGGCAAGGGGCAGCACCACGTCCGGCACGTTCACCCCCTTGCGGTTCGAGATCGTCCCACCCACGGTCACGGTGCAATTGGCGAAATCCGCCCCGCATTCGGTGACGTGGAGCCGGATCTTGCCGTCGTTCACAAGCAGGCTGGCGCCGGGTTCCAGCGCTGCGAAGATTTCCGGGTGCGGAAGCTGCACGCGCGTCGCGTCGCCCTCTGCCTTGTCGAGATCCAGCCGGAAGGCCTGGCCTTCGGTCAGTTCCTCTTCGCCGTTGGCGAAGACGCCCACGCGCAGCTTGGGGCCCTGCAGGTCCGCCAGAATGCCGATGGGGCGGCCGGTATCGGTCTCGACCTTGCGGATGATATCGTGGCGGGCGCGGATCTCGTCGTGGCTGCCGTGGCTCATGTTCAGTCGGAACACGTCGGCGCCGGCCTCGAACAGGGCGCGGATGGTGTCGTAGTCGCTGGAGGACGGCCCGAGGGTCGCAACGATCTTGACGTTTCTCAGGCGTCTCATGGAGAGTCTCCGGATGTTAGCGCATGACATTTCAAGGTTGGCGTCGGTATGGCCGAAATCCCCACGCCTCGCAACTGGCGCTTTCCCCCGCTTTTCCGTATGTGGCCTTCTGTACCCAATGACAATGGAACCATGAGCTTCGCCGCATTCGAGATCATCGGGGCCCAGCGCCCCGGGCGCTGGCTGATCACCTGCGACCACGCCACGAACCACGTGCCCGAAGAGGTGAACGGCGGCACCCTTGGCCTGCCCGAAGACCAGATGGCGCGCCATATCGCCTATGACATCGGCGCGGCGGGGGTCACACGGCGGCTGGCGGAACGGCTGGACGCCCCCGCGATCCTGTCGTGCTTTTCCCGGCTTGTGATCGACCCCAATCGCGGAGAGGACGACCCGACGCTGGTGATGCGCCTGTACGACGGCACCATCGTGCCCGGCAACCGCCACGCCGACGCGGCAGAGATCGAACGCCGCAAGGACCTGTGCTATCGCCCCTACCACGACGCGCTGGCCGATCTTGCCGCGCGCCGCGACGACACGATCCTTGTCGCGATCCACTCTTTCACACCGCGCCTCTATGGCCGCCACCCCAGGCCCTGGCAGGTCGGCATCCTGCACGCCTGGGACAGCCGCCTTGCCGTGCCGCTGATCGAGCGCCTGCGGCAGGAGCCCGACCTTTTCGTCGGCGACAACGAGCCCTACGCCGGCCACCTGCCCGGCGATTCCATCGACCGGCACGCGCTGCACCACGGGCGCCCGAACGCGCTGATCGAGTTGCGCCACGACCTGATCGCGGACGAGGCGGGCCAGATCCACTGGGCCGACCGGCTGGCCCCGATCCTTGAAGAGGTGCTGGCGCGCACCCAGCTTTGACGGACAGGAGGACCGCCATGGACGACCAGACCCGCACCGAGATAGAGGCCGCCGCCTTTCGCCGCCTGCGCCAGCACCTGATGCAGGACCGGCCCGACGTGCAGAACATCGACCTGATGAACCTTGCCGGGTTCTGCCGAAACTGCCTGTCGCGCTGGTACCAGGAGGCCGCGGCAGAGCATGGCATCGAGATGTCCAAGGACGCCGCGCGCGAGATCTACTACGGCATGCCCTACGACGACTGGAAGGCCGCCAACCAGACAGAGGCGACGCCAGATCAGCAAGCCGCCTTCAAGGTCGCCTTCGCCGAGAACGTGGGCAAGGCCGAGGGCTGACCATGCGCCCCGCCGACCGGCTGGCAGGGTTCGTGCGCGACGCGCTGATCGCGGGGCGGTCGCGCGACGACATACATGGGGCGCTGGCGCGGGCCGGGTGGTCTGCAACCGAGATCGACACCGCCCTGAATGCCTGGGCCGAGGCGCCCTTCGACCCGCCGATCCCCCGGCCACAGCCCTATGTCTCGGCGGCCGAGGCGTTCCTTTACAGCCTGATGTTCGTGGCGCTGGCGATGACGGCGTGGAACCTGACGTCGCTGTTCTTCGAGCTGATCGACACCTGGCTGCCCGACCCGGTGGACGGCCTGTCTCGGATCGACGCCGACCGCGTGCGCTGGGCCATCGCGATCCTTGTCGTGTTCTTCCCGCTGTTCCTTCTCCTGAACGCCCGCGCCGTGAAGGCGGCCGCCCGCGATCCGGGCGTGCGGCGATCCTCGGTGCGCAAGTGGTTCGCCTATGTCACGCTGTTCCTTGCCGCGCTGGGGCTGATCGGCGACCTCGTGGCGGTGATCTATGCCTTCCTGTCGGGCGATCTGACCGCGCGTTTCGCGGCCAAGGCCATGACGGTCGCGGTCGTGGCAGGTGCGGTGCTGGCCTATTTCCGCGGCGAACTGGCGGACCGGCCCGATGCGCGCTGACGCGACCGCGACGCTGGCCCTGGCGGCGCTTGTAGCCGCCGCCGTGGGGCTTGGGCTATGGGCGGTGGGCGGCCCCACGCAGGGCCGAATGGAAAAGCGCGACCAGCAGCGCCATGCCGACCTGATGCAACTGGAACGGCAGGTCGCCTGCCTGTCGGACGCGGCGGGCGGCGCCCTGCCCGGCGCCCTGACGGAAACCGATGTCTGCCACATCGCCGACCGCTACGCCGATCCCTACACGGGCGCGGCCTATGTCTATGACCGGCTGTCGGACACCGGCTATCGCCTGTGTGCCGGGTTCGAAAGCCCCGACGCGCTTCAGGTCTGGACCGGCCCCGAGATCAAGTTCGACCCCGACGCCGGTTGCCTCGTCATCCGCCATTCGCCGGGCTGACGCGCCTCAGACGGCGGCCTTGCGGCTTTCATCGATATAAATCTCGCGCAGGCGCCGGGCGACGGGCCCGGGCGTGCCCGCGCCCACGGTGGCGCCGTCGATGGATACCACCGGCATGACGAAGGTGGTGGCCGATGTCACGAAAGCCTCATCCGCCGCCTGCGCCTCTTCGATGGTGAAGGGGCGCTCTTCCACTTCCATCTGCGCCTCGCGGGCAAAGCGCAGCACCGCGTTCCGGGTGATCCCGTGCAGGATCTCGGTGCCCAGGTGGCGCGTGACGATCTTGCCGCCCTTCACGATATAGGCGTTGTTCGAGGTGCCCTCGGTCACGTGCCCGTCC